>CAZERV010000164.1:0-1557 GCA_964514815.1 uncultured Spirochaetaceae bacterium | reverse complement strand
CTAAAGCCCGGCCGCCTTTTCCAGGCGGCCTGCAATCAGGCCGGCGGTAACGGCAATATCTTCCAGGGGCAGATGATTGATTATATCATCATTGAATAAGATCCCGGCTTCCGGCGGAAACTCTTCGTCGCCCCGATAAAGCACGATCACCGCTTCTATTTTAGGAAATATTGTCAGCCTGAAGGAAACATCTCCATACTCCGCCCTGCTTCCGCTCAACTTTTCAGCCGCCGCCGTAATTTCTTCTATATTATACCCGAATCTTTTGAGGATGCGCTCCGGTCCTCGCTTCCGAAAGGTGGGATTGTAAAATGAAGCTCCCGGCAGATTTTTAAAGCTGACAAACTCCCCTTTGGTCGAAAAGCTCTCCTTGGTGGTCAAATAATGCAGTATCAGTATCCTCTCAGTTAGTGAGAGCGCCTGAGCGTCGAATACCACCTCCGGCAGTATGATCCGGTACTCGTCGTTAAAAAAGGCAATTGAAAAAGTATTGCCCTTCTTTCGAGCCCCGCTTCGAAGACAGATCTCGTCAATGTTCTCACTGCGCAGGAGCGCCGCCGCAGCCTTAAAGGCTCTTTCATAATTGTTCATCCCATCATCCTGCTTATTACAGTTTTTACCTCATCGTATTGACCCGGCAGAAGCCTTCCTCCCCGGTTGGCAACTCCCAGGGAACCCATCAGGCTCCCCAGCCGGCCGCATTTTTCTAACGATAGATTATTAATAAAGCCGAATAAAAATCCGGCCGAAAAAAGATCACCAGCTCCGGTAGTATCCACAACATCGGCGGGATACGGGGGGATCTTCATTTCCAGGTTTTTTTGAATAACGACCGCCCCTTTCCTTCCCATTTTCAGGACTACAAGATCGCAGAGTGACTTGAGAAAATCAATGCTCTCTTCCGCCGGCAATCCGGTCAATGCCAAAACTTCGTTCTCATTGGCAAACAGGATCCCGGTATGATTCCCGGCCAGATCGATAAACTTCTCTCTATGTCTTTTTATTATCTCAGGGCCGGCGGCATCGAGGCAGACAACGCATTCATTCTTTTGCGCCAGCTCCATCGCCCTATCCAACAATCCGGTATTCCAAAGGAGGAAAGCTTCTAAATAAACAAGGACATTTTCTTTAAAGGCCTCTTCCATTAATTCTTCCTTCTTGAAATCAAAGGCAGACCCGGGATAGGTCAAGACCGTTTTGGCATTATCAGCGGTCAAAAGAGTGCAGCAGATCCCGGTCTCTTTATCCCCATGGCAAAGATAATCGGATATGCCCTTCTGTTTTAAAAAGTGCGCATATTCAAGCCCGTTTTCGTCCCTGCCCACCTTTCCGCTGAATGAAGTTTTAAGGCTCAGCTCGCTCAGGCTGAGAACGGTATTGAACGATCCTCCCCCGGGAAATTGCTCACGGTCCGGCAGTTGGGAAAGAATAGCCGAGACTCTCTCCGGAGAGACATGGGATTTGCTGCCCTTATTCAGATTATTCTTGATAAGAAAATCGTCGTCGACATCAGAAAAAACATCTATCAGGGCATTCCCGATGCCCAAAACCCGTCCG
>CAZERV010000163.1:0-1697 GCA_964514815.1 uncultured Spirochaetaceae bacterium | reverse complement strand
TGAACCGCTCGATGTGGCCGGTCATGACTTTCAGGCCTTTGGCTTTCGCTTTCTCGATAATCTCCCGGCACTCCTCGACCGTGGAGGCCATCGGCTTTTCCAGGAATAGGTTAAGCTTATGCTCGATGCAGAGCACGGCGTCCCTGTAGTGCTCCTGAGTCGGGGTGGAGATGATGACCGCATCGAGGGATTCCCGCTCGATCATCGCTCTTAGGTCCGTATAATGGGCCGGAATAAAGTATTTCCGGGCAATCTTCTCCGCCGCTTCTTCGCCGGCATCGCAGATCGCCGCCAGATGGACGCTTTCCATCTCCGCGAGAATCCGGGCATGGTTTGAGCCCATTCTCCCCACCCCGAGGACAGCGACATTCATCTTATTCAAGCAAGCGCCTCCTTGACGGAGTAAGCGACCTCCCGGACTTCTTCCCTGGAAAGAAAGGGATGCATGGGCAGGGAAAATACTCCCCGGCTCATCCGGATCGATACCTCGAGACCTTCATCGCTTAGATGCAGACCGGCATAGGCATCCTGCCGATGAATGGGCATGGGATAATGGATCGCCGTGGGAATCCCTTTTTTCTTCAGGTGGTCGATGATCCGCTCCCTTTTGTCGCTCCGCACCGTGTACTGGGCCCAGGAGGAAACGTTTCCTTCCCTGACCACGGGTGTGGTCACCGCGCCGGCCAGCTCCTCGCTGTACCAGCCGGCTACCTGCTGCCTCATCTCTAGCTCTTCATCGAAATGCTTGAGCTTGACCCGCAGCACGGCCGCCTGAAGCGCGTCCAGCCTGCCGTTGATCCCGATGTAGCGGTGGTGGTAGGAGGAGTTCTGCCCGTGCATGAGCAGGATCCTGATCTTCTCCGCATAGGCGTCGTTGTCGGTGAATACCGCCCCCCCTTCGCCGTAGGCGCCTAAAGGTTTGGCCGGATAGAAGGAAGTGGTGGCCAGCTCACAGAGGCTCCCCGACTTCTTTCCTTTATAGACCGCCCCGAAGGACTGGGCGGCATCCTCGATCAGAAAAAGGTTGTGCTTCTCCGCAAGGGAGCTCAGCTCGTCGAAATCCGCGCACTGCCCGTAGAGGGAGACGGCGATTATGCCCCGGGTCTTAGGGGTAATCTTTGCTTCAATAAGATCAGGATCGATATTGTAGGTATCCTCCCGGATATCGGCAAAAACGGGCCTGGCCCCAAGCAGGGAGACCACCTCCGCGGTAGCGAAAAAGGTAAAATCAGGAACTATGACCTCATCGCCGTGTTTTACATCGAGAGCCATCAGGGCCAGCATGATCGCATCGGTGCCGGAGCCGCAGCCGATGGCCTGCTTCGCGCCCGCAAAATCCGCCAGCTCCTTTTCAAAACCTGCCACCATGGGGCCCAGTATATACTGGCTCGACTCCAGGACTTTATCCATTTCCTCCCTGAACTCCTCTTTGTAGCGCCGGTACTGTTCTTTTAAATCAATGAAGTGCATGTTCTCTCCTTAATGGTGCCGTCCTCCACCCGGGCGAGCAGGCTGTTCAGGATCTTCTTTCCCGCCTCGCCGTTCCCGTAAAAATCCGGGCTCTCCCGGGGAACTCTCGAACCGCCCCGCAAGTCGTGAAAAGCTCTCTTTATTTTTTCCCCGTCGGCTCCGACGAGAGTATTCCAGCCGGATTCAACCGTCTCCACCCACTCGGTCCGGTCCCGCAGCGTAATACA
>CAZERV010000162.1:0-1788 GCA_964514815.1 uncultured Spirochaetaceae bacterium | reverse complement strand
TTACTGAAATTCGCCCCGACGTCCTCACCCTGGTCCTGGACCCGGAGGCGAGCGGTCCGGATACCCACTACAAGGTCCTCCAGGCCATGACCGAGGCCCTAAAGATTTATGTAAAAGAACCGGACTCTAAAGATATTACGGTCCTGGGTTACCGCAATGTCTGGTACCGCTTCCACCCCGGTGAGGCGGACCTGTTCGTGCCGGTCTCTTTGAACATGTTTTCCCTCCAGCATAGCGCCTTCATGAATACTTTCATCTCCCAGAAGGAAGCTTCCTTCCCGAGCCATGAGCATGAGGGCCCCTTCTGGGAGCTGGCTCAGAAAATCCAGGTAGAGCAGTACCAGGTGCTGAAGACCTGCCTGGGCAGGGCTTATTTCTACGAGCATCCCAGCGCCCTGATCCGGGCCACCCGGGGCATGGTTTTCCTGAAAAAAATCAGTTTGGAAGACCTTTTCCGCATCTCCAGGGAGCTGAAGATGAGCACGGAGAATCTCTGACGGGGCCCGGAATGGATTTGATCGGCGCATTTCAAGTGCTGCCGTCTGAAACCGATCAGACGGTGATTCAAGAAAAGCTCAAAACAATTCATGAAAAATACGGTTTGCCGGCCGTTATGGACTGCCTGTTCGAGTGGGAGTTAAAGACCGGTTATATAAGCCGTGAAAAGCTGGATGGAACCGAGCGTCTCGTTTTTCCCGATAAGGATTTGCAGGTCGGTTTCCGCATCCAGGTCAATTACGCCCGCTCGAGATACGAGCCTGAGCCGCTTCAAACTTCCGATGAACCGCCGCCGCACTGCGCCCTCTGCAAGGAAAATATAGGACGTCCCGGGAAAGAGCATTTAAGGATCTACGAATTTACCCTGGGGAGGGAAGACCGCCTCTTTTTTCTCCAGTTGACACCATATCCCCTCTTTACCCACCATTTTATCCTTATCCTTTCCGAACCGGAGCCTCAACTGATAAATCGCCGCTCCGTAGAGGACATGTTCGGCTTCCGGAAAATGGCTCCGGGATATACGGTTTGCTCCAACAGCGACGTCGAATGGGCCGGCGCCTCGATCCTCGAACACCTACACTACCAGGTCTTTAAAGACTTAAGGCTGCCGGTCATGGAAGCCGGGAGGAGACCCGGCTTCGAGCTGGAGCTTAGCGGTTGTGAGGTCGATCTTCTTAATTATCCCCTGGCCGCTCTCAGGATAGAAGGGGCAAAACCGGAGGCTGTAATCGAGACGGCTTCCCGGCTCATCGAAATCTGGAAAATCGCGGACCCGGGGAGAAACACGGCGAACCTCCTGCTCAGCAAGGAGGACGGCTACTTCCGTTTTTACATATTCCTGCGCAATCCGGATTACCGAACCCCGGAAGCCTTAAGGCGCTTCAAGAGCGAAGGTGTCGGGATCATCGAAGCGGCCGGAGAATGCATCCTGCCGGCGCCGTCCGGTGAATACGCAGAAGGGGCCTGGAAGGTGATCCGGGAATCAGGGCTTGAGCTCGTGAAAGGAATACTTTCCGGCAATAACCCGGTTAAAGACGGCGAACGGATAAAACGGATCTACCGAGAGCTTATCAGGAGCCCAGGTACTTCCGCACCAGGTGCTTATTGTCCCTGATCCAGTTGTAGTATTCCTTTCTTTTGAGTCGAGAAGCCGCGGCTTCATCCAGAACCACAGTCACCTGCCTGTGAAGCTGGAGAGCGGAGCCGGTTCGTTAAAAGCAATATGGCCGTCCCCGCCGATGCCGAGGAGCTGCAGGTCGATTCCGCCGGCCTTATTGATTTCAGCTTCAT
>CAZERV010000161.1:0-1801 GCA_964514815.1 uncultured Spirochaetaceae bacterium | reverse complement strand
CGGGTCTGATCCGTCATACTTGAAGATAATATTAGCGCAGGGAGCTCCCGTTTGAAAAAAGCTTGAAAATATGATTAAGCGATCTCACGGGTATCCGGTATGCATCTAGATTTAACCATCTTTCACTATCATTTTTTGACCGGCGGAGTAACGAGCGTAGTCACCCGAGCCATTGCGGCCTTCAGGCAGCACCTTGAGGAGGTGAAAAAAATTCGCCTGGTAGCCGGCAGGACGCCGGCCGATCGTTCCAGACTGGAAGCGCTCGATGTTGAGATAACGATTTATCCATGGATCGACTACCTCGATCCTGAACGAAGCCCGAACTCGGGCCCGGAAAGCCGGAAGTTGGCTGCACGGCTCTTGGAAGATTTCGGATCGGATAACTCTGTCTGGTGGATTCACAACTACCATCTCGGCAAGAATCCGATCTTCACGGAGGCCCTGCTTCAGATTCTCAAGTCCGACTCCCGGCAGAAGATGATTTTTCAGATTCATGATTTTCCGGAATGCGGTAGATATCAAAACCTCGCTTTCTTAAACCAAATGCTGACCCTTCCACCCTATCCCATCAGCCCCAAGGTGCATTATACGGTACTGACCGACCGGGACCGGAAAATCCTTTTAAAGGCGGGAATCCCTTCCGCCCTGGTCAGTGTTCTGGAGAACCCGGTCGCACCTTACTTCCCATCCCCGCGGGAAAAACAGAAATTGAAAGGCCGGCTCGCCGCTGCTTTTAAGGACAGAAATTTTACCTTTCACCCGGAGCATCCCCTGTTCTTCTACCCGGTCCGGGCCATTCGCAGAAAGAACGTGTTTGAAGCAGCCCTGATCGCCAGGCTCCTTGATCGACAGGTAAACCTGATGGTCACTCTTCCAGGAACCTCCAGGCTCGAAGCGCCCTACTCCACCCTGGTGGAAAAGGGCTACCGGAACGGGATCATCCGTGGCATCTGGAACATCGGGGCTGATCTGGAGCAGGTGGGCCTGCAGTTTGAGGACTTAATCGGGGCCAGTGACCTGCTGCTCTCCTCTTCCATCCAGGAAGGTTTTGGCTATCTATTCATCAATGCCCTCCAGTGGGGGCTTCCCCTGGCGGCCCGTGACCTGGATATTCTCACCGGGATGAAGGAGCTTTTCAGCGATTATCCGGTCTTTTTCTACGAAAACATCCTCTGCCCCCTGCCTATTGGGGAGAGGCAAAAGCTACTGTCCTCCTACGAGCAGAAGGTCAGGGGCCTGCAAGGGGTTTTGCCGGCTGAAGAGATTGCCAGGCTGAAGAAAGAGTTTCATAGCCTTTTCGAGCAAGAGTTGATCGACTTCTCTTATTTACCGGCGGAGCTCCAGTTGCGCCTTTTATCAGGCCTGGAATCGGAGCAGGCTCGCAGCCATTTCCGCCGGGTGAACAAGAATTTAATTGTAAGAATCCAGGCTCTCCTGCACGCCCAGGCTCCGAACAAGGAGAGGGAAGTAGAGGACCGTTTTGGGCATAAGAGATACGCGTTCACGTTCAAAAGAATCCTGAACGCTCTCCTCAATCCCGGAAAGCTGAATCACGCTGTGGATCCTGAAAAAATACAGCCAGAGATCATTAAGCATTTCGCCAGGAAAGAGCACCTGAGACTTCTGTACGATTGAAAAAAATTATCATTTTCTTTTCTAGAAAAACATTTCACCGGGCGGATGAAAAGGTGGGGGGTAAGGATAATATTACTGATGTGTCCGGATCGGAGACCGGGGGAAGCACGGAACTGGCCTTCACCATCCCGCTCGATTCAGGGAACCCTGGAGATAAAGTTTTAGT
>CAZERV010000160.1:0-2007 GCA_964514815.1 uncultured Spirochaetaceae bacterium | reverse complement strand
CAAAAATTTTTCATTGAGACACAAAAAATACCGGTGCTCAAGGATGGAAAAACAACCAAAGTAATTACAAATTATTAAAGATATAACCCGGCGGAAACAGATGGAAGAAGCGCTGAGCAAAACGAACGAAGAGCTTGAACGCCGGGTTGAGGAGCGCACTTTCAAGCTCGTGGAAGCCAACAGACGGCTGGACCGGGACGATCATTTTATAGGTGAAGGATAACGGCCGGGGCTTTAACAGTCAGACTGATAAGAATTACTCCCCCATATTGCAAGGGATCGGTCTCCTGGGCATCAGGGAACGTTTAGATGCATTGAATGGACACCTGAATGTTGACTCCCAGGCGGGTAAAGGCACTCGGTTAATCGCTTCCATATCATGGAAGGAGAGAAACCGGTCCTGATTTCAAAAGACGATTCTTAAAAATCGGTGGAACCGGTTTTGAAATCCTTAAGCAGGTTGACGGTGAGGCAGCTGTGGACCGGCAGAATGATAAGGATATCGCCTATTCGGGTTTCTTCCAACAAGCCCTCAGTAGCCTTGACAATACCGTGCTCCTGGCTGAGAGATGCTACATAGCTCCCGGAGATCATGGGTCCCCAACCCGTTTCCTCTTTTGTGGCGACGTATCCGAAGGCCCTGCTTCCGTCCGCCCGGATGATCGAATCTTTGGATAAATGAACAGCCCCGCCGTAAATCACTATCTCTTTTCGTCCCGGGTGTTTGGCCACGACCGGGCAGGCGACAGCCAGGGCGATCTCCTCCTCAGCACAGGAACCCAATAGAAACTGGGTGATATCATAGAAAACGAAATTTCCCGGCCTGATTTCATCCACCCCCGAGAAATCGTCGATGAGACTACAAGTTGGTGTATCGCCGATCGAGATCTCGATCCCGGAAAATCCGCGGCTGTGTAAAGCCCGCTGAACTTTTTTTAATTTGCCCAGTGTATCGCGGTATATTTCTCTTATCCGCTCCGGGGAGGAGGCGTGATAGGAATGCCCGGAGTGGGTTAAGAGGCCCCGGAAAGACAGGGAAGAAGTCCTGGCAATACCAGAGGTCAGCTCCGCCGCCTGGTCGATACGTTCGGCAGGAATTCCCGTCCTATGGTAGCCCGTATCGATCTTGATCCAGGCGCCTGCCGGGGCTCTTAAGTTTTTCTTTAAAAACAGAAGCGTTTCCTCGGATTCGAGCAGCAGGTGGAGAGAGACTTTTTCAGCCAGGCGGTTTATCTGGTCGATCTGCAGAATATTCAACGGAAAGGCAATGGTGATATCCCTCCAGCCGTGCTCGGAAAAGTAGGAGGCCATGTCCACATTGGAGACGGTGATGGCTGTAGCGCCTGCCTGCCGGAACAACTCACCGATTTCTGCCGACTGGTGGGTCTTAAAGTGGGGCCTGAAGCGAACCCCGCTCTTCTTCGCTTTGTCCGCCATTTTACGGATATTCTTCCTCACCCTGGCCTCATCCAGGATAAGGGTCGGTTTGCAGATCCGGTATTTCATGCCTGGCCAATGTATATATCCTGCCGGGCAGCCCGTCAAGGCTGTTTTACTAAGGTCTATATTAATAACCTGTTTTTAATCAAAAATTAATCTAAAAATAGCCAATTAATAGCCGATACGGTTTATTTACAGGGAAAAAAATAGCCAATAGCCTGAATGTGCTTTAATGATTCTTCGTCGAATTACAATTCGAAGAGTATTTCGAGCATTAGGAGGAAGGGCGAATGTTTTTTCTAAAAGAAATATCGAAAGATGAGAATGTGCTGGAAGTTTACGATAACCTGGAACTTTACAATCAAAGTGAATATGAGCTCTATTTTAAACATCTTGAAGCAGGGAATCAAAGGCTGGTTACCTTGGACCTGACCAATTTAAAAGTGATTAACGCGATGACCCTTGGGAGAATCGTGTGCCTAAGGCAAAGGCTCCTTCAGGAGGAAAGAACAATGCGGATCAAAGGCTGCAACGATAATGTTTACAAAACATTAAAATTTTTAAAAT
>CAZERV010000159.1:0-2718 GCA_964514815.1 uncultured Spirochaetaceae bacterium | reverse complement strand
CTGCCAGATTTGTCATTATTCTCTGTATTACCTATTGACAGGACTCTATAATTATGTAATATTTTTGCCAATTTATGAAAACCTTTAGTTTCGGAAGGAAATTAATACCGCACATGAAGGCTCCGGGTCGACCGGAGTTTTTTTTGATTTTCAAAGAGAGCCGTTGGCTCTCTTTTTTTTTAACCGAAAACTCTGCTGCCTTAAATAACGTCACAAGGAGAAGGAAATGCCTGGTAATTTCTTCAAGGTCTTAGAGCTTGCCTGTGAGAGAAAGGAAAGCCTTTTGTGCGTTGGTCTCGATCCAAGGGTAAAAGTATCCGGAGATGAGGACATCGTTTCAGCCATTCTGTCCTTCACCAGGAGGATCATCGAGGAAACACATCCGTATGCCGCCGCTTTTAAGCCCAATATCGCCTTCTATGAAGCCTTCGGTCCCGAAGGGTTGGTAGCGCTCAAAGAAACACTAGAGCTGATACCGGAAGGAACTCCGGTCATCCTGGATGCCAAGAGAAATGATATCGGCCAGACGGCCCAGGCCTATGCGGAAGCTGTTTTCGGCTATTATGCCGCGGACTGCGCCACCATTAATCCCTATTTGGGCAAAGAATCGGTGCTTCCCTTTCTGAAATATCCCGGCAAAGGACTATTTGCCCTCTGCCGGACCTCCAATCCCGGCTCTCGGGCCATCCAGGAATTAATGGTCGGCAGGACAGATTCCTGCAGCACAGGTTTCTATAGAAGAGATTTCCGCCCGCTCTACCTGGAGATAGCCAGGGAAGTCTCGGGATGGGGGGCGGAGCTTGGCCTGGTAGTGGGAGCAACGGATCCGGAAGCCCTGGCCAGGATCAGGGCCGAGCTGCCGGAAATCTGGATACTCGCCCCCGGGATTGGAGCCCAGGGGGGTCCGTTGGAAGAGTCGGTCCGCGCCGGTATACGCCGGGACAAAATGGGTATCCTTCCGGTTGCGGCCAGGGCGATTGCCCAAGATCCGAAGCCCGGGGAAAGGGCCAGGGCCCTCAGGGACCGGATAAACCTGGCCCGCCTGGCCGGAAGAAGAACCTTCCGCCTGGAATCGATAAATAAAGAGAGTGAGAAACTGGATCTGCTCAAAGAAATCCTGGAAAATGGCTGTCTCAAACTTGGCCGATTTAAGCTCAAGTCCGGGAAGATTTCCCCCTTTTATCTCGATTTGCGGAGAATAATCTCCAATCCGGATCTGCTTGCGAAAATCGCCGATGTCTATCTGAAAATCCTGGAGAAGCTTGATTTCGATCGAATCGCCGCCATCCCTCTGGCCGCGCTCCCCATAGCCACGGCCATTTCCCTAAAAAAGAGCATCCCCTTCATTTATCCCCGCCTTGTTCCCAAGGACCACGGAACCGGGAACGTTATCGAAGGCATCTTTAAGCGGGGCGAGAGGGTAGTTCTGATCGATGATGTGATCACAACGGCCCGGAGTAAACTGGAAGCCATCAAGGTGCTGAACGAAGCGGGTCTTTTGGTGAGCGACCTGATTGTGCTGGTGGAGCGGGATAGCATGGGCAGGGAAGAGCTTGAAAAACAGGGAATCCGGTTGCATTCCTACGCCGGGTTATTGGAGCTTCTGGATCTCTCCGGTCCGGATTGCAGGCGGCAGGCTGAATTGGAAGCGGCCCGGAAAGGTTGATCCTTCAGTCCCGAAAGGAAGCAGTCAGGTAACCGGGCCCGGGCAGAAAAACTGGTCAAGATGCGAAGAAGGAGGTGTTAATGAGTCTTGAAGAACAAGCACTGCTCTTTTTAAAAGAAGATAGGGTTAAGCTCGGAACAGTTTCAGGAGTGCTGACTACCACTGCCAATCTCATTGAATGGGTGGATAATAATATCCCTGAGATTGAGTTAATCACCACCAAGAGCTACCAGGTACGACCGAACCCGGGAAACCGGGAGCCCATTCTGGTTGAGCAGGATATCGGCTGCTACGGGAATGCCGTGGGCCTGCGTAACCCGGGCCTCGAGAAGGGGTACCGGGAATTGGCGGAACTGCGAAGAGAGCATCCTCTCAGGGCACTGCTGAATGTATCTCTCTCGGCGGACTGCATCGATGATTTTGTCCTGCTGGCGGACAGCTTTGCGGAGGTGGCCGATCTTCTGGAGCTTAACTTCTCCTGTCCCCATGCGCGCGGCCGGTACGGGGAGGCCATCGGCAGTGACCCCCGGGTGGTGGCCGAGTTTATCCGGGAAATAAGGGCGAGCACCACTGCGCTGCTTTTTCCCAAGCTCAGCCCCAATGTGGAAAACATCGGTGGCATTGCCTTTGCGGCTTTGAAGGCCGGGGCTGACGGGATATCAGCCATCAATACAGTGGGTCCGGTGGTCTTCAGAGAGGCCCATACGGGAAGCCCGGTGCTGTATAACCCGATGGGCCATAAAGGCGGAAAATCGGGAGAATGGATCAGGCAGGTCGCTTTGGAAAAAATCAAAGAGGTCAGGGAAGCCGCCGGACCGGGAATACCCATTATCGGGATGGGAGGTATTTCCCGCGGTGAGGACGTTTTGAGGATGAGAGAAGCAGGAGCGGATGTTGTCGGAATAGGAAGCGCCCTCATAAGAGTGCCAGGGCAGGCAGAGATACCCCGGTATATCCATTTGCTGAAAAAAGATACTGAATATGAAAGCAATGCGGCTTCCGGATTGCAGGCAAAAGAAAGACTTCTGGAATATAAGCCCCATACCATTCTG
>CAZERV010000158.1:0-2995 GCA_964514815.1 uncultured Spirochaetaceae bacterium | reverse complement strand
TACCGGAACCTTTCCATCAGGACCCCGCAGACCGCATTATTGTGGCCACCGCTCGATTAAGCTCGTGTTCAGTGATTACGGCTGATAGGAAGCTATTAAGCTATCCCCACGTCAATTCAGCCTGGTGAGCCGGTAATTATCTTCAAACCGGCTCAAGAAAATCTTTCCCTGGTAAAGTCTTCCAGGATCTCGGAGAACCCGAGCACGGTACAGGCATACTGTAAAAGGGACCTGAAAAAACCTTCCGATTCCCCGGTATCCAGGCGCTTTCCTTCGATCCGCTTGAAAATGACCTTGCCCGCTTTGGCCAGGGCTCTCAAGGAAGCAGTGTGAAAGTATTTCTCTTAGCTGGTGCTTTTCCCAGCCTGCGGCGAGCAGGGGAAAAATCTCAGGCGTGTATAGAAAACGCCCGATCGAGGCTTCCCGGCTCGGCTCTGCGACCACAAAGGGCTCATCGCTCACGAAAGGCCGAGCCATAAATAAACCGGGGCGAGATTCTATTGACATTGAGGATGCCTATGAAGATGATGATACTTATACAGCCGCAGTTACTTATAAAGTAGGGATTCCATTGATGAGGATTGATTTAAGATAATACTTCCCTGACATAGATACTCCATTTCGTTGACAAGAAGCGGGAAAAAAGTAATCCTGACATACTATGAAAGAAAAGGACATCAAACCCCGGCCGAATCATAAGATATACATAAAAATTCTTCGTAAGATGTCACCCGAGCAAAGGCTCAAAAAAGCGATTGAGCTTTCACAGCTCACCAAGCAGCTCTCAATGCATGGATTTAAGAAACGTTTTCCGGATCGCTCAGAGGAAGAAATCAATAACTTATTTCTTGAATATATGAAGAGATGCTGGAACAGGACCTACTGAAAAAAATAATCAAGATTTTGGAAGCCAATCAGATTGAGTATATGCTAACAGGTTCTTATGCTTCCAGTCTTCAAGGCCAACCTCGATCCACTAATGATATTGATATTATCGTGCTGCTTCAAAACGAACATGTCTCAAAATTTATTGAGTCGTTTCCTCACCCTGATTTTTATCTTGATAAGGAAAGTATTATTGAGGCAATAGAAAACCAGGATATGTTTAATCTTATTGAGATTGGCGGAGGCAATAAGGTTGATTTTTGGCTGTTAACAGATTCTCCTTTTGACCGGTCGCGCTTTTCAAGGAGATACAATTGAAGAGTTCATGGGACAAAAAATCTATGTTTCAGCCCCTGAAGATACAATCCTGGCAAAACTAATGTGGGTAAAACTATCAGGAGGCAGCAGGAAGCATTTTTTTGATGCACTTAGTGTTTATGAGGTTCAGGGAAGAAAATTGGACATAACCTATCTGGAGGGTTTCGTAAAAGAATTAGAATTAGAAGCCGTCTGGCAGGAGTTGAAAGACCAGGCCCAGTCCATAGATTGACTGGATTTTAGTTTAAATAATGTGTTCCATTTTTTCCTCCGCCTCTGTCTTAAAAGAAGTCATGAGATCGGTAAGGTGCGGAATGCGAGGGCGGAGCAGGCTTCCAGGACATACCTGGCCTTCCGGGAGATCGTCAGGAGATAACGGACCTGGGCCATCAGGATTGATTGAAGCAGTAGAGAATAAGGATTCGTATATTCTTATTGAAGCCAATGGCATAATTTTGTACAAATTATCAAGATATGGGGATGTGAATGATAACTACTACCTTCAGTAAATTAAGAAATAAGGCAAAATACTATTTTGATGAAGTCGAGCATGGTGAGACTTTGCAGATTCCAGGTATATCACTCAGCAAAGCCATTATTGCCGAACGATAGGAGCGAAGGTAGTGCGAATTTTTCTTGATTCATCCGCGCTGGCAAAAAGATATTGAGAACACGGTTATTTGACTCGAAAAAGGAGCGCTTAAAATCCTCGATGCGATTCAGGTTACCTCGGTTTTAGAATCTCAAAGTGATCTTTTCCTTTCAGCTGACCTGGGGCAGTGTAAGCTCGCCGAAAAAATGAGCCTGAAAGTTGGATTTATCTAAGCTCATTTTATGACTGTTGAACCCTTAATTTCGGTGATTATTCCCACTTTCAACCGCCTTTCTTTTCTAAGAGAGGCCGTAGAATCGGTAATGAAGCAGACCTGGCCGAGGTTTGAGCTGATTGTCGTAGATGACGGCTCCACGGATGGCACGGAAGGATACGGCCGCAGTTTCCCGGTCAGGGGCGATATTAAATATATCCGCCTGGAACATTCCGGTTTCCCTGGTAAGGTGCGCAATGCCGGGGCGGAGCAGGCTTCCGGGGCATACCTGGCCTTCCTCGACTCGGACGACCTCTGGAAGCCGGAAAAGCTGGCCAGGCAGTCCGCCTATTTCGAGTCCAACCCGAAAATGAAAATCTGCCATACCCGGGAGGTCTGGCTGAGGAACGGAAAAATCGTTTCCCAGTCCGGACAGCGCCATGCCCGGGAAGGGTATATCTTCCGCGACGCCCTCAAGAAATGCATCATCGGGCCCTCGACGGTGATGATGAAACGGAGCCTCTTTCTGGAAACCGGCGGGTTCAGAGAAGACCTCGAGATCGCCGAGGACTATGAGCTCTGGCTCAGGATCACGGTAAATCATCCGGCCGGCTATCTCGATGAGCCCCTGGTCATCAAGCGCGGCGGGCATCCGGACCAGCTTTCTGAGAAGTACGGACAGATCGAGATCTTCCGCATCAAGGCCCTGCGGATGAACCTGGATGCCGGAGTCTTCCGGGGCGAGCAGGAAAAAATGGCCCGTGAGGAGATGGTCAGGAAGTGCCGGATTTACGCAGCCGGCTGTTTGAAGCGTGGTAAAAAGGAGGAATCGCGTGGCTATCAGGAACTGGCTGCCGGTTACGAACGGGAAGATTTTTAAATAAAAAGTACCGATTTAAATTTCTTGGCAATAAAATACCATATATGGCAAGTTATTGCCATGAAAATTTCAAGGCATTCAATTTTTCCAGAAATACAGGCAATAT
>CAZERV010000157.1:0-3029 GCA_964514815.1 uncultured Spirochaetaceae bacterium | reverse complement strand
GATAAAAAACCTTGGTTTGGCCCGGCCCCGCCCTTTTCTTTCTAAAAAAATATTCTTATTTATTATTCTATTTGCCGTGCCCTTCGGATTTATCGGGGCCTATTTGCCGGGACTTTATAGCTACTATCCCTATTCCCGGACCTTGCTTGCGATCATCGCCGGGCGGGGTTTCGGCTTCTTCTTTCTCCATGTTTTTCTCTATCTTGCTCTCTACTACCTTCCCTGGGAGCTCTTTTTCCGGGGATTCTTGATTTTCCCTCTTATCAGCCTGTTTGATTCAGGACAGGTTGACCGGGACGGGCGGCAGATAGCTAATCTTTCGATCATTGTTTCGTTTCAGGCCGTCCTCTCCACCCTGCTTCACTTCGGGCATCCTCTCTCGGAGACTCTGTCGGCACTTCCCTTCGGATTATTTCTCGGCTATCTCGCCCTGAAAACCGGCTCCATTCTACCGGGGCTTCTCATCCACAGTGTCTTCGGAATTGCCCTGGATTTTTTCATAGTCATCAGGCAGATAGGGGTCCTGCCCTGATGGGGGAAATGAAGTTCGCTAAAATACTGGTAACCGGCGCCTCCGGCTTTGTGGGCGGTCACCTGGCCCGGGTGCTGGTTGAGCGGGGCTACCCGGTGCGGGCCATTTACCGCCGGGAAAAGATCCCGGAGAACCTGGAAAGGGTCCGGGAGAGAGGAGCCGAGGTTGTCCGGCTGGATTTGACCGGGGCCGAAGATGTTCGGAAGGCGGTCCAGGGGGTTGAGGCGGTGATTCATGTGGCCGCCCTGACCGGGGACTGGGGGCCCTATGAGATCTATAAGAGG
This sequence comes from uncultured Spirochaetaceae bacterium, assembly GCA_964514815.1. Classification (GTDB taxonomy): domain Bacteria; phylum Spirochaetota; class Spirochaetia; order SZUA-6; family DRHE01; genus CAZERV01. The sequence goes on along the minus strand of CAZERV010000157.1, from coordinate 2,213 downwards.
CATAACTACGATCTTACCGTCCGGCTAATAGATGAGGCTGAGAAGAGCGGCTGCCGTGTATTTGTCTGTATAAGCTCCATTGCGGTGCACGGCTTTTGGAAACACGTTAATTCCAGCGAAGAGGGACCCTATTACCGTCATGTCAGTGCCTACCAGGCAACCAAGAAAATGGCCGAAGAACATGTGCTGGCCAGAAACTCGAGGTTATTGAGAACAACGGCCATCAGGCCGGGAAATATTTACGGCCCCGGCGACACCACCACCTTCTACCGGTTTTTCAAGGCCCAGGAGAAAGGAATTATCGGTACCCTGGGCGGAGGGAAGTCATTGACCTGTCCGGTCTATATCGATGATCTCATTGAGGCGATTATTCTAAGCCTGGAGAATGAGAAAAGCGCCGGGGAAGTGTTTAATATAACCGGGGGTGAAGAGGTGACCTGGGGGGATATCTTAAGCTATACGGCCTCTCTTCTCGGGGTGAAGCCCCGGTTGACCCTGCCCATACCCCTGGCCTATTTTCTGGCCGTGATTTTAGGAGGATTTTACCTGCTCTTCCGCCTGAAATCGGTTCCGCCCTTGAACCTGTACCGGGTTACTCATGTCGCCCATGACTTTCATTTCAGCATCGCCAAAGCGCGCGAAATCCTGGGCTACAGCCCAAATATTGGCTGGCAGGAAGGGATGAGGCGCACCGTAGAAGCCTATCTGCAAGACAAGCGTGGATAGCCGGCATCATCGCACTTTGGGATAAAATCAATTTCCTTCCCGGATGGGGTTTTTCCCACCCCGAGCTCTTCCCACCGGGTACCGGGTATCAGACCGAAACAGTCTCCGGAGGGTTGAACCGGAAAGAATAACAGTTGACTTTTCCAATTTACGTTTTTTGAGCTGCGAATCTGATTATGCCCCGCTCGCCGTTGATGAGCCAGTCAGGATCAACGCGAGCGAGTCTTTCAACCTCTTCCCTGCTGATATCCACGACAATTTCGCTTTTCATGGTTCGAAGAACGGCGAACGGGGCGGGGAAGTAGCCGGTTATCTCGTCCATGGGAGTCCAGGGTTTCCATTTCCGGTCTGAGAGGAGTCTCCTGTAGTTTGCATCACCCTTTAACAGCACCAACTCGGAAGCGGACAGAGACTCCGAGAGGTCTTCCGGCAGGTCCGGGAAGTGAAGGGGACCGTTCCAGAAGAAATGCTCTTCTATGACCGGTCTCTTTTCTTTAAGAGATTTGATAAGGCTTCGGCCGTCATTTCCGGTAGTGCCGGCCGCCCCCGGCCCGGAAAGATCGGCCAGGAATTGAACAGTTTTTTCCACATCCTCTCCGGTAGCGTCGGAGACAAAAAAGGGCGATCTTTTAGCATGAAGGCGTATCTGCCGCTTAACCGGAAGAGAGAGTAGATAAGTCGCGGTAAGGAGGTCGCAGACAAGCTCATGGCCTGCATTATCGAGTATCACATCGACCCTTCCTGCTGCAAGGAGCCTGTCAATCAGAATCTCAGAGTCATCGATTAAAAGATTTCCGGTGTCTTTGCTATAGATTCTCTCCCGGGATTTCCGGGCGATCTGAAAATTGCTCAGGTCCATTCTGTTGCCCCATAAGGAGAAATGGAGCAGGTAGTTTAAAATATCGGCCGGTTCCGAAAGGCTTCCGATTATCTCCAGCACCCGAAGGACGGTCTCTTTTCCTCCCCCCGGGCCGAGCAGTTCCTGCTCTTTAACGGGCTTGAAAGGATCGCGCCGGTAGTTGGGCGAACCCGGTTCATAGTAACCGAAGGCGAATAAAAGCCTGAGGTAGAAGTAGCTCTCGGCAAAATACCAGGGTATGTCGAGCCAGGCCCTGCCGGTATACTTTGCTATCTCGGTCTGCCAGGTTTCCAGCTCCCTTTTTTCAAAAAGCTCCTGATCAAAGCCGCAGCTTTCAAACGGGTCCGTAACGGTCCCGGTCTTCATTTCTTCTTTCAGCAGGAGAATGCGACTGCGGATACTGGGGGGCAGGGAGTGCTTTTCCAGGACCTGGTCGATGATGGCAGGCTTTCTGCGGGTAATGGTATTAAGGGCGAAAGAGGCGGGGTCCCCGGTGGAAATATAGGCAGGCAGCTTTTTATTCATGGCAAGCTAAGCTTATAGCATAAATGACTATTTTTTATAAGCGATTTTATCTTTCCCCTGGGGGATGATACTTATGGGCCTATGGCGATGTCTGGGATACTAG
>CAZERV010000156.1:0-3279 GCA_964514815.1 uncultured Spirochaetaceae bacterium | reverse complement strand
ATTGACAGCAAGATTGTATATTTATAGACTCTAATCACTCATTAGTTACATAGCCTATGGAGAATTACCTGAGCGATCAGGACTTTGAGCTCTTCCGGTCTCTGATCTACAATCAGAGCGGAATTCATTTTTCAAGCTCAAACCGAATTATCCTGGAAAGCAGGTTAAAAGAGCGCCTGAGAGCGGTAAATCTCGATTCGGTAAGGGAGTACCACAATCTCATACTGGAGGATCAGGAGGAAATAAAAGTCCTCCTCGATTCCGTGACCACTAACCTGACCCGCTTCTTCCGAAACTCGGCCCATTTTGCCGCCTTTGAAAGCTATGTTATTCCCGATATCATGGCCTTCAAAAAGAAAAAAAACCAGCAGCGCATAAGACTCTGGAGCGCCGGTTGTTCCACCGGGGAAGAGCCTTACTCCCTGGCCATGGTCTTAAAAGAAAAGCTCTCTCCGCCGATGACTTTCGATATTGTCGGCTCCGATCTGAGCCTGAAGTCTTTGATGATCGCCCAGGAAGGTTTCTATCCGGAGAGTAGAATAGGAGGAGTGCCTGAAGAGTATCTGACAAAATACTTCGATAAGAAACGGGACGGCTACCAGGTTAAGGAGGAAATTAAAAAATGCGTAAAATTCGATTATCATAATCTCAAGTTTGACAGCGGTCTGCAGGATGTCGATATCCTGTTTTGCAGAAACGTCATTATCTATTTCGACTCTGAAGCCCAAAAAGCCGTCATAATGCGCTTCTGGAAAGTGATGAACGATCACTCGTTCCTCTTTATCGGGCATTCCGAATCATTATTCGGCATGGATATCCGTTTTGAATTTGTCAAAACCGAGTGGGCCACATTTTACCGTAAATTTTAAGAACCCTGGGAGCGAAGCCCTGGCAGAAAAAACGATTTCCGTACTTATTGTTGACGACTCGGCGCTGATGCGTAACCTGGTGAGTAAATTCTTTGATCAAACTCCGGACATTCAGGTGGCCGGTAAAGCCATGAACGGGATCTTCGCCTTAAAGAAGATTGAAACCCTCAAGCCCGACGTTATTATTCTGGATTTGGAGATGCCGGAGATGAACGGCATCGAATTTCTTAAAAGTCGAAAGAAGCGAGGAATCGAAATACCGGTAATCATTCTCTCCTCTTTGGCCCGCAAAGGAGCCCGCATAACAATGGAGGCCCTTTCCCTGGGCGCTTCCGATTTTATCCTCAAACCCTCCGGCACAGAAAGCCAGGGTATTCAGAAAACGAAAGAAATGCTCATCCAGCTAGTTCGGATTTACGGGGATAAATTCAAAGCCCTAAAGATTTCGAAGCCCCTTCAAAAAGAGCGCATCTTTGCGGAAAAACCCATGGTGCGGCCGCAAAAACCGGAGCCGATTGTGTCTCCGCCCAGGGCGCCGAAACGAAAGACCGGGCCGATAGAAATTATCGCCATCGGGATCTCAACCGGGGGGCCGAACGCCCTGCGGGAGGTATTTCCCAGGCTGGAAAAGACTCTTCCTGCCCCGATCCTCGTGGTCCAGCACATGCCGGCCGGCTTTACCGAAGAGTTTGCCAACAGCCTGGACAAGATCTCCCAGCTCGAGGTTAAGGAAGCCGAAGACGGAGACATAATCAAGCCCGGGCGGATCCTGATCGCCCCGGGCGACCGGCACCTGGAAATAGATAGTAAGCCCCTGGCAAAGATAATCAGGCTATCCGACTTACCGCCTGTTAACGGGCACCGGCCTTCGGCTGGCGTTTTATTCAGAGCTGTGTCGAGGGTATATGGAAATCGAAGCCTGGCTATTATCATGACCGGGATGGGAAAAGACGGGGCCGGGGAGATAGGCGAGATCTACCTGGAAGGAGGATTGACCCTGGCCCAGGATGAAGCCACCAGCATAGTTTTCGGAATGCCCAAAGTGGCCATCGAACTCGGCTACATTCATAAGATCGTACCACTGAGCCAGGTTGCGGAGATGATCAACACTATTACCCGGGAATACTCCGCCTGATTTTTTTCTTTGTTAATTTCCCGGGCTTTTTCCCCCTCGATCCTGGTTTTCTCTCTTGCATCCTACCCTGATTCTTTCAATACCAACGGCCTTTCCGTTCTGATCTATCTCCAGAATAACACCCTGCAGCTCGAGCTCTTCCCAGGAGATTTTCGAAAGCTCATGGACCTGGGTTAAGAACTTCCTGATTTCGATCTCCGGATCGAGCCCGCCGACAGAGTTAATGCTTCCGGTCCTTCCTGTGCTGGTAATCATGGCGGTTCCGCCCGGTAGGATTCGCTCGTCGGCAGAGAGGGTCTTGGTATGACTCCCCAGGACGGCGGAAACCTTACCGTCCATCTGGTAGAACATGGTATTTTTCTCCGCCGTGGTTGAGGCATGAAAATCCACCACGATGGTATTCGTTTCCCGGGAAATCTTATCCACCAGGTCCGGAAGAAGGAGGAAAGGATTGTGAAGGTGGACCCGGTTAAATCCGGATTGGCCTAAAAGATTGATAACGGCGATTTTTTGGCCGTTGGCTTTGCAGATCGCCCAGCCCCGGCCCGGATTCCCCACAGGGTAATTGGCGGCCCTCAGAATATAGGAAGCCCTGACGAGGTGAGGGACCATGTCTCTTTTGTAGTAAATACATTCTCCGGAAGTAAGAATAGCGATTCCCAGTTTGCGCAGGTAGATGGAATGGTTCTTTCCGACCCCGAATCCACCGGTGGCGCCGTCCGCACTGGCGATTACGAAATCGATTCCTCTCTCTTTCTTTATGGCTGAGAGCAGCGTTTTAACACAATAAATCCCGGATGAGCCCACAATCTCACCGATGTAGAGAACCCTCAAGCGGCTACCTCCTTAAATACCGAATCATGGATTTAATTGAAGTTCCAGATACAATAGCAGAAACGGGAGACTTTTCCCAGCGCTGATTTCCGTTGGAAATCTTCGGTTGCCATATTGACATTGGGGCCGGAATTTGTTAACCTAAAAATTAAGCCCGGATGGTGAAATTGGCAGACACGCTAGGTTCAGGGTCTAGTGGGGGTTACCCCGTGGAGGTTCAAGTCCTCTTCCGGGCATGATGATAATTTAAAGCCCTATAAGGAGTTATGGGGTTATCCTTCCTACTTTCTCTCTTTGTATCTCATAAAAAACAAGGCGTCTCAGAAAATATGACAGAAAAACACGCCAAAAGGAGTAATTATGGGATACCGTCAACCGCTTTATAGTATTACCTTTAAAATCTTGCGCGTTCAGCGCAAGAAATAATCAAGTCCAGCGCCC
>CAZERV010000155.1:0-3299 GCA_964514815.1 uncultured Spirochaetaceae bacterium | reverse complement strand
AGGAGGTAAAACCAGAAGCATTCCCCTTATGGACAGGACTGTTGCCCATTTGAAGGAGTATTTAAGGCAGTTTCACACCATTTCATATGACGGAACCAGCAAACCACTCTTCTATTCCATCCGGGCGGGGATACCGCACATGCTATCAACCGACGCTATAAGTGTCATGTTGAAGAATTACGGAGAAAAAGCCAGAAGCACATGCCCTGAGGTTCCACAGAGAGTTTATCCCCACCTAATTCGCCATACGCGAGCGATGCACCTCTACAAGTCCGGAATGCCTCTCTCGTACCTCGCAGAATTCCTGGGGCATGTAAATGTGAACACTACTGAGATCTATGCATCCGCTAATGTCGAGATGTTGCGCGAGGCCTTGGAAAAAGTCGATCCCGGGTTGGCAGACGAAATGCCTTCATGGAAGGATGAGGAGAGTCTGAAAAAACTCTGCGGACTATAGCAGGTATTTATTATGCCGAAGTTTTCAATGCTATTTCTTTTCCTGGAAAGAAGAAACGAATAAACTTCGGCATTTGTTTTTTTTCGGTATAATCAATGACGAAGCCCCATCCTGATACTGAAAAATGTAGGCATTGGCGTTGGAGCCGCTTCCGAGAATCGCGTATCTAAGCATTCATCCACTGCTTCCAGATTTCCGGAGCGTAGCCGACCGTGACCCTTGGGCCGAAACGTATCACCGGTGTTTTAAGAAGAAGCGGGTGCTCGAGGAGTTCCTGCAGGGGATCAAAGACCATGTAGGCCAATCCCCGGTCCTTGAAGGCCTTGGAGCCGGGGTCGAGCAGCTCTTCGATTGGAAGGTGGCGAGCGATGTTTTCCAGTTCCCCTCTGCTGAGCCTGCGCTCGTAAAGGTCGACCAGGTGCACCTTGACCCCTCGCTCCCTAAAGAAACGTTCCGCTTTGCGGGTATCGGGACATTTCTTGGCGCCGATGATTTGAACCTCCATACGGGCTTGCACAATAAAGGGTAAAGGGCTCTCTGTCAATGTCGTCCAACCCAGGCCGCAATCCTGCTTCTGAAGACAGTTTTCCGGAAAAATGGCGATTCTTTACACTCATTATGACTTCCGCCAATCCTTACCCTTCTTATCACTCTATGAGTTGAGTCTTTTTTAGGAAACATGTACACTGTAACCATAGGGATTCAAATATACAAAGGAATAGTATGATACCCCAGAAGCTATTGATGTACAACGAAATACGAATCTGTGCTGATTCCAGCCAAGAACATCATCGATGAGATTTACCGATTTAGCCCTGAAGCCGAAAATACTCAACGCCCTCAAGGCAATGAGCTATACGGAACTTACTCCAATACAGGAGATGACTTTTCCCCATATTCTCTCCGGAAGGGATCTTCTGGCAACAGCAGAAACCGGATCCGGAAAAACCGGTGCCTGCGGCATTCCGTTGGTCCAGCGAATAGTTTCTGACCTGAAAGCGATTCAGGCCCTGATTCTGGTTCCCACCCGTGAGCTGGCACTTCAGTACGTGGAAGAGATCGACCGTATTTCCAGGTATGTGAAGGTCGTCCCTTTCGCCGTGTATGGCGGGTTCGATATGTCTGTGCAGAAGGCCAAGTTGCAGGACCTGGTCCATATTCTGGTGGCCACGCCAGGACGCTTGATCGATTTCTTGTACAGCGGCCTAATTTCCTTAGCACAGGTTCAAACCTTCGTGCTCGATGAGGCGGATGAGATGTTGAAAGAGGGCTTTCTGGAAGACATCGATTTCGTCTTCTCCTGCCTGGTACACAAACACCAGACACTTCTATTTGCAGCGACTATGCCCCGGGAAGTAAAAAGACTGGCGGAGACCTACCTGGACCATCCCGCTACCGTGGAGCTGAATGTAGAGCAGATAGCTCCTCAGTCGCTGATCCATCAATTTCAGTTTGTAGCCCATGATGCACTGCTATCGAGCTTGCACGCTACATTGAGTCAACAATCAATCAAGCAAGCGATCATCTTTTGTAATTCCCGTCTCAACGCTGAAAAGCTTTTTTTAAAACTGAGAGGCCGGCTTCCCGGAGTGGAGTGCATCCACGGCGGAATGGAGCAGGAGAAACGAAGCTCAGTCATCCGGCGTTTACGCAATTTTAAGATACGATTTATGATCGCCACGGATCTTGCCGGCAGGGGGCTGGATTTCAGTCTCGTGAGCCATGTGATCAATTATGATTTTCCGTGGGATCCGGTTACGTACACCCACCGGACCGGACGAGCCGGGAGAATGGGCAGAGAAGGGATCGCAATCACCTTCGTGACAAGCCGGGATATAGGGGCTGCAAAGCGGCTGATTTCCAGCAACCGGATCTCGCCGGCCTGGATCGGTCATGAGCCCGTATTTTCGCATTCAGGATCGAACAGACGAGGACCGCGGGGGAGAAGGAAAAGAAGAGCGTATCGCTGATACAGACCGCCTTCCGGATTTGAGCGGCTACGATGTCTGTAAAACACTCCGTGCAGCGGGGCCCCTCCCCATCCTGATGCTGACGGCCTTTCAGGTTACCGCTTTATATTGAAATCAACGGAGGAGTTGGATAGTGACGATTTACAGGAACACGACGATGAGTCGCATTCTGAGCAACGAATTGTCCTGCCGATCGGGGCCGAGGAGAGCTCCCTGGGCTATATCGAGTTGAGCCAGGGCCCGGATTTCAGCCGGGAGGCTTTATCTACGGCGCGGGGCGCGCTTATTCTGGCGGGTGTGGGAACCACTCTGGTAGCTTTTTTGGTCGGTCTGTTTATGAGCAAGAGGCTTACCCGCCCTCTGGTTCAGCTCACCGCTACCGTTCAAAACATCAGCGAGAAGAACCTGAGCATACGGGCACCGGAGTACGGGAAGGATGAGATCGGCCGATTGGCCCGCCAGTTTAACCGGATGGCCGAGCGGCTGGAAACACCCCCCGCGCCAGGCAGGAGCTCCTTGCGGACAGCCAGGATGTATTGCGGAGGCTGGAGTGGGTTATTAAGAATCTGCTGGACCTGTCTCGACTGGATGCAGGGCTTATTGATCTCCACAGGAAGCCCTGTCCACCTGCATAGCTGATGCAATCGGCTCTAAAATCCTTTAAAAGCCAGGTCTCCGGGCGTGAGATTAACCTGGATTTGATTTTCCAGGAGGACCTACCCGCTCTAAACCGCTCCTGAACCATAAAAATTCTTCCTCCCCACTGCCGGCCCTCGGAATATCCTTTCTGCTTCTAATCCTAACATTAGGATTAGAAGCAGATGGATTCCATTGCGTGCACGCGGTTTCTTTTGTACCTGCAATCGAAGAAT
>CAZERV010000154.1:0-3373 GCA_964514815.1 uncultured Spirochaetaceae bacterium | reverse complement strand
CCTTTCGCCATTATTTCAAGTTATTGCTTCAAGCGAGGGAGACGTTTTTAGATCTCAGTTGGGACGAGCGAGTCTATTCTCTGCCGGATCTCTACCTTATTGCCGGTAAGTAGCTTCAGTTTCTTCCTAATAGAACTCGGAAAATATTTTTGGATCTCTTATTCTTTCCGGGACCAGGTCTTCCACAAGCCTGAGGGCTTTATGCAGAACGGATTCCCCGAATTGCCTTGAATTTGAGATGATGACCGCTCCGATTTGAGCGAATCGGAGAGAATCCTGTAAATCGACCTCTGCGACGGACAGCTTGAATTTTCTCTGCAGTCGATCTTTCACGGAACGTACGATCCGCCTTTTTTCCTTTATTGAAGTAATGCCCGGCAGGTCGATTATGAAATGAAGTATTGAAACGACCAAGGATCAAGTCTCATCAAGCAGGTTCTTAATATCTTCACTTTGCAGATTTAGCAGGGAACTTTCTTCCTGGACATTGATGCGGTCTTTTAGTGGCAGATAATTTTCATTATAGAGTTTTGCCAGTTGAAACACATCGTCTTCCTTAAAATTTTCAGGTATTTTGACTTCCAGGTTATAATCCTTTTCCGCCATACCCCTGTGCATGACATGAATCGGATCGCTCACTGTTAAGGCAAATTGGGGACTGTAAATAAGTAAATAGGCCAGCACAATCATGATAACAATAGCAAAGAACTGCAGACTTTCCCGGGAAAGCTGCCTGGCATAGGGCCGGAGATCAAAAAAGTATTCCAGGTCTCCGTCTTTGGCGTAGCCGTAATCGCCGGGTCCGAAATATTCGAAATAGTAATCATTTTGATAGCGGGAAAACAGGGTTCGATTCCGGTATTTCACTATCAGCAGGGTAACATCAGTTTCCTGCAAAGATGAAAGAGCCTGGACAAACCCGGCCGGATCGTCCTGCCTTGATTTCAGGTGAGATACAATCTTTTCCTGGTGATCGAAAAACGAAGAATCGAGTCCGCCTAAGTCGAGACTGCCGAAAAGAATGGAAAACGCCAGGAGCGAAAAGACCAGCACGGAAACGCTGATGGCCGTAATCTGGGCCACATGACGCTGAGCCATTGGGGATTCGACATTCTTGATCTTCCGAAAGATCTTGATGATCCTGAGTAATCTCAGGATACGGGCTATTCTGATTGCTTTTATTACTTTTAGGAGGTTCATCATGCCTCCCAGGCCGAAGAAAGCCGTTCCGCCGGTGATGATAGCAAAAGCTACGGGCCCGGAATTAAACATTAACAGGGGAATAGATGCCAGGAAATCAATCCAGCCCCTCTCCCTAAGGAGATACGTAAAGGCTCTTTTCTTTAAGATGGCATAGTAAATCCTGGTGAGGAACTCCAGGGTAAAGAAAAGATCAAAGAAGAATCCTGCCAGCAGGATTCTTCTGCGAGCCGCTGTGCTCCAGCCGGCCAGGACAGAGTAATCTTCAAAAAAAGTCTGAACGAGCACCAGCAGAATAGCGATAATAACGAAAGACTCTAAAAAGGCAACGAGACGCTTATTCATGTTTTACCACCCATTTTCCGCAGCGATTCTATAGAATTCATCGAGCATCTTAATATCAAAGCCATAAAATTTATAGTTTTTCCGGGCTATATTGAACCAGCTCCTATCCGGTGAGTTCGCGCCCCTGTCTATCCTGGCCAGTTGTTTGAAATTTTTTGCCCGGGCGGCAAAGAGGGAGGCTATACGGGCCGTTGCTTCGATTTTCTTGTTTTCTTCAAAGGAGAGATTGCTGTTTAAAGCGCTTTTTAAGAGAGGCTGGGGCAAAATCTTGAGCTGCCCTTTGAGAATATTGAACACCTTTTCAACGAAATGCGGATGAACGACCCCGGATTGAAGCTCCTGGGTTCTGTCCGTAGCACCCACGGTGAGAAGATGTACTCCGGCCTTGAGCAGCAGGGTTGCTTTAACCATGTGTTTTACTTCTTCCTGGCTCATGCGCAGCCGCTGCACCTTGGTGAGCTCAAAATGCACGTATTGTTTCAGGTTAAAGGAACCGTCCACATACTTGTCCGTTAGATTGAACAGGATCGCGGTGAAAGGACCGGAAAAAGCCCGGCGTGCCTCCGGTTTCTTGAGGATCCGTTTGAGGAATTCCAGCATCTCCTCCTTGCATTTTTCAGCCGGAATCCGGTGAGGTTGGATGAACGAGACAAAGGTAAAATCCAGGCGATTCCTGATAAAGTCCTCTAACTGAAGAATAAAGCTCTTATCCGTTTCCTCAATGAGGGCCTGGATAAGGATGGCTGAAATCTGGTTCCAGTTTTTGCCCGGAAAAAATTGTGCTGAAGATAGGGTGGGGTAGAGCTGCTGGGCGTTAGTGCTGAGGAATTGGGCGATCTGTTCCTCTTTTTGTAGTGGAGTGAGAGTATCCAGGGCTTTATTAGACAAGAGACGGCTGATAAAACCTGCCGCTTTCCGGAGATCGGTATTCACTTTTCTATTCTCGGCGGTCGCTCCCATTAGCACATAACATTTTTTTCCCGATTCTATGTGCTATTGTTTTTAGCAGTGAAGCGGCTCTTGTTGGGACTTATACTTTTACTCTGCGCCTGCCTCCGGTCGTTCCCGGAAGAGCCGATTCTGCCCGAAGAAGAAGCCCCGGAGGCGATCTTTCAATCGAAAATCGGAGATGCGGATGTAGATTTCTTTCTGACCGGCTCCTGGGGGGCGCATCTTTACGGCTCCTTCGATATCCTTTTCAAACCGGACGGCGCCTCGTTCATCTATCCGTCGGCCTTTCCCGGGTTGGGGGTGGACCAGCCCTTTCAACAGTTTCCCGATCTTACCTTTTCAGTCTGGCTCATGGAGAGATACTTTGTGGAGGCTTCGATTGTCGACCTGAGCGAGGATTTTTTTCAGGAGAATTATTTCCGGATGGGTTACCAGGGCAAGGAAGGTGAGTTTCTCCATCATGTCTATATCGCTAACCGGGAGATCACCATCCCTTCTTACCGTTTTCTCGATATCCCGGAGCAGGGCATCAATTCCCTGGGCGTCGAGGCCCAGATGGAATCGGGCGCTTCCAGCCATCACCTGCTTCTGCGCTCCGATAATAATGAGCCCGGGAGCCTTACTTTTATCGGCAAGAACCTGGTTACGGAGGAGGTCATTCCCCTGGATGCCTATGTCCAGGGCAGGTTTTTCAAGCTCCCGGACAGGGACGTTGAGAACCTGGAGATCTACCTGGAGGACCCTGAGGGAAGCTATACGGGTGACGACGGATATAAGTACCGGAAAGCCACCCTGGACGATGCGGTGCTGAATAGCGCGGGTGGGCTGGTCACCCTGAAGGCGGAAGCCCAGGGCAGGGTGCTGGTGTATTACAGTA
>CAZERV010000153.1:0-3490 GCA_964514815.1 uncultured Spirochaetaceae bacterium | reverse complement strand
CTGCGAGCATCTACGACCTGTGGAGAAAAAAACAAGGTTGTTAAAAATTATCAGCATCTTGCAATATCCGAAGATTGTGATATGATAACTGCCGACTGCAATGTCTAATGATTGTAATATCCGCAATGGAGGGAAACAAATGAATGTAAGGATCGATGCGGACCTCTGCACTGCCTGCGGTCTATGTACCGACGACGTACCCGACGTCTTTCAAATGGGGGATGAAGTGGCTGAGGTCATCAAACCGGATGTTCCTTCTGAGCTGGAAGATGCCGTCCGCGATGCCACCAGTGACTGTCCGGCGGAATCAATTATTGTTGAGGAATAAGGCTTATTCACCATTATAATAAATCCATTTTCCCAGCTTTTGCTGGACGAGGAATATATTATGAAACCGGAAGAGCTCAGGTACACCAGGGAACATCTCTGGGCAGCCATAGAAGGAGACAATGCCGGCTTCGGCATCATCGACCATGCTCAAAAAGAATTGGAAGATATCGTTTATGTGGAGCTTCCCGGAGAGGGCTGGATATTCACCCTGAGAATCAAAAACAGGGAAGAAATCAATGATCTCCTGGATTATGCAGCCTACCTGAAGTTTATAGAATCTTAACCACTTGACTCAGAGAGTTTATAGACACCCCGGAAGCATGCAAGTAACTTTTCCGGAAAAGGAGAACTCTAACTAGAGCCGCTTCTCCTTTTTTCATAAGCCTTAAGGAGCCCTACAAAAAGCCCGGGCACCTTTTCCATGACCTCCCGGGGCTCAACATAGGCGATTCTCAACTGGGTCTTTCCGGGATTCTCTTTCCCCTCGCCGGGATCATAGAAGCCCGTAAGCGGCGCAGCCAGCAAGGTCCAGCCCTCATCCTCGACAGTTACCCTCCCTTCGGTGGCGCAGTACAGCACGAAATCTCCGGCCTCGAAGCCAGGCTTCACCAGATTGCGCACATCCAGCACCGAGTAGAGGGCCGCATCCGGTCTGGAAACGATAATCCCCGGAAGAGCTTTCTTCATCTCCCCGGTAAAGGAGAGGATAATCCGCCGGTAGTAATCTCTTAAGTCCTCATACCAGGCCCTCAAGTCATCCCGGCTTATATCCGCCAGGGCGCCGAAAAGATACTGGCCGATGACATTTGAGCAGAGGTTGGCCGTGTATTCCGCCACTGCCCCCTCGTGGAGCTCCTTATTATCGGTGACTAAAGCCCCTACTCTCAGGCCGCAGGCGCTGTATAACTTGGAGGCCGATTCGATGCTGATTCTGCGGCCCTCTATGCCCGGAACTTCATTATCACTCAATCCCCAGATGCTTACCTCCTTTTGAGGAGTGTAATGAAGCATCCTGTAGGCTTCGTCACTGATGAACCAAAGGTTGTGTTTTACACAGAGCCTGCCGAGATCTGCCAGGATACCCCTGTCCATCATCTGTCCGGTTGGATTATCGTAGGGGATCACCAGAAAGCCCCCGGGACGGTGAGTCCTGATCACTTCTTCAATCGTGGCCAGGTCCGGCAGGCTGAATCTGCCGTCTTCCCGGAGGGTGCGGGAAACGGCTGCCGTCGCCCGGCCCAGGCGTTGCGCAAAGGCCGTATAATTGGGATAAATGGGCTCAATCAGCAGGAGCGGTTTTCCCTGGCTTCCGGCCGGACCGCAAACCCCCAGAATCATCAATTCCATGGCCTGAGATGCCCCATCGGTGACCTGGGAAAAGAGCTTTTCACTTTCGAATCCCGAGGCCGAGATAAGATTTAGAAAAGCCCGGTTTGCTTCTTCCGGGCCCGCAGTGGTTGAATACCTGACGACTCCTTCCCGGAAAGGGCTTTCTTCCGTAGAGAGCCGGTCCATTCGTTCTTTAATAGCCGGATGGACGGGCAGGCTGACGTTCCCGATGGCCAGATTAACGGCTTTTACACGGTCTTTCCGCCCGGCAAAAGCCAGCTGGGCGGTTCGGATAGGTGAGGGCTTCCTCTGCTTAAAATGCAAAGATAGCTCAGGCATTTTGACAGCGGTTTTTTCCATGGCAATTCTACTATTAACCTGTTTCTGCCCGCTGTCAAGGCAATAAGGGCACTCTGTTACAGCTACTGTTTGACCTGCTTATTCAGCAGCTCTTCAATGAGTTTGAAACGCTTCCGGTAATAGGACGACCACTTTGGAGAAAGTTCCCGGTCCAGGAGGTTTGAAAGGGTATCCACCACCATTTCGCCCCGATCATCCAGGAAATTCGATACCGGAATCGGTTTAACGGATTCTACGGATCCTTCGCCGCCGTTGAATACGACCTCAACCGCCCATAATGCCGAATCCCCGGTATAGGCCCTTGGATTCTCAGGATCCAGGGGATCGATTCCCCAGGTCATACCGGAAATAAAGTTACCGGCGGAATTTATGATCAACCTGCGCCTCCCACCAGTATCGATCAGCTCAAACGGCTGAAGAACATGGGGATGATGGCCGTAAACTATATGAACCCCGGCCTGTAAAAGCCGGCGGAAGAAGCGGACTTTTTCGGGATCGGGCTCAAGGGCATATTCTTTTCCTCCGTGGTAGGAGAGAATGAAAAGATCGTACCCCGCAGCTTCCTCCCGAACGGTCTTTAAAAAGGTTTCCCGATCTTTTTTACTCTGATAATCGACCACATATACATATGGAAACTTCTGATACTCGTTGACCATTTGCGTCACGGCCAGGAATCCGAGCCGAAACCCATCTACCCTAATCTCCACCGGCTTAAAAGGCGCCTTTATATTGCCCCGGATTCCGGCGTAGTAAATCTTCCAATTCAGGCTTTGTTCCAGGGCAGCCATGGACCTCAGGGTCTGCAGGACCCCTTCCCTCCCCTGGTCATAGGCATGGTTGTTGGCTAAGGCGAAGACCTCAATTCCGGCCTCGGCTGCGGCACGCGCATAATCCGGACTGGCATTAAAACGAGGATAGGCAGAATAGGGACGGGAAGAATCGATAGGAAACTCCAGGTTGGCAAAGCTCAAGGCGTCATTCTTTAAAATTTCACTCACATTAGCATAAATTCTACTGTAAACTGATATTTTATGGTTCACCTTATGGACCATGATGTCGCCCAGAAAGGTAAGGCTGATCCTCTTTTCCGGAGACTGGTCTGGAGATTGGGCTGAAACAGAAGCGATTACAGCGCAGAAAAAGACAACAAATACTGTCGGCAGCTCTAACTTTCTCATCGATTTGAATATTTAGATCTCATTTTAAACGAAACCAGCGGATATTGCAATTTTGCAGTGAATAGGCGTCTTCGTCCCCGCAGGGGAGAGGAGTACAGAGAGTGCAACTTACATAGGGTCTCAATTTTTAAATATAAAAAATAGACATCTTTCAAAATAGCCCAAAAGTAGTTACCACTTTTATCAGAATTGATTGCGGTTAGACAGAGTTCGGACTACCGCAGGTTGGAAAGGCGTACTTTTTAGACTGATAGCTGATAATAGCCTAAGCTGGTTTTAGAAAATCAGATTGT
>CAZERV010000152.1:0-3581 GCA_964514815.1 uncultured Spirochaetaceae bacterium | reverse complement strand
AACCTTTTGATCTTGTAGTTTAGAACCCGGCTGGAGACCCCCAGCAGTTTGGCGGCGTCTTTCTGGATCCAGCCGCTCATCTCCAGGGCCTGAAGGACAAAGTCCCTTTCCACCGCTTCCATTTGGATACCGCCCGGAGGAAGCTTTATCCGGCCGGGATCGCCTGGCGGAGGCTCATTCTTAAACAGAAGCTTAAGATCATCCCTGGTAATCTCTTCTCCATCGGCCATGAGCACCGTTCGCTCAATGGTGTTCTCCAGCTCGCGAATATTCCCGGGCCAACGGTACCCAGTGAGTATTTTAAGCGCAGCCGGTTGGATACCCCTGATCTTTTTGTTTAAATCAACGGAGAACTTTTTCAGGAAAAACTGGATTAAAAGTCTGATATCTCCATCCCGCTCCCTGAGCGGGGGCAGGTGGATGGTCACCACATTCAGCCGGTAGTAGAGGTCCTCCCTGAACTGCCCTTTTTCCATGAGCGCTATTAAGTTCTTATTGGTCGCAGAGATAATGCGCACATCGGTCTTGACCGTTTCACTGCTCCCTACCCGCTCGAACTCCTTTTCCTGAAGCACCCTTAACACCTTGGCCTGGGTAAAGGGGCTCATGTCAGCAACCTCATCCAGAAAGATGGTCCCGCCGTCCGCCTGTTCAAATCTGCCGATGCGCAGCTTCTCCGCCCCGGTAAAGGCTCCCTTTTCATAACCGAAGAGCTCACTTTCCAGAAGCTGTTCCGGCAAGGCGGCGCAATTAACCCTGACGAAGGCCGCTTTGGACCTATGGCTGTTGTAGTGAATGGCGCCGGCAACCATTTCCTTGCCTGTGCCGGTCTCTCCGGTAAGAATCACGCTGGAGTTGGTTTTGGCCACCCTGTTTACGATTTTAAAAACCTCTTCGATCTCCGGGCTTTCTCCAATAAAGTTATATGGCTGGTAGATATTCCGGTGTCTTTCTGGGAGTCTCTGTGCTTCCTGACTTTTTTCCTTTTTCTCAACAGCTTTTTTTATCTGGAAATTAAGCTCAGGGATACTGAAGGGTTTCTGAAGGATGCCGAAGGCCCCTTCTTTAACGGCCCGGACACCTTCCTGAACCGTATTGATATCGGTAGTTGACGATAACTACTGTATCCGCATGCTTATTATTAACTGCCTGGATCAGCTCTCTGATCAGGCCCCCCTGTATGATCACATCACTGATAATGACGTCAAAGGTATGGGTATCGATCATTTTCAGTGCGGTCGAGTAATCCGGAGCCTCTTCGATGGTCTGGCCGATGCCGCGGAAAAAATTGCAGACGTCAGTGCATAGATTCTGATCGCTGTCAACGATCAACAGACGGCTCATATTTCAATAATAATCTATAAGCAGGAAATATCAAGACACTTGCAGCCTGCCTCTTAGGGCTTTATAATAGGCTTTATCTAAGGGGGCAGCATGACGGCCGGATCAAAAATAGATGTACTCAGGAAAATACCCTTTTTCTCCGATATGTCCGACTACGATTTGCATCAGATCGATCAGATTACTGTAGAGAAAGATTATGGGGCAGGAGATGTAATCGTACGAGAAAATACCACGGCAGCCGGGTTCTTCGTCATCGATCACGGCGAGGTAGAGATAACTAAAAAGTTTGAAGACGGTGAGGAAATGGTATTGGGCGTCCATAGCGACGGCGAGTTTTTCGGCGAGATGGCGCTGCTGGATGAAGGCCCGCGCTCTGCCACGGCCAGGGCCCTGAAATCGACAACGGTTTTGGAAATTTCCCGCCACGATTTTGAGACCCTGCTTTACACGGCTCCCGTTTTAGCCAAAGCCATCGGCAGGGAGATGGGACTCACAGATGAAGAGTTGTTTTCCCTGGAGATCGGGGCTCTTCTGCACGATCTGGGCAAGATCAGTGTGCCTGATTCGATTTTGCTCAAGCCCGGTCCCCTGGAGCATGAAGAATATGAGCAGGTAAAAGAGCATCCTCAAAAGGGGAAAGAAATGATAGAGGGTATCACCTATCTGGAACGGGCCATTCCGTATGTGTTTTATCATCACGAACGATTCGACGGGACGGGATATCCCCGGAAGCTCGCCGGATCGGAAATCCCGCTGGCCGGACGAATAATTGCCGTAGCCGATGTTTTTGACGCCATAACCCATGATCGTGCTTACCGTAAAGGCAGGAGCTTTGATGATGCGTTGGCTGAAATCCAAAAGAACGCCGGAAAACAGTTCGACTCGGCGGTAGTCGAAGTTTTCCTCAAGGCATGGAAAGATAAGCGCCTGGCAGATCTGTTACAGGAAGGAGAAGAATAATTATTTTTACGGCGCAATAGACCAGAAAAATACCCCTCAATTGCTTATGGAAAGTTTCAAAGCCCGGGAGATCGGTTGTCTCGTCAATGAAGTGACCCGTTCCGGCGAGGTAGCCTCGGTGTATGCCGGCGCCGTCAACATCCTCGTGCCGGAAAAAGTCCTTCTCTCCCTGGTGGAAAGGCCTTCCCAGATGTCTGCCCTGGGCATCAGGGTGCCGGAGCTCTTTGAATCGGGCCGGTCGGGCTCTGGGAAGCGACCGGACCGGATCGAAAGAGGAACGAAAGTCACTCACCGGGGAAAAGATATACTGCTTGGTGATTTAACGATTGAGCCGGCAAGAGCTAATGTATGGTCGGGCGCCGGATTTGATTATCCGGGACTTGCGGCCGGTTTTGCGGCCGGTAAAATCGAGCTTTTTAAGCGGGCCCTCTTAAGCCGGGGAAAAGAGGGAGGACTGATCGGCCTCTATCAAAACAGAGGCCGGGACAATCCCTTTGTGCAGAGGGCGCAGAGGATTCTGGCCCAGGTAAAGATGGAAAAGATTGAAGGGGAACCTCCCCGACTGCAAGGCCTTTCCGGGCTGCTGGGGCTGGGGATCGGTTTGACTCCTTCGGGCGATGATTTTCTGGCCGGAGTCCTGCTCGGGGAAAGAATGCTGACGGCGTCCCGGACGGTTGATAAGGAAGAGATCGGTAAGGCCCTGGACAGGACCGGTTTTCCGGGCCGGACCCTGATCTGGCAGGCCCTTAAGGAGCACTTTCCGCACTACCTGATCGAGGCAGCCCGGGGGCTGGCCGGGGCGGACAGCCCGGAGGAAATGATAGCGGTGGTCGAGAGGGCGACCTCGCACGGGGAAACATCCGGGACCGATGCCCTAACCGGCCTCCTCTGGTATTTGGAGAAAGTGTGATTAGAGAATTTTGGAAAAATAGACGCACGGATTTATTTTTCCAGTTTTTACAGTGTTTGATAATGCTTTTTGAATTCCCCTTTGGACTCGAAACTGGTTTCATTAATACTTGGAGAAGGCGACCCAAATCCTTTGAAGGATGACGGCCGTCTCCTGCGGACCATCGTTCAATATCATGGTAGAACTTTAAATGCATCAGAGCTCGGCCGCCGGCTAAACTTCTCTTATCATGCAGTCATCCGCAGGATAGCGGCCCTGGAACAGGTAAAAATCAGGGGGACCCGGTTTTACTGTTACGGCGGTCTCGGTAGATCACAAGTTGATCTCATCCCAGCGCAGTACTACCCCTACCCTGCGGGCATCTACG
>CAZERV010000151.1:0-3819 GCA_964514815.1 uncultured Spirochaetaceae bacterium | reverse complement strand
AAAAAGTCAATAAACGGACTTATTAAAACTTATAGCCTATCTTTCGGAGGAGCTCTTTGCGCTCCCGCTTATCTTTTTCATTTTCCACCCCTTTAGGCGGAAACCCGTCCACCACCCCGACAATGCCCCGTCCCTGCGGCGTTTCCACATAGAGTATCTGCAGGGGATTTGAGGTGGCGCAGAAGATCCTGGCCACCTCCTGGCAGGCCTTGATCTGGTTCAGAATATTGATCGGATAAGCGTTCCGGATGATGAGAAAGAAGCTGTGTCCGGCCCCGACTTTCTCGGCGCATTCCACCGCCTGCCCAATGAGCTTTTCATCGTTTCCTTCGGTCCGGATCAGGCAGGGTCCGGAAGCCTCACAGAAGGCAAGCCCGAACTTCACTCCCGGGACAGAGGTCTGGAGAATCTCTGCGATGTCCTCGGCAGTCTTGATAAAGTGAGACTGGCCGACAATGATGTTACAGCCCTCTTCCCAGCTCAGATCGACGGCTCGAACATTCAAGCTCGTTTCCATGTCAGCCTCCTTGATAGTCTAATGAATCCAGGTCCAATTCCGCCCCTGCACAGGGCATCTGGATCCCCCAATTTTCTAAAACCGAGGGATGAATCTCTCCCACGATCCCCACCTGCTTTCCATTGTAAATTATCGCGCCCGCGCGTCCCGGTATGAAACGGGGGTCCTCCACCTCCTTAAGAGAATATTCTCTGGACAGGTAGAAGAAGAGGGCGGAAAGATGGGAATTGACGTCATTGAAGCCCGCATCCCGCTCGGAAATCAGGAACGAGAGCATGTTTCGGGTCAGGGAGCCGTAATTCTCGCTCTCATCTTTAACCACGGTCTTGCCGATCTCGAAGGTCCGGTGCGGATAAACCGCGTTTCCGGAGATGGATTCCGATGAGAGCAGATTCGGAAGCTGGGAATTCCTGACCAGCTCAAAGCTCTCGCTCATGGGATTTGCGATCTCGATAATATCCTCTCCGCCGATCCCCATCCTCTCAACGAAATCTCTGCGGGAGCCCAGGTAACTATAGATCATCTCCTGGTAGCCCAGGCCCACCGCGATCTCCCGGGCTCTCCTTGAGAAAATCTCCAGGCTCGACAATCTGCCGATGGTAAAATCCTCCGGCCAGACCGGCTCAAAGCTGTCCATACCCCTGCCGATCATGATCTCTTCCACAATATCGACCGGATGGAGAAAATCATTCCTGTAGCCCGGGGGGGTCACGGTTAAGATATTCTGATCCATGGTGACCTCAACCCCCATTTTCCTGATGCACCGGCCGGCTTCCTCCGGTCGAATATCTTCTCCGAGTAATTTGGAGGCATAGCCAGTATCCAGGCTGACCGGTTTCTGAAAGTAATAGGGGGTCACCAGCTCCCTCCCGTAAGGAGTATCGTAGCGATATTCTATCTTTACCGGCAGAATCCGGTAGCCCGCATCGGCCAGATCACAGGCCATGATGGAAGTGGCCAGAAGAAGGGAATCGAGGTCCGTGCCGGTAAGCTCGATAAAGAGCCGGCTGTCGCCTACCCTTACCGCCCCCAGCCGGGCGCTGTTTATGATCGGGGGAAAGCTCAACACTTCCCCCTTATCATCTTTTAAGAAGGGAAAATGGGAAAATTCGGAAACAATGGAGCCGAACTCTATTCCCTTGGGATGCATGCTTAAGGTTGCCCGCAGGGAAAGCTCCCGGTCAAAATCCAGGGGAACGAAATAGGTATTGTCCGGATCTGCCGCTTTATAATGGACCGGAAAGGTCAGGAGGTCCGCCCGGTAAACCCCCATGGCAATGGAGCTTCGCTTTCGCCCGTAGTTCCAGCAAAGCTTCTCCTGGGATTGGATCAGGTCTCTAAGAAGAGGCTCGTCTATGCGCTTCCCTGAGGCCAGAAAGGCCGTAATATAGGGCCGAATATCTTTTAAATTAGGATCAACCAGAACAAGCCGCTCTTCAGCCGCCTGCGCTTTTCCCTCACCGGAAAAAAAATCATAGCCGGGGATCTCTCCTCCTAAAAAACTCCGGAGCTGCCGGCCCAGACCCGCAGTGGACCAGAGATCCGGCCTGTTGGTGTCGTTCAATTCAATCTTTAAAAGGTTCTCTTCGGTAACCCAATCATCAAGCTCCGCTTTGGCCGCGGTTAAAAGCTCGGCAAGATCATCCTTATTCAGCCTTTTCCCAAGCAGACGGAAGAGGGTCCGGTCATCGACTTCGATCTTGGGCATCTTATCTCCTTCTTCTTAGCCGGACCTGCTCGACATCATTCGTAAAAAGATCGCGCAAGTCGTTCAAGCCCAAAGCCATCAGGGCCATGCGGTCTATCCCCAATCCCCAGGCCAGGACCGGCACCTTTACACCCAGGGGTTCTGTAACTTCGGGTCTGAAAATCCCCGATCCGCCCAGCTCAAACCAGCCTAATTCCGAATGTTTGATGTGGACTTCAACGGAAGGCTCTGTGAAAGGGAAGTACCCGGGGACATACTTGACCTCCCTGGCCCCGGCCACTTCTTCGGCAAACATCTTCAATAGGCCCAGGAGAGTTCTCAAATTGACCTCTTCCCCCAGGACGATGCCTTCGGTCTGGTAAAAATCGGCCAGGTGGGTGGCATCCACCCGGTCGTAGCGGAAGCAGCGCACCACCCCGAAGTATTTCCCCGGAACTGAGGCTTCAGGCAGGGTCTTGGCCGAAAGAACCGTGCCGTGGCTGCGCAGGATCATCCGTCGGGTAAAGAGGCGGTCAAAAGCATAGCGCCAGCCCAGGCTCCCGGTTTCCCAGCCGTTCTCGTGGGCGGCGGCTACCTGGTCGAGATAGGGCTGCTCGATCTCCCCGGCATGGCTCGGTTCCTTAACATAGTAGACATCGTGAATATCCCGGGCCGAATGAAACTGGGGCATGAACAGGGCATCGCTGTTCCAGAACTCGGTTTCCAGAAGTGGGCCGTCGAACTCCACAAAGCCCAGGGAAGTGAGTTTATTCTTCAGCTGCTCCAGAAACTCGACATAGGGATTCTTCCTGCCTAAAAGCACGCGGGAAGGCGGAATGTTGATATTGTAGCCCCGGAATTCGCTGTTCTTCCATACCCCATTCCTCAGGATATCCGGCGTTATCTGGCCGATCTCTTCCCCGGTGAGGCCCTGCTTCAAGAGCATCGTCCGAGCTTTACTGCCGGCCGGCGTGAAGATGTAACTGACTTCCTCTTTTTCAGACGCCCGGAACAGCCCTTTGCCGGCTCCCCGTTTCCTGCTCAATCCTAATATGCTTTCAAGATCTCCGGGGGAGAGGTCCCTATCTTCCACCACTTCCTTTCTTGCGAACAGGGAAAGCAGCCTCTTGAGTGTGGCGATCGTCTCTTTCCCGGAGGCATCCCGGATTATAACCTGCTTTTTCCCGTCCATGGCCAGCACCCTGGCCCTGGAGAGAGAGCCGAAGGCGGACCCGGCATCCCGGTTCTCTAAGGCCAGCCTTTTAGAAATCTCAGGGAGAGTCAGGGGTCCCCCGGTCTTGATCAGATTGAAAATCCTTTCCTCGGGCGGTCCCTTTTCCAGAGACTCCTTTCCTGATTCAGTCAATATAAACTGAAGGCGCTTTCCCCTCCTTTTTTCCTTAATAAGCTCCTTGGCGGAAAGCCAACTGAAGGCCTGGTTACACTGGCCCAGGTTAAAAGAGAGCTCATCCAGCACTCTTGCGGAGATTATCTCCTCGTCATCTTTAAAATGTAGTAGGAGCTTAACCTCCAGCGGATGGAGGCCTTTGATTTCAACTTTCATACACCAAAGAATTGTTGGATTGGCACACCTTGTCAAGTACCTCCGGGAGCG
>CAZERV010000150.1:0-3826 GCA_964514815.1 uncultured Spirochaetaceae bacterium | reverse complement strand
TTCATCCGCAACCTAAGCTTTTATAGCCAAAGTCCAATAAAATAGGTTTGGGCGCTGAGCGGGAGCCGCAGTGCAGTTCAAATAGAAATCCTCAATGCTTGAAACATCTCTGACCGGTAAAGACCATAGCAACACCGGCCTCGTTACAGGCCTCGATGCTCTCAAAATCCCTTTCTGAGCCCCCGGGTTGCACAATAGCGGTTACCCCTTCCCTGATCCCTACATCCACCCCGTCCCTGAAGGGGAAAAAAGCATCCGATACCATGCAGCTTCCGCTAAGTCCGCCCCGACGGGTCTCAACTTCCCTGTCAATCTCCTCGATTGCCTTAGCCCCGGTAAGCGTACTATAAGGTTTATGATGCTTCTCCCAGCAGAGCCTGTCTGCGAGCTTTCGGTATGCTTTGTCCCGGGCAATTTCCGCTACCCCGACCCTGTCCTGCTCTCCCGTGCCGATTCCCAGGGTGACTCCATCCTTTACGTAAATGACCGAATTGCTGGTTATTCCGCATTCAACCAACCAACCGAAGAGAAGATCCTGGTATTCCCTCTCTGTTGGACTTCGATTTATTTTGTATTGCTTCCCCCCGTGGGCAGCCCGGGCGGGAATGAAATCTTCCTTTACCTTTACCTCTGATTCAAACGACCACTGGGCAATGATGCCGCCGTCAATCAGGGATTTGAGCTCAACCACACGCCGGCCCACGTAATCCTGCAGCCTGGCCATATTCCCGATACGCATGACCCGCAGGTTCTGTCTTCCGGCCAGAATATCAAGCACACCGTCAGCGAACCCGGGCGCCGTCACTACTTCGCAGTACTGCCGCGCAATGAGCCCGGCGGTTTCCCGGTCTACCTCGCGGTTAAGGGCGATGACCCCGCCGAAGGCGGCCAGCCTGTCCGCCAGGTAGGCTTTCCGGTACGACTCCGCCAGGGTGGCGCCCCTGGCCGCGCCGCAGGGGTTGTTATGTTTAACAATCACGGTGCAAGGAACAGCGGAAAAATAGCGAAGGATATTCAAAGCACTATCCACATCGGTGATATTGGTCTTTCCCGGATGTTTGCCGGACTGGAGCAGCTCCGCATCGGAGGCCAGGTATTTGCCCGGCTTAATGCAGGAAACATCGCCAAGCGTTAAGTTTCCGTTGATCAACTTGTAGAGCGCGGCCTCCTGCCCGGGATTTTCTCCGTACCTCAAGCCCTTCTTAATCCCGGCGACAGGCCACCTCACCTTTTCATAGAACAGGGTCTGTCTGCCGTTTTCATCAACAAAGCTAATTTCTAAATTATTCGGGAAATTATCCTCAGTAACGCTTTTGTATGCGGATTTAAGATCAGGCGCCATGATTATTTTTCCTATTATAGCACTCATCAACCTCATCGAAGGAAAGCCCGGTAAGATAATCCGCGATTGCGGCATCGTATCGCGCCGTATAAGCAAAGGTCTTCTTTGCCAGCTCGCAGCGGGTCCTCAAGCTAGTACAGCCGCCGGATTCTTTAAGTTCTTCAATAATGCGATCATAGTCGTCCGGATCCACTACTGAAGCGACCCGTAAAAAATTTTTTGCCGCCGCCCGGATCATACAGGGCCCGCCGATATCGATATTTGCTCTTGCCTTTTCAGGCCTCACGCCCGGCTCCCGAATGATTTTTAAAAAAGGGTATAAGTTGACGACCACCATATCGAAGGTGATCCCCTGTACCCTGGCCAGGTCCCCGGCGTGAGCCTGGTTGTAGGTCTCGCTCAAAAGGCCGAGATAGATCTTAAAGTCAAGGGTCTTCACCAGCCCCCCCTGCATCTCCGGTTGGCCGGTATAGTCGGAGATCCGGGTCAGGTTCTTCTCCGCTCTATCTCCCAGTATGGCCCTGATGGCCTCGAAGGTGCCGCCGGTGGAATAGATCAAGAGGCCCGGATTAATTCTTACTAAAGCCGGGATCAAGCCGTTCAATCCCCTTTTATCATAAACGCTTACCAGCACATGCCGCACTTCTACTGAATTATCGATTTGTTCAACAATATTAACAGCCAGGGTTCATCTCCTCTTTCATTTCGAGGCCGTTGAAACAATATGAACAGAAGCCCCCTTGAAGAAACTTGTTGGAAAGCATTCCTTTTTCGCTGAGGTAGCCCAGGGAATCGGCGCCCAGAAACTGCCTGATCTGCTCCACTGTTTTATTGTGGGCAATAAGCTGCTTTGTCTCGGCCGTATCGATCCCCAGGTAACAACTGTGTTTATAAGGGGGGGAGCTGATCCGCAGGTGAACCTCCAGGGCTCCGAACTCCCGGATGATGGAAATCAAATTCCTGAGAGTTGTTCCCCGGACAATGGAGTCCTCAACAACCGCCACCCGCCTTCCCCGCAATACGGAACGGTTAGGATTGTATTTCTTCCGTACCTTGGCGTCCCGGATGGCCTGAGTCGGTTCGATGAATGTTCTTCCGATATAGTGGCTCCGGATGAGCCCGAAGTCAAAGGGAATGTTTGCTTCACTGCTGAATCCCAGGGCGGCATCCGTGCTCGAATCCGGAACAGGGATGACCACCTCAGCCTCGACCGGGTGCTCCCTGTAGAGCTGCCGGCCGAATTCCTTGCGGACCTCGCTGGCGGCGTGTTTGTTTCCATAAAGGAAACTGTCCGGCCTGGCAAAGTAGATGTATTCAAAAATGCACTTTAATTCTTTTTGAGGCGCAAACATCTGCTCCCTGCGCAATCCGCTGTCGTTGATAATGACCATTTCCCCCGGCCTTACCTCATCCACATATTCGGCCCCGATGATATCGAAAGCCGCCGTTTCAGAGGCAATTACATGGGCGTCGTTCAACCTGCCGAGCACCAGCGGCCGGATTCCGCAAGCGTCCCTTACGGCAATCAGTTCCTTCCGGGTAAGCATCACGATCGAATAGGAAGGGCCGACCTCCCTGAAACAGGAAGAAATGACGCCCTCAATAGTTTTCTCAGCGGAGCGGGCGAAATTATGCAGGATAATCTCCGTATCGCTGTTTGTCTTAAAGATGCAGCCTTCATCCTGCAGCCTGGCCTTCAGCCGGCGGCAGTTGGCAAACTGGCCGTTATGGGCAATGGCCACCAGGCCGTTCTTTGTCTCGGCAATCAGGGGTTGAGCATTCTCAATGGAGGAGGAACCCAGGGTGCCGTAGCGATTATGGCCTATGGCGGCCCTGCCGTTCAGCTCATTTAAAGTTCGATCCGTAAATACTTCATTTACGATCCCCATCCCGTAATGGCTGTGGAACTTCCTGATGGAAGCGGATACCAGGCCGCAGCTTTCCTGGCCCCGGTGCTGAAGATTGTGCAGGCCCAAATAAACATACTCTGCGGGTTTGTCTACTCCCCAGATTCCGAAGACGCCGCATTTTTCTATAAGTTTATCTTCCAATTCGTCCTCGGTTGTTGCCTTGAAACCTCCTTGCTGATCTGCTCGCTTCTGAAGGTAAAGCGGTTCTCATTGAAGGTTCCCACTACGTCGCAGAGAATAAGCTCCTTATCATACACTATCTCCGGTTTTTCATCATAGTGCTTAAAGCCTACTTTCCCGGCCTGATCCATGAAAAACTCATTCACCACATTGACATGGTGACAGGGTTGTGCTAAGATTTGAATCCGGTATGGTAAGACCAGTCATACCAATTTGTGTCCAGGTGGAGCTAAGGATAGACTGAGTGGTCATTAAACTAAGAAGCCAGGAGGTGATTGCCTGGCTAAATGTCTAAAAAAATTGTAACTATTCAGCCCTAATTTCGAAAAAAGCTTAAATTTCTTCCCCAAAAAACTGGACTCTTTTTCAACGCTATGCTAAAGTGGTGACCATG
>CAZERV010000149.1:0-4205 GCA_964514815.1 uncultured Spirochaetaceae bacterium | reverse complement strand
T
This sequence comes from uncultured Spirochaetaceae bacterium, assembly GCA_964514815.1. Classification (GTDB taxonomy): domain Bacteria; phylum Spirochaetota; class Spirochaetia; order SZUA-6; family DRHE01; genus CAZERV01. The sequence goes on along the minus strand of CAZERV010000149.1, from coordinate 4,204 downwards.
TTTACACGCTCCCCCGGCCGTCGGGGTAATAACCCAGGTGCCGCTACTATACAAGGAACCTCTATGCTTCCGAGTAGCCTTTGCAACTCGAAACCAATGCACCCTGCTTCATAGCAGGCTATCACTGACCCTAGGCCTTTGGCAATGCCGCCCAAATTGTTTAAAAACCCTCTGCGTCGTCTGCTCATTTGCCCCTCCAAAATTTGGATGGGTCCGTGGATTGCGAGGAAACCACACTCCGCCCCGCATCACCCCCACCCTTCCGCGCAGATCACTTTTCCTCCCTAGGTTGCCCCGGCTTCTTCCAGCAATTCCACGGCGTCTTCTTCATCTTCTTCTCGGGCAATATCCAGCGCGGTCCTGCCATTTTTGTCCTTGAGGGAGATATTCGCGCCCTTTTCCAGCAACATTTCCACAAGATCCTCATGCCCATGGTAGGCGGCCAGGATCAGTGCCGAGTTTCCTTCCTTGTCCTGAAGGTCGAATTTCGCCCCTTTGTCCAGCAATGCGGTGACGATTCCAACCGAATATTCAGAAACGGCCGCCATCAGGGCGGACTTCCCGTCCTTTCCACTCACGGCATCGATATCGGCCCCTTTTTCGATCAGGAGTTCCGCCGAATCCTCGTTTTCCTGGTCGGCCGCGAACATCAACGCTGTCCATCCATCCTTATCGTTTTGGGCTTCCATATCCGCGCCATGCTTCAGCAGCAACTCCACGGCTTCCACATTGTCATAACCGCTTTTTGTTTTCATCTTTACATGAAGTAGAATTAAAAAATACCTTTGCCCTCAAGGTCTTCAGGAATGAATTCTCCAAAGATCAACTTAAGGATACTTTCGATGCGGTAGATTTTGATTTGAGTAAGGGCGTATTGCAGCGTATGCTTCCGGATTGGGGTGGTGTCTTTGTAGAGGCCATCAGACTAATCGATCAGCACACACCTGAAACAGGTTCCTGGTCTCTGGATATCCTGCATGTTGCCTCAGCGATTGCTTACCATTGTACGCATTTTGTTACTTTCGACCTGCGTCAGTCAAGTCTGGCCCGGGTGGCAGGATTGGAAGATATCAAGATATCCCCCTGAATTTATATGAAAAAATTACTTTAGCTTTGAAGTTACAATTGACTCGATCCATCGGAGCAGGTCATCGTCTCCAAAAGGAGATGATGGTGCTGGACGCAGCAGGAAAGGGCCTGCGGCACCGTAAATTCAAGTCCCAATAGTGTCCGGCTGCATACACATCTGGCTTAAAACGGCGATGAGAATGATTACCGGTATATCGATCCTCCCATCAGCCCGTTTCACATCCGTGCCTCTCCCGGTCAGGATGTCTGTCAATCTATTTCCAGGCTTCAAACCGAGGCCTGAAACCGGGGGCTTGTAAGATCTCTCGCTTAAGCCCCGTGTTCCGGAGGCAGAGCATTCTCTCCGATTTATCCGGAGAAACCCTTAAGATAGCGAAAACGGCTTTCTCTTAATCCAGCACCACCCCGGCCAGGGCCGGTAGGACCCCGACTCCGTCATGGGAAGCCAGGAACTTCCGCACCCTGAGGTCCGTTTCATCCTGGGGGTCCGTAACAGCATCGAAGACGGCGCGAAAAAGCCTGACCACCCGGTGGGTCTGCTCCAGATGGATGCAGGGGGTCCCGAGCTCCTTCCATAAATAGGCAATCGCATCCAGCCTGACAAACTGGGCGCCTTGCTCAACATAGAAGAGAAGAATATCAATCATCTCCAGGAGCAGCTCAGGATTCCCGAAATTGAGATCGACCTGGTCGGCGCTGAAGGTCGTCCAGACCAGCTTCTCGCCGGAAGCGGTCTTAAAGCGGGTCAGGAGGGGAAGCGCCCTGGGCCGGAAAACCCCGGAGACATCGGTGCCCTCAGGAACCACGATGAGGTAATCCCGGTATTTCTCCTTTCCCTCCAAAAAACCTTTGAACCAGAGGCTCCGGGCCGATATGTGGTTCAAGACCAGGTCGAACATTAGCCTGAAATCCTCCCCGATGGCGGCGACCTCCGGCCAGCCACCCCAATCCGGATTGACCTTTTTATAATCGATCACCGAAAAACCGTCATCCGAAGAATAGGGAGCAAAAGGGAGAATATGGACTCCGGAAATTATTCCTCTAAGATGTTTTTTCAGAAAAGAGCCCAGGGTTTCAATGGGCGGCTTTCCACCTTCTCGAAACTGGTCCCCATAGGTTATGAGGATCGAATCCCTTTCATCCAGGGCCGGACCGCCCGCAGGAGACGGTGTGGTCGTTTTGGGTCTGCTGATCCGCCTGCGGTAGCTTTCCATCAGCTCTTCCAGGCACTTAAGTGTTTCAAGCCCCCGTTCCTGCCCGTAAAGAAAATCCAGATGTTCTTTTATTTTCTCGTTCATAGAATATATTTTAAAGCCAGACAGTTTAAACTTGCAAGCTTTTCTGTCGGAACTTAAGAATGATTCGCCTCCGGCTGCGGGACATCGATTTGCTTTAAGATAATCATGAGATATAATAGTAGAAACTAGAGGGGTAAATAATGTCTGAAAGAATACTTCCCAGGCCGGTTCATACTTACTCCATCTTTGCCCATGATAAAAAGACCGCCCGACCGGCAAAGTCTGGAAAGATAAAACCTTGGATTTACGAGTGGAAGACGACCCGCACCAGGTCGTAGAACTCAAGCGGCTGGTGGAAATTTTCAGGGCTTACGAGCACGTGAACAGGGTAGACCTGGCCGTAGATAAATGATAGTAAAACTTATAATCCCCTACAAGGCATTAAAGAGCAAAATCGGTTGAAATCCCGAAAATGTTCCTAAAAACACCTTATAAGACCTCAATTTCGTAAAATATTCCAAACAGCATTTATTGCATAATAGGTAACCCCGGAAATTACAAGGATTTCTGACAAATCACTCAAGCGCTACTACCGAAAGGACATAATCTCGGCGTGCGATCCTGGCTCAAACAGCCCATAAGAGCTCCGTTTTTGGATGCTTTATACAACCCGGCTGTTTTCAAGGCACTCTGCAAAGACGATTCTTACAAAGTTTACCTGATTCTTCTCCAAAGGACTTATGTGGAGTTATAAGTCTTACTATCATTGTGGGCCAAGGCGCCGATATGGCGAATCATTCCATTATCACGGTACTCCCGCACCACATCGAAGGTACCGTTTTCATGCATGGTCTGCCACATTTCGGGATCATCGCTATCCTACCGGAAAAGGATCCTTTAGCCAACGGATCAGCAATTGTTGGTTGCCCGCTCATGTGACACATAGAGCTAGTCGTTCATCATAGTTGACCGATCGCACATATCAACATATATTAACAATATGAAACCTATACAGATAATGATGGATGAAAAGCTGCTTGATGAGCTGGATGCGGACGAAGATGTTCGCCGACTGGGGCGGTCGGCAGTATTCAGAAGAATGGCAGCTGAATACATCGAGCATCACCGTCGCAAAACCATTTCCAGCATGTACCGCCAGGCCTACGGAGCGGACAGCGAAGGGTTGGGGAAAGAATTCCCTGGCTGGGAGAATGAAGGCCGATGGTCCAACGAATAAAACGTGGAGAAATATGGTTCTTTACCTTCAAGCAACCGGACAAACTGCGACCTGTTTTGGTCCTCACACGGCAGGAGGTAATCGAGCTGCTGCACACGGTGATGGTGGCACCGATCACCTCAACAATCCGGGGTGCCCCAAGTGAAATCGTTGTAGGAATCGAGGAAGGCTTGAAGCATGATTCAGCGGTGAACCTCGATCATGTTCAGACTGTGGAAAAATCAAGGTTGCGTCGCCGCATTGCTGAGGTCCACCCGGAGAAAATGAAAGCCGTATGCCGTGCTCTTGAGATTGCCACCGGTTGTTAACCAGATAGCTATTCGAAGGTTCGTTCTCCAGCTAGACTCCCTTCGTGGTATACGGAGAAGGTGATCAGCGTTTGAGGGGGCTAGTTTCTCGGACCATGGTGCCGGTTTCCGGGATTTCTTGGATCTTGTAGGTGCCGTATTTTCTAGCCTTGAGAAAGCCGTCCCAAGCACTTTCAGCCAAACGCCCCTCCCGCCAGAGATCGAGGAACCACTGCCCGTTGTCCGGATTGCCTGGGCAAAGAGCCGAAAATACTCTTCCTTGAGAGGACTGTAGAGGATCCTTACATACGGGCATCAAGAGGGCAATTTTGTCTATCTGCCCGTATCTGATA
>CAZERV010000148.1:2247-4235 GCA_964514815.1 uncultured Spirochaetaceae bacterium | reverse complement strand
ACCCTTCGGGCACTTCGCATTGAAAGTGCTGTATAAGACACCCAAATACAGTGCCTATTTTAAGGAAAATTTCAAATTATTTGATGCGCTGGATTTTATAGCTGAATTGACAGCCCATATACCGCCCAAAGGCAAACAGTATATCCGTAGGTATGGCTTATATTCTTCCAGAACCCGTGGGGTTTGGAAAAGGATGGAGTTTTGTATGAACCTTGCTCCTCAGGGCTGGAGGGAGAAATATCTGGATAATCCTGGCGATTCAACACAAATATTCGCTTCAAGACCTGAATGTCCTGTAGCGGGAAAAGTGCAGAAATCCACCTGGGCCCGGCTGATTAAAAAAGTCTATGGAACCTGCCCGCTTGTCTGTGCTCAGTGTGGTGCTGAGACGAAAAAGATCCTTAAGGCTTTCTGGTCAAGATCGGTCGCTCCCCTCCCAATTTTGACCCGTCTTCTTTGAACTAACTTTTTTCCCCTTTGTTAAATATCCGGGGTCGAGGTATACCCTTAAGGCCGTAAAGCAGCTGATTTCACGAAGCTTTCGCATGCGATTTGAGGCTGAATAGCATCAAAGAACCCTTTTGGGGTATGTTTTAGGTACCATGCCCTTTTTTCAGGCTTTTTGCCGGACTATTTTCCCCTATTTTACATGATTTTTCTCTTGAGGACTCGTGTGGAATTATAAGTATTACTATCATTTAGATAATAACGCCGGCTAAAAGGGCGAGGTAAATTCCCGCCTGCAATCGAGAACCGAAAAACCTTGCAAAAAGGGCGCCTTCAGGGAGGGGGGCTGAATGGGAGAATACTCCCGCCGGGGAATCGGATTGGAGAAGGGATTGGAGGTGGAGGTTACCATTCATCAGGAAAATATCGAGTCTTTAGCGGTCTCTCAAGCTTCCTTTCCGGAGAAAGGCTTTAATGTCTTTGAGGCTGAAATCATTCGACGGTCATTTTGACCGCCTCTTTTGAGTCATAAGGCCTGGCGAATCTTTTTTTGTAGGCTGCGTTTTGCTTAAGCTTCATGTCCCAGTAAAAACTGGCGAGCCCGGTTTTATTAAGCAGCCTTAATCTCAGCAGGCTCGGTTTTGAATATTTTTCCGGGCCGGCCAGTGTCCGCAGGGCTTTCTCCTCAAACCTGCCGTGCTCACCCAAAGTTTTACCCAGCTCATAGAAGCGCCCGAAGAGCTTTTTGGTCATCCGGGAAGGCATTATTCGTATGCCTTCAACGCCTCCCTTCACCATGGTACCGAGGTACCGGCAGCCCAATCGCCGGCTCAGCTTTTCCAGGTAGCGCTTAGGCGTATCTTGAATGAATCGCTTCGGGAAAACCGGACTGGACCAGGAATCCGAGGTCCGGATTCTCTTCCCGGCCGCAGAGGGGCTTTAGGGATTCGATAAAATCCTTCACCAGCCCGGGCATCGAATCGTAGTACAACGGAAAGGCGAGTAGAACGGTTTGGGCCTCACCGAACTCTTTTAAAGGCAGCCCGGAATTCTTTTCCCTGCTCAGATATACCACCTCATGGCTGTGGTTCCCGCCTGCTGTAAAGCCGTTTAGAAAGTGGTCCAGTAAGATTTTAGTGTTGCTCCCCATTCCTTTGGGAGAGCCGTTAAATACGGTCAATTTCATCTGCAATTTCCTCCATAGATACACTGGTTAGTTTTGTGAAGCTCAGTGAAGATTTGGCGTTCAAAGCGGTTCTCCGGTAGATAGCCGATATTATTTCCAGGTCTTCCTCATCGGTATCCTCCTCTTCTTCGAGAAACAGGCCGATAGGAGGGTATGATTCATACCGGGGACGATGATGGATCTCGTCCCGGTCGATTTCAAAATAGGGGTGGAGCAGGGGAATGAGCTTATCCTGCGTTCTTTTAAGCAGAGCGCTGGTGAATCCCATAATGATAGGAGAGGCAAACAGGATAAAGTCGGAATTGATATAGGCACGGCGGACATCGGATGTATCATCGGGGAAGACACACTCACC
>CAZERV010000148.1:0-2147 GCA_964514815.1 uncultured Spirochaetaceae bacterium | reverse complement strand
TAAGATACATCTCTCCTAGATTGAAAAGGGTTAATCTATGTCCCCGGACTTCCAGCAGCCTGGAAAGACTACCAAGGCAATTGTCGATTTCCCCGACCTTTGCAGTGGGGCTGCCGTTTATAACTGTGATTTGCATTTCGAAGTTACCTCCTCCTTTGTTTATTTTTCTTTCCTAATGTAGATTTGTTAACGATGTTAACCCAAAGCTGAAAAAAAATCAGATCGAAAGCCCTTTGATTAAACGCGACAGCGATCTCTCATATATTCCTTTAAACTCCTCCATACTGATCTGGGCTTTAGTCCAACCGAACAGGTAGAGAGAAACCAGGCCGTGGCACACCGACCAGAAATAAAAGGCCGTTTCAATCGGATCATCCTTTCTAAGGAATCCTTCTTTCAGACACTCTTGAACCCGGTCTACCAGGAATTGGAAAGTGGGGGATATGTCCGTCTCGGCCGAATAGTAGGTTTTTAGAAAGCCGATCTGCTCGGCGGACATGAAGATCAGTTCGTAATACTTGGGGTTTTCCAGGGCAAAATCGAGATAGTTTTTCCCGCTGAGCATTAATCTATCCTGCGGTGTTTTGCCCTCCAGGGCCCGAAAAAGGTAGCTGCCGAAGATCCTGAACCCCTCATCGATAAGACGGCAGATCAGGTCTTGAATGTTTTCATAATGCCTGTAAATTGCGGTTGCGCTCACGCCCAGCCTGGAAGCGATTTTTCTCATGGAGATCCCTCTCAGGCCGGATTGCAGGTATAGCTCTATGGCCAATTTCAATATGCGCTCCCGCATGTTTTTCATGTTAACAATGTTAACATTATTTTAAGATTAGTCAAGTAATTTTATTATTTTTCTTAAAACTTATTGACAAAATTAGGTAAATAAAATATATTTAAGGCGTCCAAAATTAATTTTGATACCCAAACTTATTAATCTAAGAGGCAAATTATGCTGCAGAGCTTGATTATTATGTTCCGCGAGACCCTGGAGGCCGCCCTGGTCGTTGGAATCGTATTGGGCTATCTTTCCAGAACAAAATTAGCCAGGAACAACTATATCGTCTATCTCGGCATTATTGCCGGCCTCGTCGCGAGTGTTATTGGAGCGGTTATTTTTACAGCCCTGGCCGGCGGTTTTTCCGGAAGAGCGGAGGAGATATTCGAGGGGATCATCATGCTCCTCGGTGCCTTCCTATTGACCACTATGATCCTCTGGATGATGCGTCAGAGAAACATCGCAGTGGAGATTGAGCAGAAAGTGGCTGCCGGGCTTACCAAATCGAAGAGAATCGGACTCTTCTTTCTGGTTTTTATTTCCATTTTAAGAGAGGGCTTGGAATCGGTCATATTTCTCAGCGCGGCAAGCTTTGCTTCCCCGAATAATAATCTGCCCGGTGCTCTAGCAGGATTTATCCTGGCCGCGCTGCTCGCCTATCTTCTTTTCCGGGGGTCCCTGCGAATTAATATCAAAAAGTTCTTTACTCTAACTAATATACTGCTAATTCTTTTCGCCGGCGGGTTGATTGCCCAGAGTTTGCATGAGCTCCAGGAAGCGGGCGTGATTCCGGTAATCATAGAACATGTCTGGGATATTAACCCTCCCTTACTTAAAGACGGAGGCTATCCTTTCTGGCATGAAAAAGGATACCTCGGGAGTATCGCCAGGGGGCTTTTAGGCTATAACGGGAATCCGAGTTTATTGGAAATCACCGGCTATGGACTCTATCTCATCATTATTTTTACGGTCTGGAGAAATATCAATAAAGAAAAAGGATAAATAGATGAGTGGGGGGGGGTAAATCGACGAGATGCTTGAGAGCTTCTCCCTGAAAAACCGAATTGTGGACATCTCTGCCCGCGAGGCGCCTCCGTGCAACGGGCCATGATCAGCAGGCCCATCACCGCCACGATACCGCCCGGCACCGGGGCCAGCCGTGCCCCCGTGGATATTCTGGTGCGCTTCGAGAAAACTGATGATCTCCTCCAGCACTCTGTTTCGGATTTCATCACTTTCAATGAGGATCTCGTGCTTTGAGCCGGGAAACATGATTCTCTTGCAGTTCTTTGCTCTTTTGCTGAATATTTCCCTGCCCCGCGGCATGGTAAACTCATCATATTCGGCCTCCAGGAGGAGCACCGGTATCGAG
>CAZERV010000147.1:0-4394 GCA_964514815.1 uncultured Spirochaetaceae bacterium | reverse complement strand
AACGAGGGCAAATACACCGAGAAGGATTTGACTGTGCCTCACTCGGTGGATCGAGCACTGGAGGCTGTCGGCGTGTCGATGTATACCCTTCTGAGGAACGAGATGTTCGCCCGGCACGGTTACCGGTTTAAAACACCCATTCTTGCCTATATCTACTCTCTGGCCGATTGGTATAAGGAGGATTCGAAAGTCGATTTTACCTACCTGAGCAGCCTTGAAGCCTCGAACGTCAACTTTATCAAGGCTATCGAAGATAACTACGATTACGAGAACGTCGCTGAATGGCTCGACGAGAAGGGATACTTCGGGGATGATGAGCTCTACCATGCTGAGTACTACTACGAAGTGCCCCAAGATGTTCAGCTTTCCCTAAACCACCTGGCCATCAATTCCGCTAGATTGCTGAGGAACGAGGTCTTTGCCCGCAGAGGCTATATTTTCAAAGATGCAGAGCTCGACAAAATCTTTTCCTTAACATCCTGGTATAGGAAGAGATCGGCGAACCTTCAGGAGATCACCTCCGAAATGGGCAAGATCGAGTTCGTGAATGTGGAGCTGCTTCGAAAGAGAGAATGGCTGAATATACTGGATTCGGTCATTTTTTCGGTTCCGGACGACGTGGTCTATATTCCGGCCATAGGCTACAATGCGATATTCATAAAAAAGCTGCGTTACAGAGGAGAAATGTACTATTACAGCTCCCAATTCGTCTGGCCGGTATTGGAGGCCAAAAACGACATTTTCGACGATCATAGAACCGATGCCGGGAGCCTGGTATCTGCAGAAATCGTTCGGCATATCAGGCAGGAGAGAGACCCTTTTAAGAAGCTGGTCTATTATTTCGACAACAAGAAATACGAAGGTTATACGGATGCCGTCATATTCAACCACAGCGACATGGAAGTTCCGGATTATCTGGAAGAAGCGGTCCGGGCCTACGGCGTCGATTGGCACATACTTCTGAGAAAAGAGATTCATGCCAGAAATGGGGCCAGGTTTATCGACAAGAAAGTGGGCTCTATCTTCAAGGCCTGCGGCTGGTTCAAGGAGAGATACGGCCTCACGCCGGCCACCATCAGTCGCTTCCCCGTGAATGTCAAGCTGACCGGGGCTGAGTTGACCAATTTCGCTCTGCTGGAGGGCGAAGAGCTGTACCGCAAGTACGAGAAGCACCGGGATCGACAAATCGTGGTCGACCTCAACGGTAATGTGTACTTTGTCAAAACCGGATGGGTTTCTATAACGCCGACCAATTATCTTCAGATTGGGCACAGTTTCGATACCGTGGAGGAATACGACTCGGGCTCGCTTCAGGACGTCATTTTGGACCTCATAGACAATTACCGCTTCGACCTCAACGATTATATTGAAAAAGAGGGTCTTTACATGGCGGTCGGATGTTGAGGTGGTTTCTTGCCGGCGCTGTCTTCGGTACGATCCTGCAGGCTCATGCAGTCGATCTGGATTTTTCAGGCTCTCGGTTCATTGACCGCTATCTTATCAAAAAGTTAGAACCTGAGGCGATCAAATCTTTTCGAGACCCCCTGTTCATGCCCCTCAGTGAGGCCCGGAGAGCGGGAAAGCTCTTTTACCTGGACGATGACGATTGGTTGGTTGTCGTGAAAAGGAAGGGGGAAATAAAGCTCTATCCCTACCCGCCGCTCGTCTGGCACGAGGTGGTGAACGATCAATTCGGTGGAGAACCTGTCGGTGTCACCTACTGCATTCTGACCGGTTCGGTTGTCGTCTTCCGTTCTGAAGCGAACAACAGAAAGCGTACGTTCGGCGTCAGCGGGATGCTGTACATGTCCAATCTGGTAATGTATGACTATCAAACCGGCTCTCTGTGGCCCCAGCTCGCCTGGAGTGCATATAGTGGGATCGAAAGGGATTCCGCCCTCGAGCTGCTGCCCTTTTCACTCGTCCGTTACTCCTATGCAAAGGAGAAATACAGAAAAGAGGCGATCTTGATCGGAAGCCGGAGGCTCGAACCGCTTCAAAGAATGTATGACCGTAGACCAACCCCGCTTCTAGACGACTACGAACACAACGATGCCATTCGTTCCGAAGTACCTGAAGAATGCTTGAATGATCCTTCTTTTCCCTTGAAAGAGCCCTTCCTCTATTTTCTGAAAGAGAATCGGGCTATTCCCTACTCGAGCCTCAAAGCAATGGGAGCCGACCGGGTGGACGTTGTATGGGAAAAGGACAGAATCGTAGCCATTCACCCCAAACCGGGTGTGAGTTTTGTCAATATGTACTGGTTTGCTCTGAAAGCCTACTATCCGGAAGCCGCGGTGCTCCTGCCGGCAAACCCTTCTTTTGGAAAGAGATTGGAATAGTTCATCCCCGCAGGCCGGGCTTTGTACGCTCCCTGGCAGACGGGGTCGTGACCCTGGTGGAGCGGGTGGAATATAAGAGAAGGCAGGCGCCTCCGGTTTTAAAAGTCACCCACAGGGCCTTCGGCACGGGCCGGCGGATACCCATCGCCCGCGCTATCCCGGCCCCCTGAGCCAAGAGCCTGGGGAAAACATTCAAGTGTTTTTAAGGAGATGGAGCGCTTCCCGCACGAATTGCCTGGTATCGAAAGGTCCGAAAGGGTCCCTCTCATCGCCGGCCAGGGCAGGATCAAAGCAAGTGGCGCCCATCGGTTTCTGTCCGGTAAAGCCGATAAGCTGGGTGGTGAGTTTTCCCGCCCATTCCGGGATAGCACCTCCGGTTATCAAGGTGCTTAATTTCAGAATCAAGTAGGAAAACTCCCAGCCCCGAAAGAGGAGGCGGGAGCTTTTCTGGGATTCTATTATCCCTCCTACTGGATTTATCGGATTTACCTTTTTTCCGCCCGGATCTCGGTTTAGATAGATCCAGGGCAGAAGCAGGGTGAGATAGCTTTTCAGGTTCTTGACCGGAAACCCGCCTTCAGAGAGTAGAGCCGCCGATTTTGCCAGTAGTAAAGCGGTATACGAGTCCGAAAGACCCGGAAACGGCTCCGAGCTCTTTGCAAAGTAGCGGTTTTTCAAGGCCAGAAGCGCCTTTTTATAGCGGTCCTTCCCGGTCAACCGGTAAAGCCCCAGGAGCGGACAGATCAATCCAAGCCCTCCGAGGCCGCTCTTAACCGGCATCAGGGAATCGGGAAGGACCTGGCCGGCCGTTTTCATTAGATGCTGCTCGGAGTCGAAAAAGGCATCTACCATCCGGGCGGCGGCCAGGAGATACTTTTCACCATGGAAACCCATCTTCTTCAACCGAATGGACAGCCGGATGAGAAGCTCAGCCAGGCGAGCTGCCTCTTCAACCGCTAAAACGGGCCCAGCTTCTGAGCCTTTCCGGGCTCTTGAGGATGAAATCCAGGAATCCTCTTCCAGGTAGAATGTCTCATAAAACATCCCGGAGGGATGCTGGCCCTTGAGCGAGAAATCGGCTAAGCGGAGCGTAGTCTCAATCATGTCTTCGCTGTCCGGAAAGAGTCCGGTGATGATCAGGCCGAGCCCCGTGCCGGCCCAGGAGGAGAGGGTTCGGGCCTTCGCTTCGGTCTTGAGCCCGAAGATTCCTCCCCTGGAGACGAGAAAACGGGAAAGACAATTCTCGATCCCCCTTTTTACTTGATCCTCATAATCTTCTTCCACCCGGGGCCGGTGCAGCGATTCTTTGAAATTAACCAGGGCGGTGGATACGCCCCGGATATGGATCGATTCCCTGGAAGAGGTGATGAGGCTGACTCGCTGGGTGTGTTCAAAGTTCCCGATGGAATGGAATCCTTCCCAGGGAGGAAAGCGGAGCTCGACCCGGAGCAGGGCTTCATCCTCTAACCGGACCCGCTCGATCCCGATGCTTCCGGAGAAGCTCTTCACTACCGGGGGGTCGGCATAGATCAGCACGGAGCAGGGGTCGGCATAGAGATAGAGGCCGCAGGGATAGGCCGTCCTGTTTCCCGCTACCGTTATTTTTTCTTTTTCCGCATACTCGCCCGCCTCCATGCAGGGGAAGAGGTAAGGAGCGGAAATGAGGTCGGGAAAATCGAAACAGAAGGAGAGGGCCAGGTCTCCCTCCGGAATAATCGACCAGTTTCGTTCGATAAAAAGCCCGAACTCGTTTTCGGTAAAGCAGTCCCGAATCTTGGCGGTGAGAAAATAGGCGGTGACATAGTCTTTCCTGGAAACGATACTTTCAGGCAAGCGCTCCTGGCCGTTCCAGTAGAGGCTGTAACTCAGGAGGACTCTGAGGGAATCTTTTTCGATCCTTACGGTCCTAAAATCCGATTGGCTGATTATCATCATCCTGTTCCATCTATCCTTACCATAAGATGGGGTTGAAATCCAGTAGAGAGAGTATCTATTTTAGGCTACACTACATCCCGGAGAGAGCCGAATGAAAAAAAAGTACTTCTTTTCGGT
>CAZERV010000146.1:0-4608 GCA_964514815.1 uncultured Spirochaetaceae bacterium | reverse complement strand
ATTAAATGATAGATTGCCGATTTAGATGACAGAATTTATGATACAGGGTACTAGTATCTTATTGTATTCATCGATGGTAATGTCAATTTCCCGCAATATCTCTCTTATTAAAGGCCGTGCCAGCACCCTTCCTCCATGATGAGGGATTGTAGTCGTCCGACCATCAGAATGCCTATAGAAGATATGGCTACCTTTCTGCCTAACGCTTTCAAATCCAAGACTAAAAAGAACTTTCTCTAATGTTCTAGAATCGACAATTCTGAGTCTGCTCACGATCCTACTTCTATTTCTTGTATGCCTACGAATTTCGGTAATTCATTCATTGACTCAGAATCCATCTCTTCCATACAAAGTTCCAGTACTTCCTTCAGATTCCTCTGCAGATCATCAAGTGTTGCAGCCTGAGTATGAGCCCCCATTATTCCTGGTACAATACCGACGTATAATCCTGTCTCTCGGTCTTTTTCGATATAGGCGGTTATTTTCCACATATTCTATGAACTCCTTGTCGTTGAACTTTGTGAATATGATTCTAGAACTCTAAAACCCTTTAGTCAACTGCAATTAAAGCGCAGATTTTAACATGGATAAGCCGCAATTCCCCCCAATGGGTGTGGGTTGGTGAAAATCGCAACATCACGACAGTAAGTCACATATCTCCGTTACTATCTGTTTCAACCTCTTGTTTGATAGGTTACCTACCGTATATGCCTTCAGGCTGGTTTCACGAGTGCTGTTATACAGATCAATTATCTGCTTCTTCGTCCACCTTTTGAACATAAAACCTGGCGCCAACACAGCAGGTTGTGAGTTAAACCAGAACTCCTCTCCGCCTGGGTCAATAATCTTGGTATGGCGCAAAGAGCTTCGTCTGGGAGACTCAGCAACAGACCGGATAGCTCGGCAGCAGCCTTGGCGGCCAACATCTGTGTGCCGGTAAACACGATGACCGGGAATTGAGGCTTGCGGAACATGACGCTCAATGTCTTTCGATCGTTACTCATTTTCTCTTTCCATCACGAGACGATTCTCGGTCCATGACCAAACCGCGCTGCAATGTCGCCGAATGTTGTGTGCTTTGGTGAAAAACAATTTTATATTAATATGTCCTAAATAGATTGAAAGAGCTGTCAGCTATAAAAAAGAATCCGAAAAAAAGAGCGTAATTAAAAAGCTCATAAGAATGTTGCTAAAATCAGCTTAATAGTTCTAAAACTTTACCAACTTCTTTTAATTTCAATTCTTTTTTTTCGAGTTTTTCTCTTATTCCCTCTAATGATTGAATCGTCCGTCGATCATAATATCGCTCACCACAATTTTTACAGATAGGAATATTTATAGATACATACACAATATCACTACCAGCTTTAATTTCTTCTCTGATCTTTGTTTTTTCAATCTCTTTTCCATGACAAATAACGCAGTCCATTAACTTCTCCTTCTTTTCTGATCTATCCACAAATCAGGATTTGGTTGATAGACGGTAATAACAATAGCTACTTCCTCATTTTCATTGTATGAACATACTGTATGTAAAGGTCTTCCAACATTCGTCTTTCCAAATATTAAAAAACTTGGATACGGTTTATCCGTCAAGTATTTTTCTATTACTTCACCAGTTCTAATGATTTCATATACTTCTCTATCCAATATTCCACCAAATTCTTCATTTTCCATTTCAAATTTAGCGTGGCTTGTGTAATATACATGATCGGTAGTAAAAGCTTCACGTATTTTCTGAGTCCATTCCATTTTAATCAGATCAAACTATATCAGAATCTCCTTATGAGAGATAGTACTCCAACATCGGTTCTAAATAATACAATTTTTTAGATTTGAGTTCCAATTCCCCCTAATGGGTGCGGGTGTGCGAAAAACAGCTGAAAATGTCCAGTTGAACGGCTCTGCTTTTTAATCATAGACATAGAGATGACAAGCTTGTAGAATCCTTTTTACATGAGCGACATAAGCGAAAGTCGCCTAGAAAGATATCTTAGAGATATATTTGATCGATTCTCAATTTCTGCGAGAAATCAAGATATACTTATCGGTAGAATAAGCAAACACAAAACATATTGTGAACTTGCTGCCTGCGGGGACGAAAACACCCCCTGCGGGCATCTACGAATTGTAATATTACAAAAATCTTGCTAAAAAACAAGATTATTGAGTGGTATTGCCCAGCGCTGATTTCATCCGCAACCTAAGTTTTTATAGCCAAAGTCCAATAAAATAGTTTTGGGCGCTGGGTTTATTCTCTCTTATGGGTGAGGATTTACCGGCATAATAGCCCCGACTATTCCCACTGGGTGCGGATCATAGGAAAGGAGATAGACTTTTACAAACCTTTTGTGAGTGCTTCAACATTGCCATCCCGGAGGCAGGCTATCGCAGCCAGGTGCGAATATCACCTGGAGTTGCCGCTTTCAAGCCTTTCTAACCAGACGCTTTCAGGGTATTCTTCCTCCAGCTTTTTAAACAGCTTTTCCGCCTCTTGGACCTTGCCGATCTCCTGGTACAGCTTCCCGGCTCTATAAACGACTTCCTGGACAAGCAATTCGAAATCGGGATAGAGGAAATACACCTTCAGGTATTCCTCGGCCGCGGCCTCAAGGTCACCCAGCTTTTCATGAATTCTGGCGATATTCATCTGCGCAGCCGCTCCGAGGCGATCGGCCCTGGAAGCGGCAATCCCGGTAAAGATATCGAGCGCCCGTTCGAGCTCTTCTCCCTGGAAATAGTATTCTCCAAACAGAAAATTCACTTCACTCTTAATCGGCTCCCGGGCCTCGGTGGCGCGGATCGTCTGCAGGATGCTGAGTGCTTCCTCATCCGGAAAAATAAAACGTGCGTATTCAAGACGAACCTGGTTTTTCAAATACTCCGGTGTAGAAGGGTTTTTCTCCACCTCCAGGTAGTATTTTTTGATACTTTCAGAATCGGGGCTTAAAGAAAGGATCCTGCGGACCTCCCGCCCGGCCAGCTCAGCGAGACCGGCGGCGAGATCGAGCCCATCACCGGCAGATTTTTCCAGGTAGGCCCAGAAATATTTCAAGGCCTTCGCGTCATTCCCGGTTTTCGCAGCGCTGGCACCCGCCCAATAGAGGGCGGGCCCGGCCGTTTCCGTGTCCGGGTATTTGCTTGCAACCAGGCTGAAACCTTCCAGGGCTATTCCATATCGTTCTTCCCGGAAATCCGCTTCGGCCAGCTTATAAAAAGCCTCGGGAGCAAGCACGCTTTCCGGAAAGTCATCGGCCAGGGTCCTGAAAAGGGAAACTGCTTCGTTTCTCCGGCCGATCTTATAAAGGCTCCAGCCCTTCTGATAGAGGACCTCCTCTATCAGCCTGCCGCGACGGCTGCCTGGAGTCTGGCTCTTTACGACTTTAAGAGCCCGATCGAAAAAATCGATACTTGAAGCAAAATTTCCGAGTTGAGCTTCACAGAGTCCGGCCCGGTAAAACGATTCGGCCGCTCTCCTATTGCCAGGATAAAGATCGGTAAGGAGAAGGAAAATCTCCCCGGCTTTCTTAAGCCGGCCCAGTCTGAACAAAACGGTGGCCCGCCAGTATATCGCCTCGGCCCCGGACCCTGTCCCTTTCAGGACCTCCGCCGCCTTGGTGAAACTTTCAATTGAATCCTCCAGGCGGTCCATTTTATAGAGGGTCCTGCCCAGATTAAGCCAGGCCTCACCCTCGAAGCCGGTGCCGGTACCCCTCTCAATGACCTCCTTAAACCGACCCAGGGCTTCAGCGTAATTCCCGAGGTTATAGTGGCAAACCCCGCCGGCAAGCCCGGCCCTGAAGGTGAGATCGCTTTCCGGCCCTGAACCCGGCTGCTCCAGGATCGCGGCGAAATAGGGCAAGGCCCTGGCATACTCTCCCCTGGCGGAATAGATGAAGCCGATATTGTACCTGCTTTCATATCCAAGACTCGAGGGAGGATTCATCCGGACAATCCTGAAAAAATCTTTCAAGGCGCCTGCATAATCACCTGCCGCAAGGATACTGCTCCCGCGTTTGAAAAAATATTCATCCCGGAAAGCGGAATCCGGATAAAGGGTAAGTAGCCGGTTGAAAATCTCCACGGCTTTCCCAGGAGAGTTGTTTCTGGCATAGAGAGTTCCCGTAAGGCGCAGCGCTTCCTCAATCTGGGAGCTTTCGGGGAAGCGCTTTAAAAATTGAACAAATACCGCTAAAGCCTCCCCATCCCTTTCAAGCTCGATCAGGGTAATCCCTGATTGAAACAGGCTCTTCTCGCCGACTTCGGAGTCCCAGGCCGCTGCTTTGCGTAAATAACCCAGGGCCTCAATTTTTTTTCCGGCCAGCCTGACGGCCAAACCGAGATTGTAATAGAGGGCCTGTTTCTCGGAACCGCTTCCTGCCGATACGACCGCTTTAAGGTACTCATCCCGGGCTTCCGCATAGCGTTCCAGATCAAAAAAGAGATCCCCTTTAACCGAAGGAAGCTCATCCTGATAGCGTCCTTCCGGAAAATCGGTTTCAAGCTTCTCGCAGAGCCTCAGGGCATCCTCATATTCCCCTTTCAGTCCCAGAATCCGGATCAACCTGAAATAAGTTGTTTCTATTCTTCCGGCCTCAGGGCCCGGGT
>CAZERV010000145.1:0-4678 GCA_964514815.1 uncultured Spirochaetaceae bacterium | reverse complement strand
ACAAAATCTCTGTTAAGAGCATTCAACTTGGGAGTAAAATTGGGATTTACTGAGGTCTGTAGTATAATTTTCCCTTTGACGTTAATAAGATGAGGTTTTCTTGACATATTAATCCTCTATTCAGAGTCGGTATCCTCATCCATTATTTTCAGGTGAAGCTCTTCAAGCTGCCTGGAGTCCACATAGGACGGGCAGTCGTCCATCGGGGAAGCGCCCATGGTGTTCTTGGGGAAAGGGATCACCTCGCGTATAGTCGACTCCCCGGCCATCAGCATCACCAGGCGGTCGAGTCCCGGCGCAATACCCCCGTGGGGCGGCGCCCCGTAACGGAAGGCCTCCAGGAGGAAGCCGAAACGCCTCTTTGCTTCCTCTTCGGTCAGCCCGATTATCTTGAAAATCCTCTCCTGTAGCTCGGGAACATGAATCCTGATCGAGCCGGAGGCGATCTCCGTCCCGTTACACACCAGGTCATACAGGTCGCCTTTGACGGCCCCCGGGGCCTTTTCCAGGTCCGGGATGTACTGCTCCTGTGGCATGGTGAACATGTGATGGGCGGGGTCCCATTTCTCTTCCTCTTCATTCCATTCAAATAGAGGAAAGTCGATGATCCAGGTAAAGTTAAACTCGTCTTCGGAGAAAAGCTTGAGCTCCCTGGCAAGCCGGTTCCTGAGCGCACCCAAAGACGTGCAGGCCTTGTTCCACTCCGCGCCCACCAGGAGAATCAGATCCCCGGGCCCGGCCTTGAGGACTGACAGGATCTCGTCCTGCTGCGAGCCGTAAAATTTCGAGATCCCACCTTCAAGCCCTTCCCGGGTCACTTTCATCCAGGCCAGTCCTTCGGCCCCGTAAACCCTGGCCGTTTCTTCAAGCTCGGAGATTTTTTTGCGGGAAAAATCCGCGCCGTCAGGAACGACCAGGGCCTTGACAGAGCCACTTTTTTTAAGGACCTGTTTGAAGACCTCAAACTCGCCCTTTCCTGCCGGTCCGCTAAAATCATGGAGCTCCAGGCCGAAGCGCAGGTCGGGTTTATCGGATCCGTAGCGATTCATCGCCTCCTCATAGGAGAGCCTCCGGAAAGGAGTCTTTACCTCTTTCTTCAGAGTTTTTTTGAAGACATGGCGGAAAAGTCCTTCCACTACTTCGAAGATGTCCTCCTTGGAGACGAAGCTCATCTCCATATCGATCTGGGTGTGCTCGATCTGCCTGTCTCCCCGGGCATCCTCATCCCTGAAGCAGTGGGCAATCTGAAAGTATTTATCGAATCCCGAGACCATGAGAATCTGCTTGTAGATTTGCGGCGACTGGGGTAGGGCGTAAAACTTGCCGGGCTGGGGCCGTGAAGGAACCAGGAAGTCCCTGGCGCCCTCAGGAGTGGACCTGATCAAGGTAGGGGTCTCAATCTCGTAAAACCCCTGGTCCCGCAGGTATTCCCGGACGGCAAAAGTCACTTCCTGGCGGAGGCGGATCTTCTTCTGCATGGAAAAGGACCTGAGATCGAGATAACGGTACTTGAACCGCAGGTCCTCCCTGGCCTCGGATCTTTCCTCGATCATGAAAGGAAGCGTTTCACATCTGGAGAGAATCTCGATCTTCTCGACCTTTAATTCGATCTCCCCGGTGGGCAGGTTAGCATTGACCATATCTGCGGGCCGGGCCCGGACAAGGCCTTCCACGGCGATACAGTACTCGAACTTCAGCTCGCCGGCTTTTTTTTTCAAATCTTCCGTCGTATCCGCGTCTACCACCACCTGGGTGAGCCCGTACCGGTCCCGAAGGTCTATGAACCTGATTCCCCCGTGGTCCCGGTGGCGGTGGACCCAGCCGTTCAAGGTTACCCTGGCCCCGATTTTGCTTTTATCAAGCTCCCCGCAGGTAAAGTTTCTCTTCATCACTTCCATGAAGTTGAATCTATCATTTTCAGGATGAGAATGGCAAGGGAAGGCGCCTCAGCTTTTTAATTGAAGAATCTTTGCAACACCCGGAGAGTGTTCAAGCAAGTATTCGACTCCCTTTTTAAGGGCATTTTCAACATACTTAGACCTCCAGGAGCCATTCTGTCGGGTCTGCGTGCAAAACCGATTTCCAGTCTCTCCAAGCTTTGCTTAATTGAATATCGCTCATCCGGTCCAGTCCGACTGGCATAAATCAGGCCCGCTGGATCGATCAAGATCATTCGGTGTATATTATTGCCATTATTGGCTATACATCTGCGGGAGGAAGGGATGAAAAGGTGCCTGAAACTCTGTTTGATACTTATCGTCCTCAATAAGGTCGTTTCTGTGCCTGGGGTCTGGGCATCCGACTCCGGAGGAGTAGTAAAGAGACCCCTGAAGATTGCGGCCGTTCAGTTTAAAGTGCAGGAAACCCGCTTCCGCTCCGTTCAGGCTTTTAAATCTGCTGTCTCCGGGCTTGTCGAAAAGAGCATGGACCACGATCCTGATCTGATCGTCTTTCCCGAATATACGGCCGCCTTTATAGCCCTTATCCCCTACCGGGCATCAGTGGGGCAGGCTGAGAATGTCTACCAGGGCTTTGAGCTGATAAGAGAGCGGGAGCCTCTTGTCCGGGACCTGAGAGACCTTTTTCTCTTAAACTCTGGATTTGTCGAGAGGGTGATCGAGGAGACCTTCGGGGCCCTGGCCGCCAGGCACTCGGTCTGGATTCTCGGGGGGACTTACTTCGCCCGGGTAGGGGCCGGGAATGGGGACCTGGAGCTTAGAAACAGGGCTTTTCTGTATGACCGGGAGGGGAAACCGGCTTACAGCCAGGACAAGGCCTTCCTGACCGATTTTGAATCTTCAATTCTTAAGCTTTCGCCCGGGAAGACGGAGTCGGCGGGAAAGATCAGCATAGAAGGTTACCGGGTTGGTCTGACTATCTGCCGGGACACTTATGAGGAGACCTGGGAAAGGAGCTTTTCCGGACGAGACCTATGGATAGATATCAAGGCTAATGGGGTCAGATACGGCGAGGAGGAAGAGGAAAGCTTTTTGCGCGCCCTTCCTGCCAGGATAGGCTCTGGGGAAGTTCCTTTCGGAATCACCGTCTGTTTGACCGGCAGCTTTTTAGACCTCTTCTGGGAGGGAGAATCGTCTTTTATTAAGAAGGACGGCCGGGAAGCACGCTTTTTAAAGCGGGCCAAAACTCCTCGGGAAGAAGAAATCCTGTTTTTCCTGGTTGCGCCGTTTAAAAATGATACCCGATAATCCTGCCGGCAGCGAGTGCCGACACTGATCAGGAACGGAAGATAATACCTCGCCTAAGGAAACAGACTGGCGAGTGAGTTTACAGCTGATATGAAACGTGATACCATCTCTGAATCGTTGATTCTGAAACGAAGAAAAAAACGCCCACTCCGCTGAAGATCAGGGCGCTGCTTGGAAAACCAAAGGATAAAGGATGATACCACAGGCAATTGTCAACGGGGTCCTGTTAGGTGCGGTGTATGCAACTATAGGCATAGGTTTCTCCCTGGTCTGGGGGGTGATGAGCATCATTAACGTCGCTCATGGCTCCTTCATCATGATCGGCGCCTACCTCTCCTTCACTTTGTACACCACCGTCGGCCTCGACCCATTCCTTTCGATTCCTCTGGTCATGACCATGCTGTTCGGCATCGCTTATGTGATCCAGCGTTTCCTGTTGAACCGGGTGGTGCGGGGCAGCGTCTTCATCACCCTGACCTTTACCTTTGGGCTGCAGATCCTGATCGCCAATATCTGTCTGCTGATCTGGAGGGCTGACTACCGCAGTATCAAGCTGCCCTATTCAGCAGCGGGGATCACTATCGGCGGGATCATAATCCCCCTGGTTCGGCTGGGTATCTTTGCCGTGGCCCTGATTCTGACCGGTCTCTTCTACCTCTTTATGCGACGCACAAGAACGGGGGTGGCTATCACTGCAACGGCTCTGAACTTCGAGGGAGCCAAAACGGTGGGGATAAACGTAATGAACATCTATGCCGTTACCTTCGGGGTCAGTGCGGCCTTAGCCGGTGCGGCCGGGGCGATGATCTCACCGATAATGAGCGTGAATCCCTTTCTGGGCGGTCCCCTGGTCGGCAAGGCTTTCGTGATTGCCATCTTAGGTGGTTTGGGCAGCACCATTGGCGCCCTGGTCGGCGGCATGGTGCTCGGCCTGGTGGAAACGGTAGGCAGCGTCTTTCTCCCTTCCTCCTACCAGGAGTTGCTCGGTTTCACGGTCCTGGTCCTGATCCTGGTCTTTCGGCCCCAGGGTCTGGTCGGAAAGAGGTTTTACTAATGAAGCGCAAGGTAATCATCCTTGGTGTTCTCTTCGCGCTCTTCCTGGCCGCCCCGTTCATTCTCTCCGGTTTCTGGGTTCGTCTTTTAACCTATACCCTCATGTTCTCGGTTTTGGCCTCGGCCCTGAACATTATCTCCGGATTTACCGGGTACGCCGCCTTCGGCAATATGGTCTTCTTCGGGATGGGAGCCTACACCGTGGCGGTATTGATGAACAAGGTTCATCTTCCCTTTCTTCCCGCCCTGCTCATCGCAGCCGCGGTGTCGGTGGTACTGGCGATCCTGCTTGGATCACTTCTTCTACGCCTGAAGGGACACTACTTTGCCCTGGGTACCCTGGGCGCAGCCGAAGCGTTCAAGTTTGCTATAGATAACCTGACCGGTCTGACCGGCGGAGGTCAGGGTATCACTCTACC
>CAZERV010000144.1:0-4752 GCA_964514815.1 uncultured Spirochaetaceae bacterium | reverse complement strand
GGAATGAGTATGTTTTCCGCTACCATCTATTGGGCTACAAGCGGCCTTTTGGATACTGGATGCGGTATTTCATAAGCTGTGAGCGGGGCAGGCTGGGATGTGTGTTGTTCTCAGGGGCAGCGAAGGCTTTAGGGGTGCGGGATCGGTGGATCGGCTGGAGTGCTGAGCAGCGGCTTAAGAATCTGGCCTGGGTAATCAATAACAGCCGATATTTGATTTTCCTACCCTGAAGGGCACTAAAACCTGGGTTCAGGTTAAGAATCTTGCCAGTCATGTACTGGGGCAAGTTACCCGGTGTGTTGTAGAGGACTGGGAGAATTGTTGAGGATACAGGCCGGTTTTAATGGAGAGCTTCGTTGACCCAAACCACTATCAAGGAATTTGCTACAAGGCAGCAGGCTGGAAGTATCTGGGCATGACCACCGGCGAGGGGCTGGTTCGGCCAGGCATAAGCTACAGCACAACACCGAAGAAGCTTTTTGTGAAGCTACTTACTGATCAGTTTCGAGAGATTTTATGTTCTGAGGATCTGAAAGGGCGGGTGGAAGAATGAGCAAAGCCAGCCGGAGACCGGGGCGTGAAGAGATCAAAAGTAAGAGAAAAGAGGTAAAGCAGGCTCAAAAGTTATTACGAGCCCTAAAGGAGGCCAAAGGGCTCATCCCGGCGCCTAAAGCTACCCGGCCGAACCGCATGAGTCCCTATGAAACAGTGGAACAGGAGGAAGAGGCCCGTACAGAGGCGGTGGTGGAACAGGCGAGGATTATCCGGGCGAAGCTACCGATTCTGCTTAAAGAGCTTTCCAGGATTCCCGATCCGAGAAACTCCCGGATGATTGTGCATAAACTGAGCTGTCTTTTGATATTCGGTACCGCCTAAGGAATCGAAGAGGGTATTCTGGTCCCTTCGGGGAAACGCTGTGGCTACCATTACGAGCACTGTTTCTCCTGTAACTGGAATGCCATGAAGGGTTACCACTACCTCATGCGAATTGGTCATCTGTTGAACGTGCTTGCGGCCTTTTCTACCAAGCTCGTCAAAATTGTCAAAGAGAAAGGGTTCCAGGGTTTCATCCGATTTATTCGGCAGACCTTGAGCGGCCGGTGGTTGGATGGCCAGGAGGTTCAGCGGCGTCTACGCCAACCATTCCAGCTAAGGCTGTTGTAATTTTTTTCATCCAAGTCAAAAAAAATGAGATCTCTTATGGGATCGGTACGCCCGGCCATCGGCGATATCCATGTCTTCCCCGTCCAGCAGACCTGAATAAAACCAATTGAGTGTTTGATCCAGCCCTGGCCGGCGATGAGAGGGACCCTTTCGGACCTTTCGATACCAGGCAATTCGTGCGGGAAGCGCTCCATCTCCTTAAAAACACTTGAATGTTTTCCCCAGGCTCTTGGCTCAGGGGGCCGGGATAGCGCGGGCGATGGGTATCCGCCGGCCCGTGCCGAAGGCCCTGGGGGTGACTTTTAAAACCGGAGGCGCCTGCCTTCTCTTGTATTCCGCCCGCTCCACCAGAGTCACGACGCTGTCTACCAGGGAGCGTGCAAAGCCCAGCCCGGCGATCTCACCGGGATTGCGGTTTTCAATTAGATAGAGCTCGAGAATCCGGTCTAAAAGATCGTAAGGAGGAAGACTGTCCCGGTCCCGCTGGTTCGGCCTCAACTCGGCGGAGGGCTCCTTGATGAAGATGGCCTCGGAAATGAGCTCCTTCTCCCGGTTCAGGCTGCGGGCCAGGGCATAGACTTCGGTCTTTAAGAGGTCGCCGATTACGGCCAGTCCGCCGCACATATCCCCGTAGAGAGTGCAGTAGCCGGTGGCCAGCTCGGACTTATTGCCGGTGGCCAGGAGGAGAGAATGAAACTTATTGGCATAAGCCATCAGGAGAGTGCCCCGGATCCTGGCCTGGAGATTCTCCTCGGTAATGTCCTCTTTCCTGCCTTTGAAAACAGACGCCAGGGTGGAGAGGCCGGCCTTGAACGTTTCTTCGATAGGAAGTCTGGTCAGCTCGATCCCCAGGTTACCGGCAAGCCGCTCGGCGTCGGCAATACTGCCACTGGAAGAATATCTGGAGGGAAGGGAAAAGGCTCTCACCTGCCCGGGGCCGGCCGCCTTCACGGCCAGGGCCGTGACCAGGGCGGAATCGATTCCTCCTGACAGTCCCACGTGCACCTGCTTGAAGCCGCACTTTCCAAGGTAATCCCGGATACCTAAAACCAGGGCCTGCTCCAGTTCGATATACTTATCGACCTCGAGGGAGACCTCCCTGCCCGGTTTCCCGGTATCCACTATAGCCAGATCTTCGGTAAAGGCCTTCCCCAGGAAGACGCACTTTCCCTCCTTCGAGGTGACCAGGGACCGTCCGTCGAAAATCAGGCTGTCATTTCCTCCCACCATATTCACGTAAATCACCGGGACGCCGGAAGATTTCCCGATTCGAGAAATCTTCTCCAGCCTGGTCTGCAGCTTGCCCGAATGAAAAGGGGAAGCCGAAGGGGATAAAATCAGGGTCGCCCCCTGGTCAAGCAGGCTCTTGACCGGGTCTCGCGAGTAACCGGACTGGACCGAAGTTTCCGCATCCCACCAGGTATCCTCGCAGATGGCGATCCCTATTCGCTCGCCCCTGAAGGCCACCACCCGTCCCTCGGAAGCCGGCTCGAAATACCTGGCCTCATCGAAAACATCGTAGGTGGGAAGCAGGGACTTCGACTGGGTAAACAGTATCTTTCCGTTTTGAATCAGGGTAACGGAATTAGCCAGTTTCTTTCCCACCTCGGACCTGTTTTTATCCACATAACCGAGCATTACCCCGAGGTCGGGAGGCACTTTCTGTTGGATCTTGCGCAAGGTTTTTAAATTGGCCTCCACGAATGATTCCCGGTCTAGAAGGTCCATGGGCGGATAACCGCAGACGGACATCTCCGGGAATACTATCAACTCCACCCCGAGGGCATGAGCCTCCCTGATATAGCTCAGGATTTTTTCCGCATTGCCCTCAAAATCCCCGATGATCGGATTAATCTGACCGATAGCAATCCTCAAAAGCTCATCCCCCTTCCAGAATTCTTAAGATTTTTACGAGTCCTGTTTATCTTAGCAAAAAATGAGGCGCTTTGCCATAATTCATTTTACCTGCCGTTATTCAATTGACCGCTCTTCATCCAGCCGGTAAGATGCAGGATATGGCTGTCTTAATTACCGAAACGGACACTCCACTAGGGGAAGAGCTGCTCAGACTCTATTTGAAAAAAGGAAACAAGGTGGTAGGCGCCAGGTCTGTGGCAGATACTTCCCAGCCGGACTCGAACAACAAAGATCTCCTGATCGTTCCCTGGAAGCGCAAGTCCATCTTCTCGACCAGGAATCTGATTTTACAGGCCCAAAACAGGTTCGACCGGATAGAAGAAGCTCTTATTTTGGAAACGCCGGCGGTCGAAAAAAAACCGATTCAGGAGCTTTCCTGCCTGGATATCGAGATGGCTGTGGATGAACGGATCAAAGGAAACCTCTTCCTTTTGAGGGAAATACTCCTGCATTTCAAAAACAGAAGGGGCGGGCGCCTGGCTTTAATCGATTATTCAGAGCATTCGGGCGGAATGCCTCCTCCCCTGGAGAGCGCTTTACGGGGAAGTTTTCGGTCCATAGCCCGTTCCATTTTTGCCTCAAGCTCGCAAGAAAACGTATTTATCACTGGATTTGAATCCGATTCCTTAAAAATTCCTGAGTTCGCCGAATTTATCGCCGGTACCCTGGAGGAAAAGGGGAAGCGGGTGTCGGGGAAATGGTTTCGCTTTCAGACCGGACCGGGCCTGCTCTCACCGTTTAGAGGCCGCAGATGACTGAAAGGAAATCGATCGGCCGAAGCGCGTCTTAAAGTTCGGCCGGCCGGCAAGAGCGCTGCTTGACTCGGAGGAGAGAAAGTAACTATCTTACAAACACTATGAAGAGATACTTGAATCGTTTCTTGTTCATCACTTTTTTCATTCCGGCCTTGCTCATTCCGGTTTCCTGTTCCATGCGCCAAAAGATCTTCATGGAGATAGACGGCTCCGGCACTGCGGATATCAGGATCGAGGTCAGCAAAGTCTTTTCCGATTACATAAAGGACCTGGCCGAGGTTACCGGAACGCTTATGGAGGATGGGATATTCAATATCGAGGAGATCGAGAAGGAGCTCGCAGCCAACGAGAAGATAGAGCTGAAGCGGATCCAAACTCCCGGGCCGGATACCCTGGAAATGACTATTGCTTTTCCCGGCATCGAAGAGCTTTTTTCGAATCAGACCGGGCTTGAAGAGGCGGGGGTGCTCTCCTTCAGTAGTGAAGGTGGGAAATACAACCTGCGCATCCACATCGACCGTTCGAATTTCACCCAGATCTATGAGGCCTTCCCCATGTTGAAGAATCCCTTTTTTGAGGGTTTCGGCCCCCAGGAAGGCGATACGATCAGCGAAGAGGAATACCTCGAGCTGATCGAGCTTGCTATGGGGGAGGAAGGAGCGGTCGCCCTGAAGGCTTCTTTCCTCGAGCTGCACGTCAAGGTAAAAGGCAGGCTGATCTGGCAGAGCGGCGGAACGCTTGATAAAGACGGAGTCGTATTCAGAATCCCGTTAATCCGGTTGGCTCTCTTAAATAAGAGCCTGGACTATTCGGTAAGCTTTAAATGATACTATCAGCCCCGTGATAAGCCCGGCGGGCTGAGGCTCTTTTACCCCAGAGACGATTCGAACGTCCGACCCACGGTTTAGGAAACCGT
>CAZERV010000143.1:0-4889 GCA_964514815.1 uncultured Spirochaetaceae bacterium | reverse complement strand
TTAGGCGGGCTTTTCATTCTCGGCACCCTGGTCCATTTCTTTACCGCAAGGTATTTGAACTTTGGTATCCGTGATCTCTTCCTCAAGATCTGGCTTCCCGTTTTATTAATAGGCGGATTTATTGAAGTTATCACCCTGGTCCGAAATATGTCAAAATATTCCCTGCCGCTTTTATCAAGGTCTGTTATTAAGTTATACCTGAGCTTAATCGGAACCGTTGCTGTTGGAATTTTTGTTATCCTGCTTTTTATAAACCTGAATGCAATACAATATCTACCTATAATATTCCTGCTCTTCTACTCAGTTTTCTATCTAACTTTGGCCCAGCAGGCATACTATACGCACCTCTATGTCCACGGCTACCTGTTTATCCTTCTGGCAATAATTCTCTACCTGTTCAATATACCGCACCAGATCCTCACCTTGATCATAGGCTCGGTGATGGGAGTTTCCTCAATCATTGCCGGGCTAACGTCCAGCATAATGGAAAAGAAAGGAAACTAAGCGTGGATGAGCTATACACCCAGTTTGATCCCGTCTTCTTTGAAAAAACGAGGCTCTCCATGATGACCGTTCTCTATAAGGAGGGAACGGTTACCTTTAACCGCCTCAAAAAAATCATCGGCGGCACGGACGGAGCAGTCTATACCCATGTGAACAAGCTTCTTACGGCCGGATACGTGGCTCAAAAGAAGGAGATTGCCGGGAATAATGTGCAGACCGTTTACTGGCTCACCAAATCGGGTAAAGAGCTTTTTAGGAAATATTTAGAGTTTCTTGAGAACATACTCGCGCACAGCGGGGAAAGGACTGTAAATGGCGAAAAATGAAGAAATGTTAAGAATGAAACTGCTGGGCAAGTGGGGCGCCTGGGCCTCCGTTCACTGGGGAAAGGCCTTACTAATCGGACTGGCGATTACCCTGTTCATGGGGATTGGAGCTTCAAGGCTTAAGTTGGAGCTCACCTTTTACTCCATGATGCCCAAAGGCACGCCGCAGGTAAGAGATTTAAAGAAGATCGTAGAAAACTTTCCCGCCGCCTCTTCCATAATTGTGGTGCTTGAAGCAAAGGAGAAAAATAACAGGTCCCTGGCCGAGCAAAGAGTAAAAAATGCGGTTGACGTCCTGACCGAAGAGCTTAAAAAACCTGAGCTCTCAGGCTATATCACCAGGATTCAGGGGAAACTGGATTTAGATTTTTTTAAGAGTCACGGCCTGATGCTCTCCAGGGTAGAAGACATCGAGCGAATGAGACGGACATATTCCGATCTGAGCCTGGTTCCTCTCTTCCGTCATTTAAACGATGATTTTGAAAGGGAGTATGTAGGGGATGAGGAGAAACTCTCCGAGGATGAGGACCTGGTCATCGCCCAATTCGAAGGGCTGGAAAAAATACTCGGTCTGATGGAGAAAGCAGCCTCGGGCAAAAAAATCAGCAGCGATGAAGTCTCAGCCTCTATCGACCGCTTCCTCTTCGGCAGCCCCTACTTTTTAAACAGAGACAGCACCATGGCCCTGCTCTTTATTCAGTCCACCTTCACGATGGATGACATGGATGTGTATGTCACCGCGGTACCGATTATAGATAAAGTGGTAAAAGAAAAGGCCGAAGCCCTGGGAGTAACCGCGGGCCTGACCGGGCTCCTGGTGGTGGGTAAGGATGAGATGGTTACCAGCGAGCAGGGGCTGGTCCTTTCCATGTTGATTGCCGCAGCTTTGATCCTCCTCCTGATGATCCTTTCCTTCAGGATGTACTCCGTACCATTTATCTCAGGAATTCCGCTTTTTATCGGTATTTTCTGGACCATCGGTCTGGCCGGTTTTATCATAAGAAGGCTGAATATAATGACCGCCATGTACATGGTGGTCCTCCTCGGCCTGGGAATAGATTACGCCATTCACCTCCTGACCACCTACGTACAGGAAAAGGAAGAAGGAAAAGCCTTTGTAGATGCGGTCAGGAACAGCCTGCGGAAGAGCGGGGCCGGTATCCTTACCGGGGCTCTCACCACGGCCATAGCCTTTTTCATGTTGATTATCGCCAAATCGGAAGTGGTGAGGGAACTTGGCGTTGTAGCCGGTTTCGGTATTCTTTGCGAGCTTCTGGCCATGCTCATCCTGGTACCGGCCCTGTTGGGATTCAGAAATTACCGGTTGACCAAAAAGGGAAAACAGGAATCAAAACTGCTTCGGAATCTCAATCCAAAATTCCGGATTATTGACTCCCTGGGAGCTAAAATCAACAAGCACCCCGCTCTCTACACCCTCCTGGCGGCAGCCATCGGAATATTACTGGCCACCCAGGCAGGCAAGGTCTCGATCGAAGGCAACATGATGAACATGGAAGCAAAGGGCCTGGAATCAATAGAGCTCCAGGACCGGATGGTCGAAGAGTTCGGTATGGCCCCTGATGTCATGTCTATAACGATGACAGATCTCGATGAGATGAGAAAACTCGGCAAGAAAATCAAAAAGCTGGCCTCGGTGAAAGCGGTGGAATCGCTGGCTCCCTATTATCCATCGGGAAAGGAGCAGTCCGAAAGGGCCGCCCTGGTAGAAGATTTTAGAGCAGGAATTGCTCCTGCGGAGCCGCAGGACAGCGTGGATACGGGGTCTTTGACGGAGGAGATTTACCGACTGGAAGATAATTTGCTCGAGATGGCCGATCTGGCCTATATGGCCGGAATGGACAGGATGTTCCATAAATTGAATATCCTTACCGGGAGGAACGAGGAAGGCGAAAAAGTGGCGGAAACGGTTATAGACAGGCTGGCGGATGTGGCGCAAAAAAATCCTGGATCTATAGAAGGATTGGTGAGTTTTCAGGAAATCTTTGTGCCCACTCTGAAAGACAGTCTCCTCAATATGGCAAATACCGAGCGGGTAACCCTGGAGATGATTCCAGCTCTTGTCCGGGACTCCTACCGGTCCAAAGACGGAAAAGATTACTTGATGAACATTATCCCCACTCAGAATCCCTGGAAGGAAGAGTTTAGAGCGATACTCACCAACCAATTGGAAACTGTCACGGATAAGGCCACGGGGATGATCCTGGCCGCGAACCAGATGCTGGAGATTGCCCAACAGGACGGTATCAGGGCGGCTATCGCGGCGCTTATTGCCATCTTTATCCTGCTCTTGATCGACTTCAGGAATATAAAACTCTCCCTGGTGACTCTCTTCCCACTGCTCCTCTCCTTCCTCTCCCTGTTCGGCATCATGGCCCTGGCCGGGATCAAGTTCGATTTTTTAAACTTCCTCGCCGTGCCCCTCCTGATCGGTATCGGTATCGACGACGCAGTCCACTT
This sequence comes from uncultured Spirochaetaceae bacterium, assembly GCA_964514815.1. GTDB lineage: Bacteria > Spirochaetota > Spirochaetia > SZUA-6 > DRHE01 > CAZERV01. The sequence goes on along the minus strand of CAZERV010000143.1, from coordinate 1,581 downwards.
CAATCACCGCTATCTGATGGAGGGAAAGGGGAACATGGACCGGGTCATAGCCAAAACAGGACGAGCCGTGCTGCTGACTTCCTTAACCACCATCATCGGTTTCGGGTCGTTTATCCCATCCATCATGCGGGCCATGCGCAGCACCGGCATCGTTTTATCCATCGCCATGGCCCTGGCCTTTTTCTTTTCCATACTCTTTCATACTTCTCTTCTGATCATTATTACCGAAAAACTCTCTTTAAACATCAGACCCTGGAATTTTAATAGGAGGAAAATATGAGCAGGATTCGAATCTTAATAATACTGCTGGCTGTCTCAGGCTTAGCTCAACCGGCCGGGGCGCAGGATGCCCTCGCTATCGTAAAAAAGGCGGATGAAGCCTTTACCGCAAACAGGGTATACAGCGTCAGCGAGATGACCGTATACCGCTCCGGCAAGGCGCGCCCCACCATGGTTATGGAAACCTATACAATGGAAAAAAACGGCCGGGACCATTCCCTGAGTGTTTATAAAGAACCGGCCAGGATGAGGGGAACCGCCTATCTCATGATCGGCGATGACCTCTGGGTCAAATTCTCATCCACCGGAAGAACCAGGAAGCTGAGCTCTTCCGCTAAAAAAAGCTCTGCCGGGGGAACAGATTTCTCCTACTACGATATGGGGGAGAGCAGCCAGGGAATTTCGGTCAAATACGAGGTGACCATGGAGGACAGTAATGCGATCGTTGACGGGGAAAAATGCTACAAGATCGGCTTTTCCCCGAAGCCCGGGCTGGAAGCCCCTTATGAAAAGCTGGTGGCCTATATAGATAAGGAAAATTATCGCTATCTGAGGATAGATTATTTTGAGGCCGGCGCCAATATCAAGAGCCTTACCATGTCGGACTACAGAGATGTAGACGGGAAAGACTACGCTTACAAAATGATAATGGAGAGCCACACCCGGCCGTCCCGGACCGAGATGGTGTCCAGCGTGGTGGAGCTCAACAGCTCCAGGGTCAAGGATAATTATTTTACCGTCTCTTACCTGGAAAAGATCAAGTAGGGGGAAGTCATGAAACGTTTTCTATCCGCTTTGTTCCTGCCGATTTTTTTGACGCTCTTTTCCGGCCCCGTTCTTATGGCCGAGGTCAGCCTTTACGGTGAGGCTGAGATCAATATGAGCGCTTTTCCCGCCTTTCCCTATTCTGGGTCCCGATTCGACGGCCCCCTCAATCCCGGCAATTACCAGGGCCTCCATGACCTTAACCTCGACACCGACCTGCTGGTGAAACTGTCCGGTGAGGAGGAGACGGCGGACTTCAACTTCTGGCTGGCAGTAAAGCCCTATCAGTTGGGCCAGGTGCTCAATGTGATCGATATCCTCAGGGCCAATATTGCCTGGTATGTCTCGGACTTCCTCATCCTTAAGATAGGGCGCCAGGGCCTGCTGACCGGCTACGGCTACGGCTGGAACCCGATCGATTTTTTCAACCCCTTGAAAGACCCCTTCAACCCGGACCAGGAACTCAAAGGAGTGGATGCCCTCTCCGTTCAGTATTACCTGGGCAACCTCTTCACTTTAAAGCTGGCCGGCATCTAC
>CAZERV010000142.1:0-4905 GCA_964514815.1 uncultured Spirochaetaceae bacterium | reverse complement strand
CCGAAGATATCCGCAGGGTAGGGGTAGGGGGTGGTACAGAATATGTTGATGAAGAATGATAAATATTATATAAAATATATACGCCCAGCGCTGATTTCATCCGCAACCTAAGAATTTAGTAGCCAAAGTCCAATAAAATAGGTTTGGGCGCTGGACTTTATTATATTTTTTGTGCGTTATGCGCAAAATATTCAAAGGAATAGCATATCTCTTAAGTATCAGGAAGGTGAATATGGGATTAAGGGGTGAGATTTTTTCTTCCAGAGCTACTTCGGGCAGGAGAACATATTTCTTCAACGTCAAAGAAAACCGGCATGGCGATATCTTCCTCAATATGGTGGAGAGTAAAAAGAACGACGAGAGCAATTTCGAGCGTCATTCAATAATTGTCTTTGAGGAAGATCTGGAAAATTTCTTGAACGGCTTCGATCAGGCAATCAAATTTATCAGGGAGAACCGATCCTGAAGCTTTTTCTGTGAATAGGGGATAGTCCCAGGCGCCTGACTATTTCTCTGTGTTGCCGGGTGGGATAGCCCTTGTGCCGGTCAAATAGATAATCAGGCTCGATACGGGAGTAACGGATCATCCAGTGATCGCGTTCTGTTTTGGCAATAATTGAAGCGGCCATAATAACGGGAATTTTACAGTCACCTTTAACCACGGCCCGGGAAAGGATCTTTATTTTCGGGGTAAAAAGACCGTCAACCAGAACCAGCTCCGGATGCACCGAAAGACCTCTTAGAGCCCTGGTCATGGCCAGGAGAGTAGCCCTGTGGATATTCAACCTATCTATCTCTTCGGGCCACGACCAGCCTGTCGCCCAATCGAGGGCGCGCTCTCTGATAATCCCGGCCGAAACTTCCCGCTGCCTGGGGGAAAGGACTTTGGAATCGTTTAAGACTGCTATTGGAAACTCCTCCGGCAGAACTACGGCCGCAGCCGTAACCGGACCGGCGATAGGCCCGCGGCCCGCTTCATCTATTCCACACACAAGCATTGATTCGATCCCATTGTGATACCCTATAATAGGTATGGGCGCTGAACGCGCAAGATTTTAAAGGAATAGCATAATGATTAGCAAGCTTCAGGGCAAGCACCCTTTAAAGTGGTCGCAGCTCGGACTTGACCAGGGTCAGGAACGAGTGCTAAAATTAACGGAAACTGGGAGGGTGCGTGTTATTAAAGAGCATTGATATTCTCGGATTCAAATCCTTTGCAGATAAAACACATCTCGAATTTTCCCGGGGCATAACATCGCTTTTAGGGCCAAACGGCTGCGGAAAGAGCAATATTTTAGATTCGGTAAAATGGGCCTTAGGGGAACAATCTTCCAGGAGCCTAAGGGCGGATAAAATGGAAGACGTTATCTTTAGCGGGACCGAATCGCGAAAAGCTCTGAACCTGGCCGAGGTTACCTTAATCCTCTCTAATGAAAAAGAAGAGCTTCCTCTTGATTTAACCGAAATATCCATAAAGCGGAGACTCTATCGTTCCGGCGAAAGCGAATATTTTATCAATAACACTCCGGTTCGCCTGCGGGAGATCAGGGAACTGTTCTTCGATACGGGAGTGGGCAAGTCCGCTTATTCCATTATGGAACAGGGCAAGATAGATCAGATTCTCTCCTCAAAGCCTGAAGACCGGCGCTTTATTGCTGAAGAAGCGGCTGGAATCACCAAATACAGGATCAGGGAAATTGAAGCGGAGCGCAAGCTCGAAAAAACAAAGGAAAACATGCGCCAGGTGGGGGGAATAATCGGGGAGGTCAGGAGAAGCTGGGAATTGTTAAAACGGCAAGCTGAGCGCACCAGGAACTACCGCGTCTTGACTGAACAGGTATTCGAGCTTGAGCTTGAAATCCAGCTACTCCGCTTGAAGGACTTCCTGGAACAGAAAGAAAGTACCGAGGAGAAGTTCCTGGGTAAGACACTTGAGCGGGATGCTTTGAGGCAGGGTATTGAGGCAATTAATAAAAACATGGAGCTGGATTTTGATCTGGTCAACTCCATGGAATCCCGTTTAATCGAGAATCAAAAAAAACTCTACAAGATTGATCTGGAAAAACATAATAATGAGAGCCAAATCAAGATTCTCAGGGAGCGGAGCAGTGAGCTGGAACGAAAAATAGCCTCCGACGAAGAGCGGGAGCGGGGGATTCGCGCGAAACTCGCCAGGCTTAAGGAAGAACTTGAGGGAAAGAAAAGGGAGCTGAACGAGCTTTCCGCCTTACTTAAGGATGTGCAGGCCAATATTCAAGGATTTGAGCGGGATATAAAACAATTTGAAGCGCGAATTCATGAGAATGAGAGTGAGATACTGCGTCTGCGCCGGGATACTTTGAGCCTGGAGGAAGAAATCGAAGCCAGGCGAATCGATTTACGGCGGATTACAGACGATATCGTAACTCAGCTTGACCAGAGATTGAAGGACCTGGGTTATTCCACTCAAAGCAGGAAGAAGATCGAAGAAGAAATCCTATCCGCTGTTGAGTCGATCAGAATTCAGATTTCCGGCAGATTGAAGCTTTTGGAGGACCTCAGCCGGGTGCAGGAGGAATCTGCAAAGGGGGATGAGAAAAAGATCCTGGGTACGACTCTACCGGTTTTACAGGAAGTTCTGGCCAGGATCGAAACCCTGGGCCGCTTGTTTACGGAGTATAGGAGGGTTACCCCCTCGTTTTTAGAGGAATTCCTCGCCCCGGAAGGAATTATTACCCGGAAAAGAGAGATAGATCGAAAGATCAGCGCAATCCTGGACGGGATAAACAGGAAGCGGTCCCGGACCGAAGAGCTTCAGCAGGAGAGCAGGGCATTGAACGCGAAGATTATCGAGTACCGGCAGACCCTGGAAGGCTTACGGGTCAATCGGGCCCGGATGAATACGCAAAAAATTGGCCTGGATAATGAAGTAAAGCGGCTTGGCGCGGAAATCTCCGAACAGGACATCTTTCTGAAAGCGAATGCCGCAGAAATAGAGCTTTCCCGGCAGAGCCTCAAAGAGATCGCCATGAGAATAGGGCAGTTAACGAAAGAAAAAGGTGTTCTTGAGGAGGAGAACAGGGAATTAAAAAGGGATCTATCCTCCCTGGAGGATAAGATCGCCCGGAAAAATAAGACCTTGATTTCCAGGGAGCAGCAGCTTAAGGGTAAGACCGCGAAGCTGGAAAAGCTGCAATCCGGGCTGGAGAGGCTTCAGATGGATCTTGCCGAGTGTAAAGCGGAAATCCGCAACCTCTATCAGAATTTCAGCGATCAGCACTCCCGGGACCTTTCCGAATTTGAATCGAGAACGTTACGGATAGATAAGACCTTAAAGGAGCTGCGCGCCGGTCTCCTGGGTCGAAAAGACGAGCTTAAAAAATTGGGACAGGTCAATTTGATGGCGGTCGAGGAATTTGCCGAGGTCAATGATCGTTATACTTTCTTAAGCGGACAGCTTAATGATCTCCGCAAAGCCAGCGAAGATCTACAGAAAATTACCAGGGAAATCCGAAATGAGTCTGCCGAGCTGTTTCTTGAAGCCTATAATAGGATTAATAAAAATTTTCACCTGATGTTCAGAAGGCTCTTCGGTGGCGGCCGGGCTGAGCTGAAATTGACGGATCCTGCCAATGTGCTGGAATCGGGCATTGAGATATTTGCCCAGCCTCCGGGTAAAAAACTTGAAAATATTGCTCTTCTGTCCGGCGGAGAGAAATCTCTCACTGCAATCGGCCTGCTGTTTGCAACTTACATGGTGAAACCTTCGCCCTTCTGTATCCTGGACGAGATCGATGCAGCCCTGGATGAGGCCAATATCGTTAGATTTATTCAGCTTTTAAGGGAATTTTCCACCGGCTCTCAATTCATAGTCATAACCCATAACAAGAAAACGGTTGCCGGCGCCGATACCATGCTTGGAATCACCATGGAAGAATCCGGGGTGTCAAAAATAGTTGCCTTGAGACTGGAAAATAAGGTGGAGGAGAAAAGCTCTGCTTAACCCTAAGGCTCTTCTTTTCCTCGGTCTGTTTTTATTGTCCGTACTGGTTACGCTCCTTATCCTCCTGGCTTCCGGCAGTAAAGAAAGGGCCTCCTTGACCGAGGATACCTCTCCCCGGGCAGGAGAGACCTACCTGCCCTTAAGCCCGGAACAGCGGCCGGAGGCTGCCTATTTGCCTGAAGATAGTCCGACCTTTAACGATTTTCTATTCCCGGAAAATGATCGGTCGCAATATTCCACCGGTCTGCTCTTGAGAGACAAACATGAATATTGGAGTGATGAAGAAGTGGCGCGATTCTGGATCCCCCTGGATGAGATTGCCCTGGATATCTTAATAGAGGAGAACAATAGGAAAGTCAGAGAAATTTTCAAGGATATTCCTTAAAGCTTTTGCTTCCTGGGAGGGGAACGAAATGAAGACAGTAAAATATTCCTCGATCATAGCCTGTCTGGCCTATCTATCGATTCTTTCTATTCTTTCTATATTGGCCGGCTGCCGGAGTACGAGCAGCACATTGACCGGGCAGGAAGTATTTGATAAAGCGGGCCGGCAGGACAACCTGAATGTTCAGGCGGACAGTCAGATGCCGGCCGGGCTGAAAATAGAAAGCAAATCCGAGCAGGCTCTAATAATAGAAGTTAGCGGAGAACCCCTGCAAAAGCCGGCCGGCCGGGTTGTCCTCACTTTTTTACTTCTTCAACCGCGCCTGCCCGCATCCGTTGAAGGCGAGACTCACTCGTTGAGATTGCCGCCTCCTGTTTCAGAGCAGTCAAAACCAGGATTTGATTACCAGCCTACTTTTCCGCTCTATCCTGTCCGGTCTGCCGGAACCGATAAGCTTCCCGTGCCGTTCCTCGAGCCGGGGCTTCCGGCCGCTGGCTCGGCCCTCCATGGCCGCAGCGGCACGTCGGCCTCCATGCCT
>CAZERV010000141.1:0-5032 GCA_964514815.1 uncultured Spirochaetaceae bacterium | reverse complement strand
CCTGAAAATGCTCCAATTCGATTCCGGCCAGAAAGGCAAAAAAATACCTTTTTTCTCTGCCCAGGGCCTGCCTTAAATGTTCTTGAAAAAAGCTTAACCCTTTCTGTAAGGCTGATAATTTATAATGCATTTTCTCAACAAAAAGAGAGTTCTGGTAATCAATGAGTCCGCTGCACTGCCTTTCTATCTGCTGTTCCAGTTTTTTCAGATGCTTTTCACTAATCAGGGTGTATTTATCTTTATTGGTAAAAAGTGATTTCAGGAAAAGAAGAAACCGCCGCCAGAGGCTTAATTCCCGGAGTTCCAGCTCAGGATCGAAGGTCTCCGTTTCTTCAATCTCTTTTGTGAGAGGCTCCTCGGATACGGACACGGAGCTCTGGATCTTATCCAGAAGGTTTTTCCTTTCCTCTGAAGCCATGTTCTTGACAAGGCGATCGAATACCGATGGTCCATTCATTACAGCCCTGAATTCTATTTTGTAGGAAGAAAGAGGTCAAGAAAAAATTGAAATAATTTAATAAAGCTCCCTGTCTTCCTGGATATCGGAGAACCAGGCGGAGAGGCCGTTAATCCCTTCCGAAGCTTTTAATTCGACCCCTTCCATAAGAGGTGTGCTGAAGATGCGCTCCACGACATATTCTGCACTCTCGTTTAAAAGAACGGTGTCCTGTCTGTGTTTGTAGAGGGTGATTCCGGAAAACAGTCCTATTGCAAAGACTAAAACAGCGCTTAAACTCAAGGCAAGCATCCGCTTTTTCCCGCTTTTTCCCGCTTCATCCGCTCTTTTAAAAAAGCTGTTGAAATCAAAGGATGGAAATCCGGCCGCCTCCGTTTCCAATTCTTTTTTCAGGGAGGGACCCAACCCGTCCAGGAAGTCTTGAAAAGCCCGGCAATCCGGGCAGGCTTCCAGATGAGAAGCCGTTTCTCCCTCAGCGAGGAGGCCTGAATCGTGTAATTCCTGAATATTTTCTCTTATTTTAGGGCAAAGGCTTTTTTTATTTTCTCTCAAAGGCTTATCCCCTCCTTTTGAAACTGATCGGCCAGTCTTTCTCGCAGCCGGTGGAGCCTGGATTTTACCGTGCCTTCGGGAATCCCCAGAATCGAGGAAATGGTCTTGATCGATAGACCCTCTTCAGTTTCAAGCCCGAACAGGGCCTCGACTATTTTATTCCGGCAGTCATTCTTAAGGAGCTCTTCTTCCGGCCGGCCGGTTTCGGATGCTTTTTCTCTCAGGTCGTCCGTCTTGAAGCCGAACCTTTTTTCTCTTTTTTTCTTTCTCAGGATATCTATGGCCCGATTTTTAGATAAGCGGTAGAAATAGGTCCTGAAGGAAGAACGAAACTTGAAATTTTTAAGTCCCATAAAGAGTGACATCAGGATTTCCTGCTCGGCATCCTCCATGTCTTCTCTGCATCCTCTGAAGAGGGTGAACAAGAACTTCCTTAAGCTGCCGATATGCCTTTCAACGAGTACCTGAAATGCGAGCCTGTCTCCGGAGTCGGTAAACCTTTTAATAAGGATTTCATCGTCTGCCTCACTGTACTCCCGGTGATTCAAGAAGTTCCTCCAATTCCTGAAGCAGCTCTCTCATCCTTCGCTCTTTAGCCGGGCTCCGCTGTCCGGGTGCTCCCGGTTTTGCCGGCAGGGGCTTTCCGAATAAAGCTCTGGAGCGCAGCAGCTCGGCCCTGGTTTTCAGGGCCCGGACCAGGCCGGCCCATTTTCTATCTCCCAGTAGGTTCCTGGCTTTTATTTCCTTTCTTATCTGGGCCATTCTGATCTTTATCTCCCATTCCACTGCCTGGCGGAGAAATCTTTCCGCCTCTCTCAGATCGGCGTTCTTTGAAAGCAGGAGCTTTTTAAGCTGAGCCCGGTAAATTTCTATCTCAGCCTGGGCCTTTTGGATGACCTCCTGCGCCTCTTCCTGAATTTCAACCAGCCTGGTGATCTCATCCTCCGTAAATCCCAGCTTTTTTAAAAATGCTTGCTCGTACTGCTCTATGGAATAGCTTAAAGAGGAAACAATAAAAAAAAGTAAAAAACTCAATACATACCGTTTCATATCCGCTCCTTTTAGTTTTATACTATTAGTCGTTTTAAAAGGGAAGAAGGTTCCCAAAAAATTTATTTGATCGATGGAAACCTATCATATTATAGTGATCGGGGGCGGAGGGACCGGCGCCGCCCTGGCCCACGACCTGAGCCTGAGAGGTTTTAAAGTGACCTTACTCGAGCGTGGGGAGCTCACCTCCGGAAACTACCGGCAGGCACCACGGCCAACTCCACAGCGGCGCCAGGTATGCTGTTCATGACCGGGAAATAGCCGCCCAGTGCAGAGAAGAAAGCTTTATTCTTAAGAGTATAGCCCGGGATTCAATTGAGTTTAATTACGGTCTCTTTGTTGCCGTAACCGATGGAGATGAAGCGTATTTAGAGCCTTTTCTGGATGGCTGTGAGGCCTGCGGCATTCCCACCCGGCAACTTAGCCCCGGCCAGGCTTTGAAGCTTGAGCCCAATCTCAACCCGAACCTGAAGTTGGCCGTTCAGGTCCCGGACGGGACGATGGATGCCTGGCGTCTTCCCCTGCAATTTTTTGCCACCGCCAGGCACAACGGCGCCGATATTCGCCCTTTCTCGGAGGTGATCGGCCTCCATACGACTTCAGGAGCAGTTACCGGTGTTCAGGTACTGGATTACCGCAGGAATTCAGATTACACTCTGAAAGCGGACCTCGTCATTAACGCCGCGGGAGCCTGGTCTGCCTCCATCGCCGGGCTGGCCGGCGCCGAGGCCCCGGTCTCTCCTTCACCCGGTACCATGGTTGCCGTGAAAGGGCGCCTGACCAACATGGTGATCAGCCGCCTGCATCCCCCGGGGGAGGGGGATATCCTTGTGCCCCAGCGGAATCTTTCCATTATCGGGACAACGCAGTGGAAGGCGGAGGATCCGGATCGGATCGTTACTCCTGGGGACCAGGTAGAGGAGCTTTTGAAACTGGCCGGCAAAATGGTGCCGGTCTTCTCGAAAGCGGAAATTAAGGCGGCCTGGTCCGCGGTCCGGCCTCTCCTGGAGTATGAAAGGAATGCACACCGTTTGAGCCGGGGTTTCTCCTGCCTGGATCACCTGGAGAGTGATCGGCTCGAAGGCTTGCTCACCGTTATAGGCGGTAAGGCAACGGTTTTAAGGGCCATGGCGGAGATGACCGCGGATCTGGCCTGCCGGAAACTGGGGCGGAACATTCCCTGTGCAACCAGGGAGGAGAAATTGAAACCGTGTCGAGCTTTTTGGTGATTAACATCAGGATCTTTCGCTTCAGGGGGGAAGATTCGGAAAAGGAGCCGGCTGGGGCAGGCGGCCGGTACGATCTGTTCCGGGTCCCTGTTACCCGGGCGGACAACCGTGTTAGACGCCCTGGAATGGATCAGGTTGACTCTTGATAAGAGCCTGCTGTACCGGCATTCCTGCCATCACGGTTCCTGCGGCACCTGCGCGTGCTTAATAAACGGGCGGGAAAGACTCGCCTGTACAGCCATGGCCCTGGAGCTAGGTTCCGATACGGTTGTCCTGGAACCGCTTGAGAGGATGAAACGATTGGGTGATCTGGCCGTTCACCCGGGCAGGCTGTTCAAAGAGATCCCGGTTGATTGGAGTTACCTGAGAGAGAGCGAATGGAATCCCAAAGGCTCTCCGCCGGAAGGAGTCGATCATTATGCCAGATTTGAGAGCTGTATTGAATGCGGGGCCTGTGTCTCCGCCTGTCCTGCCACTCAAGACTTCATGGGTCCCGCTGCCCTGGCCGCTCTAAATCGGGAGCGAATCAACCGGCCTGAGATGGTAGATGAGCTGTTAAAAAGGGCAGAAAGTGAGAGAGGGGTGTGGCGGTGTGAAAGGGCTTTGGAATGCAGCCGGGTGTGTCCGGCCGGAGTTTACCCGGCCAGGCATATTATGGAGCTGAGAAAGGCTCTCAGAAGCGAGCGGAAAAGATGATTTACAGGGAGCAGAGGACGTGAGAGGCGCCCGGGTTGAAAAGTGGGAGAGAAATCTGAAAAAGATTTTCAACCGGATCGATGATTACCTGGAGGAGAAATACGGGGACCTTTTTCCTCTGCATCCGGCCCGTCCGGTCAGGGGGAAGACTTCTAACCGAGAGTACGACGGCCTTTTCAATGTAGGCGCCAGCTTTTCAGCCGGGTTCGGCTCCGACTACGGACCAGGGTATGTAGTCGAAGTGCGCCTGGCCACCCTTTCCAGAGTGCCGGAAGAGTTGCGCACTAAAATAGTCGAAGAGGTTATTCAACTTTTAAGGCGGGAGCTTCCGAAACAGTTTCCGGGTAAAGAGCTGGATGTGGTCCGGGATGGCCCTGTTTATAAGATTTACGGCGATTTAAGCCTGGGAAAGCTTTAGCCGGCCCTAGACGAGCAGTTGGCCGATCTCTTTTAATTCCGGCATTCGCTCGTAAACAGGTTTTGTGCCGGGGTGATCTTCTTTGTCAAGATTGACAACTTTTATATAGAGCTCATTGAGCATATCGGCGAAGATGCCGAGATTGGACTGCAAATTGTTTATGGCCATATCTCTCAGAACGCGGTCCCGCTCAGGTTCCGCGCTCTTCCTGGAAAACACTGTGTCCGAACCCCCGGCCAGATAGGTTTTGATCCCGGGCAGAATTTCCTGCTTGGCGTGGTAGACGAAAGTAGCTGCGGCATGAATCTGTTCATATAGCTCTTTATAATGGTAGCCCTGGATTTTATAGTAGTCGTTTTTTTCCGTAAGTCGTTCCAGGCCTTCCCAGGCTTCTCTCGGGATCTCAATGTGCATAAACGCTTTTCGTATATATCTATTATTTATATTTTTTTGATAATGATCCCGAATATTTTCGATCATTTGCATTATTTTCTGGTCTTTGATAGGCAATATTTTCCTCCGGAATAATATCAATGCTATTAAAAGAACGAGCCCAGGTCAAGATGAATTTATGCAATTTATTTCACCGATTCCATCCGGCCGCCGTTTCCTTCGTTTACCATAATCCCG
>CAZERV010000140.1:0-5304 GCA_964514815.1 uncultured Spirochaetaceae bacterium | reverse complement strand
CCTATATTAATTTAGAAACCGCCCCCGGGCAAGGGGCTATTCTCTACCCCCCTCCAGGGATGAAGACACCTGCGGGCATCTACGACCTCCGGGGATGAAGACACCTTCGGGCTAATATTTCTTGACATGTGTTTGTGGGATCAATAATCTTTATAGGGAGGAAAAGTATGACAGACAGACAGATTGTGCCCACAAGCCAGGTGCTCCCTCATAAATTGTGCATCCTGCCGCTCCTGGGAAAACCGATTTTTCCGGGAATCTTAATACCCATGATGATTCCTTTGGAGGATGACGTAAAAATCGTAGAGAAGGCCCTCAGCGGAGACGGTTTTATGGGGCTGATGCTAACCAGGAGCGAAGATACGGAAAGGCCGACCAGTGACGATCTTTTCAGAATAGGCACGGCGGCTAAAATCATTAAAAAAATGAACCTCCCGGACGGAGGAATCAATATCTTTATCTCGACCATCAAACGCTTCAGGATTAAGAAGTTCATCCATAAAGAATATCCCATAGACGTGGCTGCCGAATACCTGGAGGATGAAAATGTTGAAACAGATGAGGTTAAAGCGCTCACTCGTTCCCTGATCAATGAGATGAAGCAGATTTCGGCGGACAATCCCCTTTTCTCCGAAGAGATGCGCCTGAATATAGTCAACATCGATCACCCCGGCAAGATAGCCGATTTTATTACCTCTATCCTGAATATTGAAAGGATCGAGCAGCAGAAGATCCTGGAAATCCTGGATGTTTATGAGCGGATGATGCGGGTGCTCATCTTTATCAATAAAGAAAAGGAGCTTCTCTCCATCCAGAAAAAAATCCAGAAGCAGATCAATGAGAAAATATCCAAGAGCCAGAGGGAATATTTCTTGAAAGAGCAGCTTAAGGCGATCAAGTCCGAACTGGGAATGCCCGTTGATTCGAAGAGCAGTGAATATACGAGGTTCAAAGAAGGGGTTGAAAAGCTCAAACTGGATAAGGATGTGGCCGAACAAGTGGAACAGGAACTGGAAAAGTTCTCCCTCATGGATTCCAACTCTTCCGAGTTTATCGTAACCAGGAATTACCTGGAAACGATCATAACTCTTCCCTGGAACGTGCCCAAACCGGCAGAGATCGACATGAAGCGTGCCCATAAAATTCTCGATGAAGATCATTACGGGCTCGAAGATGTAAAAGAGCGGATTCTAGAATACCTGGCCGTACGTAAACTCAAAAAGGATACCAAGGGATCCATTCTCTGCCTGGTCGGTCCGCCGGGGGTCGGCAAGACTTCGGTGGGGAAATCCATAGCCCGGGCATTGGGAAAAAAGTTCTTCCGTTTCTCGGTTGGGGGAATGAGAGATGAGGCGGAGATTAAAGGGCACCGGCGTACCTATGTGGGTGCCATGCCCGGAAAGATCATCCAGGGCCTGAAAATCGTCAAGGCAAAGGACCCGGTCTTCATGATCGATGAAATCGACAAGCTGGGCGTTTCTTTTCAGGGCGACCCTTCTTCCGCCCTTCTTGAGGTCCTGGACCCGGAACAAAACGTTGCTTTCCGGGATCATTATCTTGACCTCCCCTTCGACATATCCAATATCCTCTTCATCACCACGGCCAATACCCTCGACACTGTCCCGGCCCCCCTTCTGGACCGGATGGAGGTTATTCGTCTTTCCGGGTATATCAACCAGGAAAAGGTCGTAATTGCCAGAAAATATCTCATCCCAAAATCTCTGGCCCGAAGCGGACTGCAGAAAGCGGATATTAAATATAAGAAACAGGCCCTCCTGCAGATTGCCGAAGACTATGCCCGGGAAGCGGGTTTAAGAAACTATGAAAAAGCGCTGGATAAGATTCACCGGAAAGTGGCCAGAAAGTCAGTTATGAACGATATTTCCTTTCCGGTGTCTATAACAGTTGAAAGTCTTAAAAGTTACCTGGGTAAACCGATCTTCTTTGAGGAAGGTATAAAACAGATCATAAAACCCGGTATGGCCATCGGGCTGGCCTGGACGCAATTGGGAGGAGCAATTCTAATAATAGAGGCAGTAGCCAATCCCGGCAAAGAGGGCCTGCGCCTTACCGGGCAGCTCGGTGATGTCATGAAAGAATCGGCCAACATCGCCTATACCTATGCCCGCCATATAGCCGTCGATTTCGGGGTCAATAAAACCTTTTTTGAACATAATCAGATCCATCTCCATGTCCCGGCCGGAGCCACCCCGAAAGACGGTCCCTCCGCCGGAATTACCATGGCTTCCTGCTTGCTCTCACTCGTAACCAATAAAAAAGTGAAGAAATCCCTGGCCATGACCGGGGAGCTGTCTCTGGTGGGCCAGGTACTTCCTATCGGTGGATTAAAGGAAAAGGTGATTGCCGCTAAAAGAAATAAGATCAAGGAGATCGTTATCCCTTCTCAAAATGAGAAGGAACTGGAAGAAATTCCGGACCACATTAAAGATGGAATTCGATTTTATCCTGTTTCCCGGATGGAAGAAGTTATAGAGAAGATATTCTGATTTAAGAGAAGATTATTTTGGGCAGCTCTACCACACCTTTTCTTACGAGACGGTAAGGCGTACTAGAAATATCGAGTACTGTTGAAGGTCGGCGGCCAGGAAGATCACCGGCGTCAACTACCAGGTCCACATCCTGAGAAAAGACGGATTTGATGTCTTGAATCTTCCAGCAGGGCTCCTGGCCGCTCTTATTGACACTGGTTGAATATAGAGGTTTCTTAATAGCCCGGATAAGTCTCTGCAGGAGAGAATCCTCAGGGACTCGCAGGGCAACGGTCCCGCCCTTTCTGGCCGGAAAAATGACAGTCAGGGGACCCGGCCAGAACTTCCTTAAGCTCTCCGGAAGCGATAAATCGGTGAAGTCAGGCAGCCATTCAGCCGAGGGTATGAGCTGAATGAAGGGCTTATGTTCCATACTTCCCTTCAAGTCTCGTATTCTTTCCTCCGTATCGGGAGCGACTCCCACAATTCCATAAATCGTATCACACGGAATCACGGCGATTCGACCTTGACTCAAGATCTTGGTCAGGGTTGAAAAAAGAGCGGGGTCTTTAATTCCGATTAGCATAACCGTCCTTCCTCAATGCCAGGCGATAAAACAAATAAAGCGTCAAAGGGATAATCATTCCGAGAAGCTTGAAAATCCAGTCGAACCTATAATTATTCGAGGGCGTTCTTCGAATGATTTTTCCGACCGTAAAGTAGCTTTTAGCCGGGGAATACCCTTCGATTTTTATTATTCCCTCGTCTTCCTTCAAATAACCCAGCTCCCTGGCCTGTAATGCGACTCTTTCAGGATCGTAGCTTAAAGCATCTAGCTCTGCCAGGAGACTGTTATTTATGTTCTTCAATTCCTTGATATTACCGCTCAGTACCGTTCGATAATCGTTCAGAGTCTTATACTCCAGCCTACCTCCGCTTCCAAAAAAGAGAAGGAGCAGAGAGCTGCCGAGATATCCGAGGGCAAAATAAATTAAGAGTCGAAAATTCTTCATTCATCTATATGTACGGCCTGATTCCTCAACCGCTTGAATACCTTTAGTGTGAAAATTGCCTATTGAAAAAACCTTTCATACGAGTAATATTAGATTAAAAGGGATAATTTTCTACCGATAATTATAAAGATAATGTGCAGACTATCCCCGGGAGATGGAAATGGCAGTAAATGACCGCAAGAGCAAAGAAGGTAGTATAGAAGAATTGGAACAGGAAGATGTGGCCCTCTCCTCAAGTGAACTGGATAACATTATCAACAGTGCCGAAATAAAGCGTGAGGATGGGGATACTGAAGACGACGCCCTCGAGCAATATGGAGTCTGGGTCAAGATCAAACCTGAGGAGATCGAAGGCAACCTGGAAGAAGAAGCGTCTTTTGAGCTTTCCGATCTTGAAAGCTCAGACGAATCTCATCTCACTGAAGAAGAAGAGGATCTCCTCGGCGAGCTTGAAGTCGAGCCTTCCCCGGAAACTTCGACCAAGACGGGCGAGGAAGAGCTTCCTGAGCCCGGTGAATTTGGACTCGATAAAGATATTGATATGGACATGGATTCTCTCCCCGATCTTGAGCTGGAAGACCTGGAAGCTGAAGAAATGCCTGAGCCGGAAGAGGAAATAACTCTGCCTACCGCCGACGAAGAGCTTGAGGATTTTAGCCTGGAAGAAATGCCTGGGCCTGAAGCGGCGGAAGAGCTCCCTGTGCTCGAGCTTGAAGAAGAGGCTGAGATTGATTTACCCCTTTCTGATGAAACGAACATTGTGGATCGTTTTGACGATCTGGGCGCATTAGAGACTGAGCTCATGTCGGCAGATGCCGGCCTGGGTGCTGTTCAGGAAGATTCCTCGGAAATCCTTCAGAAAATAGAAAAGGAGCTCAAATCAATCAGGAAAGACATCCGGGAGCTAAAAAAAGAGCTGTCCGGATTGGGTAAGGTCGAGCAAACTCCTGGGGAAGTGGAAGTTCAGCCTGTGTCACCCGAGGCAAAAGGCTTTTTTGATGAAGAGGAGGATGAAACAATCGCTCTAACCG
Source organism: uncultured Spirochaetaceae bacterium (assembly GCA_964514815.1). Lineage (GTDB taxonomy): Bacteria > Spirochaetota > Spirochaetia > SZUA-6 > DRHE01 > CAZERV01. Next base: position 771 of record CAZERV010000140.1, on the reverse strand, counting down.
GAGACGAATTGGATAACATCCTCAATACAGCCGATGTCACCGAGGAAGCCGCTGATAAACCGGAAATTACTTTGGAAGAACAGCTTTCCGCCCGCGGAGGTCCGCAGGCAGTTACCGAAGAGCCTCATGAAGAAGTCAAAGAGGCGGAAGTATCGGGCACTGAAGTTGTGGAAGAGCCGGGCGAGGTAGAGATCAATATAGATGAACAGGAAATAGAAGAGGCTTTTGCGCCGACCTTGGGCGTGCAACGCAACACCTCCGCTCCGGCTATGGAAATGGAACAACTCGAGCAGGTTCCGGAAGAAGAGGTTTCTCTCGAAATTGAAGAACCGGCCGGGGAAGAAGAAACTTTGGAAACGTTGGAAGCGGAAGTCCCGGAGATGGAAACACCTGAGGAGGAGCTTACCCCGGATGAGGATTCTAAAGAAGTGCAGGAGGCAGAAATTGAGCTGGAGCTGCCATCCGAAAATGAAATCGATCTGTCCGAAACTCCGATGGAGGAACTTGAAGCCTTGACCGAAGAGCCGGCAGCCGCTGAGGAGCTTACCCTGGAAGAGATCCCACGGGAGGATGTGCCCGAGCTTGAGCTTCCCGAAGAAGAGCTTACCCTGGAAGAGATCCCACGGGAGGATGTGCCCGAGCTTGAGCTTCCCGAAGAAGAGCTCACCCTGGAGGAAGCCCCGGAAGCCGAAATCCCGGAGCTGGAAATGCCGGAGGAAGAGCTCACCCTGGAGGAAGCCCCGGAAGCCGAAATCCCGGAGCTGGAAATGC
>CAZERV010000139.1:2578-5402 GCA_964514815.1 uncultured Spirochaetaceae bacterium | reverse complement strand
CAAGTGCTGAAAATGGGAGGAAGTGCAGTGATAAAGTCGAAATTAGCCGGGAGATTATTGAGATGAACATCCAATTTAAAAAGGGAGTGCTTGAGCTCTGCGTTCTGGCCCTGCTGAACAGGAAGGACTACTACGGGTACGAGCTCGTGCGGACCATTTCGGAAAACATAGCGATTTCCGAGGGGACAATATATCCGCTTCTCAGGAGGCTTTCCATGGAAGGGTATTTTGAAACCTACCTGAAAGAGTCTGCCGAAGGACCCCCGAGAAAGTATTATCGGATCACCGAGCAGGGAACGAAGAGCAAAGAGTTACTGGAAGCCGAATGGACCGAATTTATCAGGGGGGTAAATGCCCTTCTCGAAGATGTTGAACAAAAGGAGGAACAAAATGAATAAAAAGGATTTTTTAGAGAAACTTGAAAGAAGTCTTTCCGGGATAGCCGAGGCTGAAAAAAAAGAAATTCTCTCCACAGGATGAAACCATATGATTACGAGGAACACTTCAGAAGCGGCCAGGCAGAAAGCAAAACTGAGGAAGAGATCGTAAGAGCCCTGGGAAATCCGGCAGCCATTGGAAAAGCTTATAAAGCGGATACCATCCTCAGCAAAGCCCGGGATAATAAGTCGGTCGGCAATATCCTGAAGGCCGTGTTCGCCGCCATGAGCCTGGGATTTGTTAACCTGGTTTTCGTTCTTGGGCCTTTTCTCGGGCTGGCAGGGGCCTTGATCGGCCTATGGGCGGCGGCAGGGTCTCTATCGCTCTTTCCGGCGTAGGGATTCTGCTGGGGCTGATATTTTCGCCTTTTGTGCGTTCCTATGTCACCGGACCATCTAACCTGTTATTTACGATCTTTTCTTCAATAGGACTGAGCGCTTTGGGAGCGCTTTTCTGTATAGGCATGACCTATGTGAGCAAATGGTTTTATAAGATCACCTTGAAATATATTCAATTCAATATCAACATTGTCAGAGGATAGGAGGCCCAAATGACATCAGAAAATAAAGTCAGAAAAACATCCCTGCTTTTGGGAATTATCGCGGTTGTTTCCTTTGCTATCGCCTTCGGGTTTTTTTTCGATAAAGGCTGGTATTCCGGATCTTTTAAAGCGAGAGCGCAATACCAAAATAACATAGATCAGGAAGAAAGCTTTCCGCTGTCGGGCATCAATTCAATTTCAATTTCAACGACCAGTGCTGATATCTATTTCATATCTTCGCCCGGCGACACGATCAGGGCTCATTTCTACGGCTCTATCAATACGGATTCAAAAGATAAGATGCCCTACCTGGAGGTGCAAAAAAAGGGAAGTACCCTGGAAGTGGAGATCAAGAGGTATCCCGGTATTAATATCGGCTTTATTCTCTCCAGGCTCAGGCTTGATATCGAGCTCCCTTCAAGCTTTAAAAACACAGTATCAGCCCGCAGCGTTTCGGGGGATGTTACCATCCCGGAATTGAGCCTGGAAGATTTTTTCGTAAAAACGGTCTCCGGGAATGTCAAGATCGAGTGGCTCGAGGTGGGGGATTTTCGGGCGGAGGTCTTGAAATCAAAAGAATCCAGGCTGGATACCGTCAGCGGCAAGGTGTACCTGGGCAGCTTTGAGGGCGATCTTGATTTTTCAAGTACCTCAGGGGACCTGAAGACGCAGTTCAGCCAATTTAATAACTCAATCGATGGCACAAGTGTTTCCGGGGACATTACCCTCCGCTTGCCGAAAGAGTCGGAGTTTGCTCTTTCAGCGAAAACCATATCCGGTGATATTGAATGTGATTTTCCGCTGACCCTCCAGGGCAAAATCCGGAAAAATCGGCTTAATGGATTTGTGGTTAGTGATATAAATACTCTGAAATTGAAAACAACTTCCGGGGATATCAGGATCAAACCGGATTGATCGCTCTCCGGCAGACCGACCTTAATATCTTGACCAATAATCGATTAACTGGCATCCTTCAGGCGCGCCTAACAGGCACGTATCGGATAGAGGTAATGATCGATGAGAGAGATCGCGTGGTATTTTCCCGAAAAGCTTGAGCAGGTGCCGGAGCTCCTGAAAATAGAAGGAGTTCGCCCGCACGGCGGGGGGACCTTCCTCCTCAGGGGCGGCATGACTAAAGTAAAAGGGCTCATCGAGCTCAGCCATTTGCCCCTGCAATACGTGCGCCGGGAGAACGACCTGGTTGAGGCCGGGGCAGCCTGCACCTATGCGGATGTTTATGATTATCTGCAGAAGATCGATCCGGACCATATTCTGGTTAAGGCCCTGGATGCCTCTGCAACTACCCCCTTGAGGAACAGGATTACAGTTGGCGGAAGCGTAGCTACATTCCCCCTTTGGTCGGACCTGATGGGCCCCCTGCTGGCGCTTGAGGCGGAGGTTTCCGTGCTCGGCGATTTACCAGCCGGCAAACAGGGCAGCTATCCGATCGCAAGCTACCCGGTCAGCCGGTATGTGAAAGATCGGGAATTGAGAAAACAGAGTCTCATAACCGGAATCAGGTTTGCCCCTTACCGGGCTGAGGACGGCTGGAGCTCATATTATCACCGGGAAACCCGGACGCATTTTGATTACCCGGCATTTTCCATCTCCATCCTTTTAAAGAAAGCTGAGTCTACAATCGAGGATTTAAGAATCGTGTTCGTGGGTACGTTAAAGAGGTACACAAGATTGAATGAACTGGAAGAATCTTTAAAAGGCCGGGCTGCCGGAGAGGTTAAGATCGAAGGGCTCGGCGGCGCAGATGAGCTTGAGTTTCCCGGCAAGAAGGGCTTCAGCGCTTCCTATATTAAGCACCTGGCCGGTGTTCAGCTCGAACGAGGGTTG
>CAZERV010000139.1:0-2478 GCA_964514815.1 uncultured Spirochaetaceae bacterium | reverse complement strand
GTGGGAAAATCAGAACCGAAAATCGATTCCCTGTCCCTGGCGGTGGGTTGGGAAAAGTTTACCGACGATTTTCAGATAAAGAATGCCCTGCAATGCGCCATCCTATATTCTCCCCATGCCCATGCGAAAATCCTAAATATCGATACCTCCGAAGCTGAAAAGGTGAAAGGGGTGGTGGATATCCTCAACTTTAAGAATGTCCCGAGAGTCCTGCACACGACCGCCGGCCAGGGCTATCCGGAGCCTTCTCCCTACGATACCCTGCTCTTCGATAAAAGAGTTCGCTTCGTGGGGGACAGGGTCGCCCTGGTGGCGGCTGAAACAGTAGAGAGTGCCCGGGAAGCGGTTTCAAAGCTAAAGGTTGAATATGAGCCGTTAGAACCGATCTTCGATGTTGAGCGAGCCATGGACGATTCGGCCCCCTGCCTACATGAGGACGATGAATATGCGAAGATCCCGGTTGAATACAGGCCGGAATCGAACCTGGCTGCGGAGATCAGGATCGACTTCGGCGATCTTGAGAAGGGATTCAAGGAAGCGGATTTTATCGAAGAGCATACCTACAAGATGCAGATCGCCTCTCACTGCGCTATTGAGCCGCATGCGGCCCTGGCTTTTTTCGACGAGCGGGGGAGGCTGGTGATCATCTCCACCACCCAGGTTCCCTTCCATGCCAGGAGAATCGTGGGCAAGCTGCTCGACCTGCCGGTAGGAAAAATCAGGGTAATCAAGCCGAGAATCGGCGGCGGATTCGGCGGCAAGCAGGAGGTGATCCTGGAGCCCCTGGTGGCCTGGGTTGCCTGGCGGAATAAGAGGCCCGCCCGGCTGGTTTTTTCGAGGAAAGAAGTTTTCATCTCCACCAGGACCAGGCACGGGATGAGACTCAGAATGAGAACCGGCGCTAAAAAGGACGGGAGAATTACCGCCCTCGAGCTGGACGCGCTCATGAATGCCGGGGCTTACGGCACTCATGCCCTTACCGTGCTTTCGAATACCGGCTCCAAGGTGCTGCCCCTCTTCAACAAGATAGAGAATATGCGCTTTACCGGGAAATCCGTCTACACCAATCTCCCGGTGGGCGGGGCCTACCGGGGCTACGGGGCAACCCAGGGTTACTTTGCTTTTAATCAGCAGATGGACATGATCGCCCGGGCCTGCAACCAGGACCTCCCGGAGTTCTATAAGAAATGGCATATCAGGGAAGGGGAGACCTCGGCGGTCTTTGAGGCGCTCGGCGAGGGAAAGGAAGGCGTGAGCCAGACCATCAAGTCCTGCAATCTGGATGAATGCATCGACCGTGGCGCAGATGCCATCGACTGGTATAAAAAGAGAGGAAAGCGGATCAAAGTCGGGGATGACAGGGTAAAGGGAATGGGCATGGCGGCGGCGATGCAGGGATCGGGGATCCCGAGAATAGATATGGCCAGCGCCTCGATGAGGATGAGCGAAGACGGTTCCTTTAATCTATTCATCGGGGCCACGGACATCGGCACGGGATCGGATACCATCCTGGCCCAGATTGCCGCTGAAGTATTAAAGGTCCCGCTGGAAAAAATAATCGTTCTCTCCTCAGACACTGACCTTACCCCCTTCGACGTGGGCGCCTATGCCTCATCCACGACCTATATCTCCGGTGGCGCGGTTGAAAAATGCGCCCGGAAAATAGCGGCCCAGATTATCGAGGTGGCCGCCGGAATGCTGGATGCCGATCCGGGAGACCTCGTTATAAATAGAGAAAATGTGGTCGATCGGAAAACCAGGAAAGAAGTTTCCTTTACAGAGATCTCCTACCGCAGCCTTTACAGCCAGGACCAGTTCCACATCCAGGCCGATGCCTCTAATATTGCGGATGAGTCGCCCCCGCCTTTTATAGCCCAGTTTGCCGAGGTGGATGTGGATATTAAAACCGGCCGGGTATACGTGGTGAAATTTGTCTCTGCGGTCGACTGCGGCCAGCCCATAAATCCCATCCTGGCGGAGGGTCAGGTGGAAGGAGCCGTAGTCAATGGGATAAGCTATGCCCTCTGGGAGGATTACAATTTCAACCGGCACGGGAAAATGATGAATTCCCGTTTCTGGGATTATAAAATCTATACCGCTTCCGATATCCCGGAGATGAAGACCATCCTGGTTGACTCCTACGAGGAGACCGGACCCTTTGGCGCCAAATCGGTCGGGGAAATCGCCATAAACGGTCCCGCCCCGGCTATAGCCAATGCTATTTACGATGCGGTGGGGGTGAGAATGTTTGAGACACCCTTTAGCCCTGAAAAAGTATGGGAAAAGATTCACTCATGATCCTGCTGAAAAACTGTTTATATATTCTGACTCCTGAAAGGAATGGCCCTCTAAAGGGTTTCGATATCCTGATCGAGGGCAACAGGATAGAGAGGATAGCCGAAGAAATTTCCGCCCCGGATGTTCGGGGCTCCCAAAACAGGGTCATAGACTGCTCCGACACCGTGGTCGTGCCCGGGT
>CAZERV010000138.1:3995-5526 GCA_964514815.1 uncultured Spirochaetaceae bacterium | reverse complement strand
ATTGCTGCTTAAAGACAAAACCTTTAAGGATCGTTAGCTTATGCCAAAAAATCTGGTGCTCGAGAATGTCTCGAAGGTATTCTTGAGACTTCACGCGGTTAAAAACATCGACCTCAAAATAAAGGAGGGCGAGTTCGTCACTCTCCTCGGTCCGTCCGGATGCGGGAAGACCACCACGCTCCGCATGATAGCCGGATTTGAGACTCCGACTTCCGGCAAGATCTTCTACGACAACAAGGTCATCAATGACCTTATCCCCCAGAAGAGGAACTTCGGCATTGTGTTCCAATCCTATGCCCTTTTTCCGCACATGAAGGTCAAAGAAAACGTGGCTTTCGGGCTAAAAATGCATAAATACACGAAGAATAAAATCGAGGAACGGGTCGATGAGCTTTTACACATGGTGGGCCTCATAGAGCATAAGGAGAAATATCCGCCTGAGCTATCGGGAGGGATGCAGCAGAGGGTGGCCCTGGCCCGGGCCCTGGCGCCGAACCCCGAGGTTATTCTGCTCGATGAGCCGCTCAGCGCCCTGGATGCAAAAATCAGGGTGAAGCTCAGGGCGGAAATCAAGCAGCTCCAAATAGATCTCGGCATAACCACAATCTATGTTACTCACGACCAGGAGGAGGCTCTCTCAATATCGGACCGGGTAGTGATCATGAACCAGGGGGAGATAGAGCAGATCGATAAACCGATCAATATTTACAAAAACCCGGAATCAAAATATGTGGCCAACTTCGTAGGCACGAGTAATTTTTTCGAAGGAGAATTGAAAAATAACGTTATTCACGGCAAAGACTTCGAGCTCAAGGTTTCGCAGGCGAACGGAATAAAATCGGGTCTGGTCACCGGGGCAATCAGGCCGGAAAAAATCGAGATAGTAATGAATCAAGAAACGGAAGATCTTGTTCCCCAGAACATTTTAACCGGTAAACTCATGGTTGTTGTTTTCCTGGGACTCATGGTCCGATTGTTAGTCCGGGTCGGTGACCGGGATATTATTGTGGATTTCCTGGAAAAAAGATACGAGGAACTGGGAATAAACAGGGGCGATAATTTAAGACTCTATTTACCTCCCGGGGCGTTCAGAGTCTATAAAAACTAGTAACCCGAAGAAAATAGATGTCTACCGTAAAAACAGAAAGAATAGAGCTGCCTGAAAGAAAAATAATTGAAGATAAACTGATTGTTTATCTCGTCGGCGGAAGTATCGGACTGTTCCTCATCCTCTTTATGGTCATACCGGTTTTTAATATCCTCCGTTTGAGCATGACCAGGTACGAGCAGGAAACCCATCAATTCTTGCCAGGATTGACTCTTTCAAACTTCATAAATTATTTCAGCAAACCGGCCATAATACAATCTCTTTTCAACAGTTTATGGATCTCCCTCTGGTCCATGATCATCACCACGGTGCTGGCCTTCTTTTTCGCCTATGGGCTGACCAGGACCACGATCAAGTGGAAAAAAGCTCTCTATTATATTGCCATGATCCCCCTGGTGGCTCCGTCACTTCTCCAGGCCATGG
>CAZERV010000138.1:0-3895 GCA_964514815.1 uncultured Spirochaetaceae bacterium | reverse complement strand
GCCATGGTCATTCTCTATACCACTCTTTCCGCGGTGGACACTAGATTGGACGAAGCTGCCTCCAGCCTGGGAGCATCCGGCGTAACCACTTTCTTTAGAATCACCGTTCCTACCGCCCGATACGGTATCTTTTCCGCCGCGGCCTTGGTTTTCAACCTGGCCATAACGGATTTCGGCAACCCCATCATTATCGGCCGGGGATACCGGGTTCTCTCCACCGAAATTTATCTCCAGGTTATCGGCATGCAGCGGTTTGACCTGGGCACTACCATCGCGGTGGTGCTGCTAATCCCATCGATTATCGCTTTTCTCCTCAATTATTATTTCACCAAAAAGAGCCATGCCCTTATAAGCGGCCAGGCCAAACCTACCCTGCCGCCGTCTCGACCCATGAAAAAATGGAGTTTCAACATCTTTTGCTGGCTCATGGCTGCGGTGATGATTTCCGTGATCGGGGTGGTAGTGATAAAATCTTTCGTTTCCGTCTGGATGTATAACTGGAGCCTCACCTTGAAGCACTTTCATTTCCGCATACCCGGCGGGATGGGAGTGCTCTGGACGAGTCTCTGGATAGCGATAATCGTAGGATTCATCGGCTCCCTTCTGACCATGTTAAACGGCTATGTCATAGAGAAGAAAAAGCCTTTCTTCGCCCAGCCATTGTACCTGCTGTCCGTGGTTCCGGCGGCAATACCCGGCCTGGTAATGGGTCTCGGCTACATCCTGATATATAACACCAGATTCTTAAATCTCGATAATTTACTTTACGGAAAGGCAGCCCTGATCATCATAAATATCGTGGTCTGCAATTTTACCCTGGGAACACTTTCCAGTATCTCCAATATGAAAAACATCGACAGCTCGATGGACGAGGCTGCCACCAGCCTCGGAGCAGATATAATCAGGACTTTCCTGAAAGTCATCTTCCCGCTCAGCAGGGTCTCTTTTATGAGCAATCTCATTTATTACTTCATGCGCAGTATGGTAACCATAAGCGCGGTCATCTTTCTCATTTCTCCTGACGTTCACCTGGCCGCAGTCTCGGTAATCAATCTGGAAAAGGACGGGAAAGAAGGCTCGTCATCCGCAATGGCGACTCTCATTATTCTGATAGTTTGTGTCGTCCTCGGTCTGTTCGCGCTTTCTTTCAGAAAAAAGGGTGTTAAGCAGGTCAAGCAGCTTGAGCAAGAAGAGATATAGCCGATTTCTGCAGAGAGTATTGATATAGGATAGGTAGACAGGTTGGAAAGAATGATCGATAAAACGGATCCCATGCCCTTGTATCTCCAGCTATCCGACTGGATAGAGAAGATGATCAAAAGAGAAACCTTCAAGGTAGGCTCTAAACTTACTTCGGAGGGAGAGCTGGCCAAAGACTTTCAACTCAATAGAAATACGGTCAGGCATGCCATTTCCCTTTTGGTTCACCGCGGCCTGCTTGAGAAAAGGAAGGGCGTAGGGACCTTTGTGAGAAGAAAAACAATTTTGTACCCGATTCATCAACTTGGCAAAATGACGAGCTTCATTGACGACTTCGAGCTAAATGATGTGGAAATCGAAGACAGGATTATCTACAAGGGGAAAGTAAAGGCTTCTTCAGAGATAGCGGAGAAACTCATGCTGAATAAGGGCGAACAGGTGGTAAAAATCGAGCGCCTAAGGATCGCAGACAAGACGCCCTTCCTGCTCGAGATCCAGTTTTATTCTTTCCAGGATTTCGGTGAGCTACTCGATATGGAAATCAAGGGCTCCATGTACCGGTTATTGACAAACAAGTTTAATGCCGACCTGCACCATTCAAGCCAGGCTATCCGGGCCGTGAAGGCTCCCAGGGACGTGGTGCAAAAATGTGGTATGAGCAGATTCGAGCCCTGCATGTTCTTGGAGAGCCTGGCCTATACCTCGCAAAATAAGTGTATAGAGGTCCTTCATTCCTACTACCGCGGCGACAGGTATTTGTTCAGGGTCGAAACCGGCCAGTACAGGCGGGAGATAAGCTCCGCTGAAGTTAAATAGATTAAAGCGCCTTAGGCGCCGGCTGATAGCGGTGCTAAAATATAAGCTTTAAGAGGGGGGAAAAATGGCAATTGTAAATGCAAAGGAAATACTTTTAAAAGCCACAAGAGAGAAATATTCCGTTGGGGCATTCAATGTGACCAACATCATCCAGATGGAAGCCGTGGTAGAGGCCGCGGTCAATAAGAAGGCTCCTCTAATCATTCAGACCTCCGTTACCCCGTCCAGGTTTTTGGATCCCCGGGTCTTTGTCGCCGTATACCGGGCCCTGGCGGAATCGGCCCCGATACCCATCTGTCTCCACCTGGACCACTGCACCGATGTCGATTATTGCAAGCGGTGCGCCGATGCCGGCTATACGAACATCATGATCGATGCCTCGAAACAGGTCTTTGCAGAAAATTTGAGACAGACCAAGGAGGTCTGCGATTACTGCCACGGCATCGGGAATATTTCCGTGGAGGGAGAGCTCGGCACGGTATCCGGGGTAGAGGACCAGATCAAAGTGGCCGAGGATGAAGCCGCTCTCTGCAACCCGGAAAAAGCGGTGGAGTTCGTGGGAAAAACCGGGATCGACCTGCTCGCTCCGGCCATCGGGACCGCACATGGAATATACAAGACGGAAAATCCGAAACTGGACCTGGAGAGGCTAAGTAGAATAGCCGGACTGATCAACGGGAAGGTTCCGAGAGTTCCCCTGGTCATCCACGGCGGGACCGGGCTCAAGGAGGAAGTGGTAAAGAAGCTGGTAGCCCTGGGAGGCTCGAAGTTCAATGTTTCCACCGAGCTCAAGCATACGCTGATCGATACGGGCTACGAGTATATCTCGGCACACCGGGAGGAGTACAATCCCGGAAAGATAGACAGCGCGGTAAAAAAGGCGATCATGAAGAATATCGAGGACTGGATCGAGATCCTCGGATGTGCGGGCAAAGCGTAAAAGCGAATAGATTCCAGGAGGAAAAAGATGGCGGAAATTAAAGCCCTGGTATTCGACCAGGACGGGGTAATCATCGATACCGAGAGGGACGGTCACCGGGTCGCCTTCAATATGACCTTCAAGGAGTTCGGCTTTAAGGTCGAGTGGGATGTGGACTATTACCATGAGCTTCTTCAGATTGCCGGCGGCAAGGAGAGGATGCGGCGCCACCTCCATGAAAAAGGCTTCGGCGTGGAAGTAAAGCCGGAAGAGGAAGACGAGCTCATCAAGAAGCTTCATAAGAGAAAAACGGATATTTTCATCGAGCTCATAGAAAGCGGGCAGCTCCCCCTCAGGCCCGGGATAAAAAGGATCATGAAAGAGGCCATGGACAGGGGCCTGACCATAGGAATTTGCACCACCTCGAATGAAAAAGCGGCCCGGGCGGTGGCTTACAATATACTCAAAGATATAAAGTTCGATTTTGTCCTGGCCGGAGATATCGTCAGCAAGAAGAAGCCCGACCCCGAGATTTACCTCCTGGCTCTGAAAAAAACCGGCTTGAAACCGGAAGAATGCATCGTGGTGGAGGATTCGAGAAACGGGGTCCTGGCCGCTAAAGCTGCGGGAATGCATATTGTGACTACTACGAATGTTTACACCGAGAAGGAGGACTTAAGCGTATCGGATATCATCGTGACCTGCTTAGGGGACCCCGATGGGGAGAAGGGGAGATTGAAACAGGGCGGCGAAGGCCTCGATTACGACGGAGTGCTTCATATCGATCAGTTGATCGAATATTTCTCAAAGCAGGCTCATTAAGGACAGAGCCTGACCGGAAAAATCAAAGACCTCAGGTTCATACCCGAGCTGGTTACCGATCTGAAAGCCCGCTTCAAATAAAACCTAAAATCCCGGGGTTATTATAACTATGGCCGAGTTGGTACAGAAATATTAAAG
>CAZERV010000137.1:2595-5816 GCA_964514815.1 uncultured Spirochaetaceae bacterium | reverse complement strand
CTACCTGGCTGGTAAACTCCGATGGATCAAAGCGGGTAATGCGGCTGATACCATTCTCAACATTCTTTACCCTGGTCCAGAAATCCTTCACATTATTGGCAAGAGGATTTACTGTTCCCATTCCGGTAATAACGACTCTTTTTTCCATATTTTCTCCTTATAATTACATCTTTTCCGCCTGACGCCCCGGTTTAAAGACGCCCTATATGACCAGCCCGCCGTCGATTCGCAGCACCTGGCCGGTTACATACGATGCCTTATCCGAGGCCAGAAAGCTTACCACCTCGGCGACTTCCCCGGGCCTGCCGAGCCGGCCCATGGCAATATGGGCCAGGTAGGCTTCCCTGACTTTTTCAGGAAGGTCTTTGGTCATATCTGTTTCGATAAAACCCGGCGCCACGGCGTTTACCCGCACGGACCTGGAAGCCACTTCCTTGGCCAGGCTCCTGGTCAGCCCGATCAGCCCGGCTTTAGAAGCAGCATAGTTTGCCTGGCCGGCATTGCCGCCGATTCCGACCACCGAGGCGATGTTGATGATAGACCCTGTTCTTCGCTTGACCATCTCCCGGACAATGAGGCGGGAGATTAAAAAGGCCGAGGTCAGATTGATCTTCAAGACGGTTTCCCAATTCTCCAAAGACATTCGAAAAATGAGCCCGTCCCTGGAAATTCCGGCATTATTCACCAGGATGTCGATGCCCCCACTCTCTTTCAGGATCTCCTCTATAACCGGGGTAATTTCCTCTTCTTTCGAAACATCCGCTTTCCGCCAGTTTACCTTGACTCCCGAAGAATGCGCCGCCTCTTCCATTTCCGCCAGGAAGGGACTCGGATTCAGGTCTAAGAAGGTAACGTGAGCGCCTTCTTCAAGGAAGCTTAAGACGATTTCTTTCCCGATGCCCCGGGCGCCCCCGGTGACAATCGCTTTCTTTCCGTTTAGAAGCATCTTTAATCTCCTTAAATCAGTAGTTTAAATGCAGCGCAGCTCTCGGCTGCCATGGACCTGAATGCCACCATAAACCAGGAATTTAAGGATTATTAGCATATCATATTTTGCCTGTCAAGAGTAAATTAAACAGTCTGTCAATGAACCCAAATGATATTGACCATATAGCATATTAAAAGCTAAAATACTGGCACATTTTTTTATTCGGGGAGGGACAAATGAAAGCCGTTATACGTTCCATAGGTGCCTATGTACCCGAGAAGCGCATGGCCAACAAGGATTTCCCGGACCATCTGGATACTTCCGATGAATGGATCGTCTCTCACACCGGGATCCGCTTTCGCCATATAGCCAGTGAGGAGCAGGCTACATCCGACCTGGCCGTAGAGGCCTCCAAAATAGCCCTGGAAAGGGCTGGTCTTGAACCCAAGAATATCGATATGATTCTCGTGGCCACCGCCACCAGCGACTTTGTCGGCTTTCCGGCTACTGCCTGTATCGTCCAGGACAAGCTTAATGCCGATCATGCGGGCTCCATGGATATCGTAGCCGGCTGCACCGGGTTTATCTACGGCCTGGAAACAGCTCGCGGCTATATTTCCAGCGGATTTGCCCGTAATGTCCTTCTATGCGGAGCCGAAATAATGACCCGGATTACCGACTGGGAAGACCGGAATACCTGCGTGCTTTTCGGCGACGGGGCCGGGGCAGCGGTTATCTCGGCCGATCCGGACACTAATGACCGCGGCATACTGTATTCCATCATGAAGACGGAGGGAGCGGGAGCCCGGCTTTTAGAGAGAACGGCCGGGGGAAGCCGCTATCCCTTCATTCAAGAAAAAACAGATGTCAAAGATCTGCTTCTTAAGATGGATGGGAAAAAAGTATACTATTTTGCCGTCAGGGTCATTGTTTCGACCATCCAAAATCTAATAGCCAAAAACAACCTGGAGCTCGATCAGATAAAATATATAGTTCCTCACCAGGCCAATATCAGAATTGTCGAGGCGGCCGCCAGGAGGTCTCAAATTCCCATGGAAAAATTCTATATGAATATCGCGGAATACGCCAACACCTCTGCAGCCACCATTCCCCTGGCTCTGAATGAGATGTACGAGAAAGACCTGCTCCATAAAGGAGACCTGATTTTAACCGTCGGCTTCGGCGCCGGTCTTACCTATGGAGGAAACCTGATCCGCTGGTAGGATTAACGGAAAATCTCTTGAGCCGGAAATTAATCGAGCGGATCGGGGAGCTCTCCTCCCCTCTAACCCCACTGCCCACCGGGCATCAGAATCGTCTTAAGAAGCTCTCCGGCATCAGGTCGGTCGTTTTTGACGTCTACGGTACTCTCTTTATCTCCGGATCCGGAGATATCGGGACCAGCGGGACCATGAATGAAGCGGAAGCTTTTGCCCGGGCGACAGAGGCGACCGGTTTCTCATTACTTCAGGGAAAAGCCGGCCGGGAGGGAAGCAAGCTGCTGGTAGAAAGGATAAGGAGCTTTCACGGCAAACAAAAAGAGGCCGGCATAGAGTACCCGGAAATTGATATCCTTTCGATTTTTAAGGATACCCTCAGAATACTGGTCAGGAACGGCCTTATAGTGGGCAAAATAACGCCCGGGGCCGTAGAGAGAGCTTCCCTTGAATACGAATGCCGGGTGAACCCGACCTGGCCCATGCCTGGCCTGGAAGGAACGCTGAAGGAGATCGCGCGCAGAAACTTGATTCTGGGGATCATTTCCAACGCCCAGTTCTATACCCCTCTCCTTTTTCCCGCCTTTTTAGGGCGCTCTCATCGGGAGCTCGGCTTCGAGATCTGTATCTGGTCCTATCAGGTGGGTGAAGCCAAGCCCTCCCAGGCCCTGTTTCTTAAGGCCCTGGCTGCACTCGAGAGGAGTCACGGCATCCTTCCCCGGGAAGTCCTTTATGTAGGCAACGATATGCTAAACGATATCCGGCCGGCTTTCCTTACCGGCTGCAGGACCGCTCTCTTTGCCGGGGACGGCCGCTCCTTAAGGATCCGGGCCGAAGAGCCCCTCTGTTCCGGCCTCGAGCCGGATGCCGTCCTGACCGGTCTGGCTCAGATTGTTGAGGTCCTCGCCTGAGCGTAAAAAAAGGTTTGTCTTTTAGCATCATTCGGCTTTATCATTAATATAGAGGATAACTTTTTAGAGGCTGAATATGAATAATGAACAGCATAAGAAGACCCAATTCTCCTTAGTTTACATCTTCCTGGCCCTGCTCCTGATCTTTGGACTCCAGTATTTACT
>CAZERV010000137.1:0-2495 GCA_964514815.1 uncultured Spirochaetaceae bacterium | reverse complement strand
CAGTATTTACTACCACCCGAATCGAGGACCCCGGTCTGGTAAAAAATCTTGAAGAAAAGGGAGTGCGATTTTCCGGAAAACAGACCAACACGGCTTTGGGGTCTTTATTTTCCTGGCTTCTGCCAATCATCGTCATGATTGCCATCTGGAGCTTCATGATGAAACGTCTGGGCGCGGGAGGCCCTGGTATACTCAAGGTGGGCCAGAGTAAGGCCAGATTGGTAGCGGATTCGGCCGCGGAAAAGATAAATTTTATCGATGTCGCTGGCATTGACGAAGCCAAAGAAGAGCTAATAGAGGTGGTGGAATTCCTCCAGCACCCGGCCAAGTTTGAAGAGCTGGGCGGGAGAATGCCCAAAGGCATTCTCCTGGTGGGAGCCCCGGGGACCGGAAAGACTCTACTGGCAAAAGCCGTAGCCGGGGAGGCTAAAGTGCCTTTTTTCAGCATCTCCGGCTCGGAGTTCGTGGAAATGTTCGTGGGCGTTGGGGCGGCCCGGGTAAGGGACCTCTTTGCCCAGGCTGCGACAAAGGCACCCTGCATTATTTTTATAGATGAGTTGGACGCCCTGGGAAAAGTCAGGGGTTTCAACCCGATCGGCGGGCACGATGAGAGGGAGCAGACCCTGAACCAGCTCCTGGTCGAGATGGATGGGTTCGATACCAGGAAGGGAGTCATCATTATGGCCGCCACCAACCGGCCGGAGATCCTCGATCCGGCCCTGCTCAGGCCGGGCCGGTTCGACCGCCAGGTCATGGTCGACAAACCGGACCTCGCCGGCAGGGAAGCCATCCTCAATATTCACATAAAAGGCGTTACCCTGGCCGATGACGTGAATCTCAAGACCATAGCCGCCCGCACCCCCGGTTTTGTGGGCGCCGATTTAGCCAATATTGTCAATGAAGCAGCTCTGCTGGCGGTCCGGCGCAAAAAGAAAAAAGTCACCATGGCGGAGTTCGAAGAAGCCATTGAGCGTATAGTGGCGGGACTGGAAAAGAAGAAGAGATTGATCAGCCCGAAAGAGAAGAAAACCGTGGCCTACCATGAATCGGGGCATGCCCTGGTGGCGGAATCGCTGCCGAATACGGATGTGGTGCATAAGATCTCTATCGTTCCCCGGGGCATGGCCGCCCTGGGCTATACCATCCAATTGCCCACCGAGGATAAATACCTGATGACCAAGAGCGAGCTGGAAGACCGGCTCGCCGTTCTCCTGGGAGGCAGGGTCGCCGAAGAGATGGTCCTCGGCGACGTATCCACCGGGGCCCAAAACGACCTGATGAGGGCCACCGATATCGCCCGGGCCATGGTCAAGGAATACGGGATGAGCAGTAAAATGGGTCTCATGGCTTACGAACGGCCTCACAACACCTTTCTGAAAGGCGATTACTGGCCGTCCTCGGAAAAGGAATATTCCGACAAGGTCGCCGCGGAGATAGACGAGGAGGTCAAACGCATCCTGGACGAGGCCCACGATAATAGCTTCGCTATTCTCCAGGTACGCCGGGAGCCGCTCGAAAAGCTGGCCGCCCTTCTGCTTGAGAAAGAGACGGTGGATCAGGAAGAGTTCAAGAAATTGATCAAAGAGAACACTTGAATGTATAATGCTGCCAAGATATGAAAATCATCCACTGTGCGGATCTTCATCTCTCCAAAAACGAGGAAGAATACTCTCTAAGGAGCTTTGAGGAAATTGTCGGCCATGCCCAGCGGGAGCGGGCCGATTATCTGATTATGGCCGGCGATACCTTCGACTCCTTTCAGGATGCCGAAGCTCTCAGGTCCGAGTTCAGAAAGAGGACGGCTCCCTTAAAGGGACGGACCGAGGTCCTGCTCCTCCCCGGAAATCATGAGGAGCTGAAACAAAAAAACAGGCGGCTTTCAAGCCTCGATCTCGGTCCCGTTATCCTGCTCGACCAAAAGCCCTTTCAGCTCTTCTCGAAGCCGCCCATCGAGATCCTGGCTGTTCCCCATCAGCAGGGATATTCAGATTATAGGGACTGGAGCGTTCCGCCCAAGAAAGAAAAGATCCGCATTGCCGTTGCTCACGGCGTGGTTATCGGGATGAGCTATTCCGGTTTTGAAGAGGAAGCCGGGGGCGCTGCTTTGGACCCCGACCTTTTTGCCCGCTTCCAAATCGACTTCGCGGCCCTGGGTCATATCCATGACCGCAGGGCGGAAACTATTAACGGGATGCAACTGAATTACCCCGGCTCGGCCAGGGTCTGGCGCAGAAATGAAACCGGCCCACGGGGAATAAACTGTCTGACCCTGGAGGGGGAAAAGGAAGTCGATTGCCAATTCATTCCTTTAAAAGCCTCAGGCCAGTACCGGGAATATACGCTCCCCCTGAGCCTGGAGGGCGGGTTAGAGGACCTTTCCGGGACAGCATCCCACTGGCAGAGCGCGGATTGGATCAGGCTCATCTTTTCCGGAATCGTGGAGGACGAGCATGCGGTAGCCTCATTGACGGAGGAGTTGATCAATGCCTACCTCG
>CAZERV010000136.1:0-5906 GCA_964514815.1 uncultured Spirochaetaceae bacterium | reverse complement strand
TTTAACTACCAGAAGTACCTACCTCACCCTCAATCATTTCACAAGTGGAAAAAAAATATGTCAATTCAAAGAAATAGGATTAAAATTTGGAGGAGTGCGTCCGATCTTCACCAGATGTTTCAGGATTCATTATAACCTAAAATCCCGCTTGTTTATAACTATGCTTGAATAAAATGCTGTAACTCACTGTAAAATAATGAATTATTTATCATTTGACTCTTGACTTTTATTAAGATGCCCACCATCGCCGGAATGCCCGCCACCGGGGTGTGGACGATCATCCTGCTGATCTATGCTTTCTTTGCCTCCATGCTATCTGTAACCACTCTGCTGCAGCCCAGGGACTACATCAACTCGCACCAATTGCTTGTTGCTATGGTGCTCCTGGTCCTTGGAGCTCTCGTTGCCGGCTTTTTGGGGAAACTCAAGGTAGTGGCTCCGGTCGTGCAGGTTTATCCTGAGGCGGCACCTTCTATGTGGCCCTTCCTCTTCATTACCATTGCCTGCGGGGCCATCTCCGGGTTCCATTCCCTGGTCTCTTCCGGGACTTCGGCCAAGCAGGTAGCCAGGGAGGATGATGCCCTGTTCGTGGGCTATGGCTCCATGGTCTTGGAAGGGATGCGTGCAGTCCTGGTCATTATTGCCGTAGCTGCCGGCATCGGCATGGCCTATCAGACTAAGGATGCCGGTATCCTCACCGGGACGGCGGCCTGGACCGCTCATTACAAGTCCTGGACCGTGGCTGCCGGTCTGGGCTCCAAGGTAAACGCCGTCGTGGAAGGGTCTGCCAATATGATCGCCGTGATAGGGATTCCCAAGGCCTTCGCCATTATCATCATGGGCGTGTTTGTGGCTTCCTTCGCCGGCACCACCCTGGATACGACCGTCCGGATCCAGCGCTACGTGGTCCAGGAGCTGGCGAGCGATGTAAAATTGGGCATTTTTAAGGACAAATATGTGGCCACCGGTTTTGCGGTTATAACCGCGGCAATTCTGGCCTTCAACGCCGGTGCTTCGGGAGCGGGCGCACTAACTCTCTGGCCGCTCTTCGGGGCAACCAACCAGATCCTGGCCGGCCTGGGCCTGATAACCATCACCCTTTATCTGAAGCAGAAAGGCGGCGCGGGGTGGATCGTAAGTGGAATCCCGGCTGTCTTCGATGTTCTTCATCTTAAGGCAATAAAAGAGGAGACTTCGGTCTCCTCTTTTTTCTTAAAGAGGCAGATGATGCTTGAAAAGGCAACCCTCCTGGCCGGAAAGCTGGTCCGGGTCTTCTGGATGATGATTGGGCCGGCTCTGATTTTTTTAGCCAGTGATGTATTCCTGCACCGTACGGGTGTGCGCATTACCCCGCCCGGTAATCTGCGCTACTGGGGGCTGACCCTGCTTATTCTCTCGGTAACCGGCGGTATAGCCCTGCCCATCCTGATGCGCACCCTTTTTCACAGCCGGGCGGTTAAAACTAAGAAGGTGGAGCACGGCCAGTACAGGCGCTTCCAGGAGCACTTGATTATGTTAGGGCTGTCCGCCTGCTATTTTGCCTGTCTGGCCTACCTCTTCCTGGTGTCGAAGCTCTATCTCTACGGCTCGGTATTCGCCGGTCTCTACGGGGTTTACAGCTCCATCCCCTCCAGGGCCAAGCTGGCCGGGGAAATGAGGTACTACGGCCTGGAGAAAGAGAAATGAACCTGAGCCGGGTATGGGACAAAGCCCGGGAAATCTTCAAGTAACTCCAACTTATCAACCGAAATAAAGCCACCGACCTGCTCGCCTTCGAGGTCATGGAGCTGGAAAATATCTTCACCCTGCTCCTGTTCGGTTCCTTTACAGGGATGCCCTCTCCGCCTGTCCACATTACCCTGCAGCTTCTTCCCCTGATGGAGAAAGAGCTCAAGCTGATGTTCAACCGCATCAGCGTCGCCCATGACGCGCTGGCGGAAGTGGTTTCGACCCTGGGTGAGCCTTAAGAGCCTTCTATGAGGATCCTGTTCTTCGTCGGCAAAGGCGGGGTGGGCAAGTCGACGAACTCCGCTCTCTTTGCGGTTAAGCTGGCCGAAAGTGGCCGGAGAGTAATGCTTAACTCTATAGATCCCGCTCATAACCTCCACGATATATTTAAGGTTTCCCTGGGTCCCAAGCCCAAAGAGCTCATCCCCAATCTTTCCGTGCAGGAAACCGATCTGGAAAGTTGGGTGAAGAAGTATCTTAAAAACACGGAGAAGGAGTTCAAATCCGTTTACCGCTACCAGGAAGCCTTCAATCTCCATAAATACTTCAAGACCCTGAAGTATTCGCCCGGTCTCGAGGAGTACGCGGTACTGCTGGCCCTGACCGATACTATCGAGAAAAACGAGCATAAAGACTTCATAATATTTGACACTCCGCCCACGGCCCTTACCCTGAAATTCCTGGCCCTGCCGGATGTGTCCCTGCTCTGGCTGAACGAGCTTATCAAGTTCCGGCAGATGATCCTGGACAAAAAGGAGATCATCACCAGGATCAAGAGCGGCAGGAAGGGGAGAACGGTGGAGTCGGACCCCATCCTGGCCAGGATTGAAGCTCTCACCGGCAACTACCAGAGATTGGCCGTGCTCTTAAAGGACCCGGAAATAACCTCGGTTTTTATCATCCTGAATCCTTATGAGCTCTCCCTGGCTGAGTCAAAAATCATCTGGGGGGAGCTCAAGGGCCTGAAAATGTCCATTACTTACCTGATCTTGAACAAGTTCCAGGGAGAAAAAGACTTCGCACTGGGCCTGGGCAAGGAGTTCCCCGGTACCGGAGTCCTCAAGTTTGCCAAACAGAAGGTAGAGATTACCGGGATCGAGACCCTGGAATCTCTCAAATTCCCGCTGGATCCTGCCGAAATCTGATTTTCGGAATGCTTGACTATTAAACGTCGGCTTCTTATCTTAATCCCGATCATGATTCCTATTTATCCTGAGAGCGCCGGCATTACCCTGGAAATGAAGACGGAGCTCCATCGGCTTTTCCAAACATTATGCGAAGGGTTATCGGAGTTTACCTTTGCCAATCTCTACATTTTGAGGGGAAAATACGGCTACCGGATTTCCCGCCTCGAAGATGACCGTCTTCTCCTTACCGGCCTGGATAAAGGCGGCTCCTTTTTTGCCCTGCCTTTCGGCCCCCCTGGAAAAGAAACCATGCTCAAGCTCTTTAAAGAATATTCCACTTTGAAGTTTGTCTCCGAATCTCAAGTCCAAGAGTTGATCCGGCTAGGCTGTTCGGTGAGAGAAGACCGGGATAATTTCGATTATCTCTACTCCCGCCGGGACCTGTCCGAGCTGGCCGGGAAGAAGTTTCATAAGAAGCGCAACCTGGTAAATGCGTTCCTTAACAATTATGCCTACGAAGGAAAGCCTCTCACCGAAGAGCATAAGGAGGACGCTTTTGCCATCCTGGAAAAGTGGCGGGAAAAACGGGCCGACCCGGGAGACTACCACCGGGCCAGGGAAGCCCTGGAAAAGAGTGAAGAACTGGGCCTCTGCGGGGCTCTCTACTATGCAGACGGCTATCCGGCCGCCTATACCCTGGGCGAGGAAATTGCCCGGGGCAGGAGCTTTGTCATCCATTTTGAAAAGGCTCTCACCGAATTCAAGGGACTATACCAGTTTATCAATAAAGCCTTTGCCTCGATACTTCCGGAAAAATATGAGACCATCAACCGGGAGCAGGATATAGGAGATGAGGGCTTGAGACAGGCTAAAATGACCTACCGCCCCACGGGATTCGTCAAGAAATACCTTGTTGAAGCCCGTAACTGACTAATAGCATAGTAGCCCTTGTTTTATCATCCAAAAATACTAAAATAGAGCAGTTGATCCATAATTTACACGAGGAAGTAAGCATGGAAAAGATTGGAATCGGAATTAAAGAAAATGAAAAGATCGCTCTTTTAAAGTTGAAAGAAGCTTTACAAGAAAAGTTTAAACTCATAGATTTTCGTCTGTTCGGTTCAAAGGCCCATGGTGCTGCCACAGCGGAATCAGATATCGACGTCATGATAGAGATCGAGGATTACAATCCCGTGGTAGAATCAGAGATTGATGACTTGGTTTTCAAGATAAATCTTGAACATGATTGCTTTATCTCGACGGTTCTCTTTGGGCGCGAGGAGATCGAAGAGGGTCCTCTCAGTGAATCACCACTCTACAAAGTGATCAAGAGAGAGGGAGTAAGGATATGACCACTGATGAGAAAAAGAACGAACTGTCGAGATACCGGATAAGACAAGCGGAGGAGAGTCTTGAAGAGGCTGAATTTCTCCTGTCCGGCAGGAAAAGTCCCCGCTCCATCATCAACAGGGCATATTACGCCATGTTTTACACCGTGCTAGCCCTCCTCGTTTACGAACCCTATTCCACTTCAAAACACAGCGGCGTTCTCGCTTATTTTAACAAGCGATTTATTAAAGATGGAGTCCTTCCCGAGAGTCTTGGACGCTCAATAAATACTGCATTTGAGCTTAGACAGCGGGGAGATTATAGGGAATATTTTGAACTGACATACGAGAAGGTCGAGCCATACATCGGCGAGGCCAGGAGGTTTATTACTGCAGTGCGAGACCACCTATCGCCTCAGTGGAACATCGAAAGATAAGAAAACCTACTGCTTATGTCCTTTTGATAAGACATAGCTGCTTTTTTTCTACCGCTCTGACAAATTCCTTGTCAAACTCGTGTATGGCTTGGTACATTCGCTGATTAGTAGCATCGATCAGAGTTGTCACCGCCAATCATGGGTTCCTACTAAATGAGACCGGTTTTAAGTTCATAGGAGAATCCCAAGAAGTATTATCAAAAACTGGAAAAATAGACGCCTGCGTCTATTTCTTACGGTTTTCTCAAGCGTTTCAATTATGAAAATAGTTCCAGAGCGTCTATTTTTCCAAAATTCCCCAATGCAGTGTTGTTAGTATCAGACCTCAGTAAATCCCGTGGGAATTCAGGAAACAACTCCCAAGTTGAACGCTCTCAGTTTTTGATAATCACAGTTCAAAAAGCCTCAATGATTGATCAATGAGGAAAAGTCGCTTTCTTGAAGCCGGCGCTTAAAGATCAAGGTAATGATTTCCCGCGCCAATTGATCATTAGTCTAATTCCTTTTCCCAAATCAGGCCGCCTTAAGGAGATACTTCGGTCTTGAAGTACTTCTCCACTTCCTCTCGAATCATCAGGTTGTAGTTGCGACAAGGCATTTGCACAGTCACTAAAAAAAAGAGAGCAAAGCTTCGGAATCAGTCCCTAGCTCAAAGCAATCCAGAAATCGCTGTATCGGGAAAGCCAGAATGTCCTGGGCAGCGATAAAGCTCCTGCTTCCCGTATGGACAATAACTCCGCGCTTGATGATTCCCTGGCGGAGGGCTGATCTTAAACAGGTCCAGTCACGTGGACCGAGCAGCTCCGCCGCCCGAAAGCGTATTCCCACTCCGGATGGTGTCCGGTCGAGAATCAAAGCGATATGCTTGCCGCTGAATCCACCGTAATAGAAGAAGCGCTCCTCACCCCTGGCCCGCTCCCGGCAGATGATCTTTTCGATCATATACCCTTCCAGAATCCGGTCCCGTAGAGGCGATTCCAGTATCTCGCTGGCCTTTTGTATCCCCAGCAGGTGAAGCAGCAGGCCTGTATCACGAACATAAAGCTTAGGTGACTTCACCATGCGCTTCTTCTGTTCCTATGAGCCGGCATTTCAGCGACTCGTTTTGTATTGGCCGTGACCCATATTTTCTGCATAGGCTGGTTCATTGTAAAAAACGAGAAATTTTAATGTTTTACTTCAAATTTTCCTGAAAAACACAGTGCTTCGGGGGTACATCGGTGGGGCGGCCGGCCCCAAGGAGGTGACATCCATTTTGGCCCCCTGAATTTGTTTAAGCCCCTACC
>CAZERV010000135.1:0-6103 GCA_964514815.1 uncultured Spirochaetaceae bacterium | reverse complement strand
GAATAATGCCCGGTTGACATCTTCCCGTCAAGAGTAATTTTAATTAGGCCGAAGGCCGAAAGTGCCCACGGGGTAGCGTAGATGCCCGCTAGGGTACCGAAGGTGCCCACGGGGTAGCGTAGATGCCCGCTAGGGTACCGCAAGGTACCCGCAGGTCGAAGATGCCCGCAGGGTAGGTCTTCGTGCCCGCAGGTCGTAGATGCTCGCAGGTCGTAGATGCCCGCAGGGTAGGGGTAGGGGTACCGCAATGGACTGTCCCGGCTCCATAACAAGCCGCGGAACGGGCGCTTTCACCGGCTTGACCTTCAAGAAATTCGGGTTTATTTTAATGAGACTGGGAAACCCAACTGCTTTGCAGGCGGTCTAAATGTTGAACGATGATAAGAAAGAACTGAGGAACGAGATCAACGGGCTAATCGCCGCCCTGAAACAATCCGAAGAGATCAGTACAATCCTGGGGGGAAATTCAAAGGGATCTGCCGATAAAGTTACCGGCTGAAATTGCAGGAAGGGTGATGTCGAAAGAAACCGTTAAAATGAAAAGAGAGCTGGGCGTTGTCGAGGTTTTTTGCATTTCCTCGGGAGCCATGATCAGCTCCGGCTTATTTATCCTGCCTGCCGTGGTCTATGCCAAAGGCGGCCCTTCAATAATCATTTCTTATCTCCTCGCTGCCGTCCTGGTCATACCGGCCATGCTGTCCAAGGCCGAGCTGGCCACGGCGATGCCCAAATCGGGCGGGGTCTACTTCTTTATCCAAAGGAGCCTGGGCTCACTCTTCGGCACCTTTGCCGGTTTTGCCTCCTGGTTTTCCCTCAGCCTGAAGAGTGCCTTTGCCCTGGTCGGTATAGGGATATTCTTAAGCCCGGTCCTTCCTTCTTTTCCGGCGGAAACGGTCAGGATAATAGCTGTCGGCTGCACTATTTTATTTACCGTCCTGAATATCTTGAGTGTAAAAGAAAGCGGACGGTTTATGGTTATCATGGTATTCAGCCTGATCGCCATCCTGATCTTATACGTTGCCACAGGCATCGAGCGGGTCGATATCCACCGCTACGTTCCCTTCAACCCCAGGGGCTGGCCGGCCGTGTTTTCGGTGACCGGGATGATCTTTATTTCCTTTGGGGGATTAACGAAAATCGCCTCAATAGCCGAGGAGGTGAAAAATCCGGGCAAGACGATTCCCAGGGGCATGTTTTCCGCCTTTTTCGTCGTGACCCTGTTCTATGTCCTGACCGTATTCGTAACCATCGGCCTGCTGGATAAAAGTGAATTTCTAAATACGCAGACTCCCATCTCGCTGGGCGCCTCAAAATATGCCGGGAATATCGGTTTTGTTGTGCTGGCCATAGCCGCCCTCCTCGCCTTTATTACCACCGCAAACGCCGGCTTATTAGCGGCCTCCAGGAGCCCGCTGGCCATGGCGAGAGATAACCTCCTGCCCTCATTTTTCGCCCGGGTAAATATAAGATTAAAGACGCCCGTCCTATCTATTATGATAACGTCCCTTTTCATGATCTCCGCCATTGCCTTCCTTGATCTGGAAAGCCTGGTAAAAGTGGCCTCAACCATGAAGCTGCTTCTCTTTTCGTTTGTCAATATCTCGGTAATCATGATGAGAGAGAGCAAAATAGTCTCTTATAAACCCACCTTTAAAACTCCTCTCTACCCTTACCTGCAGATTGCGGGAACGGTCATTTACCTGTTTCTGATAATCGAAATGGGAAAGATCCCCCTCTTGATCGCGCTGGGATTTTTCATTCTCTCCCTTCTCTGGTATTTCCTCTACTCAAGGTCGAGAAACTTGAGAGAGTCGGCGCTCATCCATATCGTAGAACGGGTGACGGCGAAGGACATAAGGTCCACTATCTTAACCGACGAGCTCCGGGAGATCCTTATCGAGCGGGATGAAATTATCGAGGACCGTTTCGACAGGAGCATAAAGGAGGCCGAAATAATCGATCTGGACCAGGTGATGAAGGATGAGTCGATTGATGTGGAAGGGTTTTTTCACCTGCTGGCGGATGTTTTTGCCGGAAAATTCGGCCAGTCTTCGGAAACGATCTACCGGCTGCTTGAGGAGAGGGAGTCAGAGTCCACCACGGCGATCCATGCCGGTCTGGCCATTCCGCACCTGATCGTAGAGGGGAAGTCCAAATTCGAAATCGTGGTGGCCCGCTCGAAGAAGGGCATTGATTTCGGCAAGGATATCCCGCCGGTCCATATTGTATTCGCCCTGGCGGGAACAAGAGATGAGCGAAATTTTCATCTCCAGGCCTTAATGGCCATCGCCCAGATCGTGCAGAACCAGGATTTTATCAATAGCTGGGTTAAGGCCGGCAGCATCGATGATTTGCGCAGCCTGATCCTGCTGGGCGAACGGATAAGGAAGGGAATGGTCTAGGCTCGGGAAAAGCCTGGCAGCCCAGGAAGAGAGCGCTCTATAATCAGGGATTTAGAAGATATCCCATACCGAAGATTCGGTAGAGATGGCTGGCCAGCCATTTGGCGGGGTGGGGTTTACCTTTCTGCTTCATCCTCATGGGGGCATTGACGATCTCCATCTCCCCCTCCGCCATTTTTCGGTAGACTTCCGGTGTGCGCAGGTTCATGCGCTCGATGATTATGCCCTTCCCGTAGTTCAGGTGAATATAGTCGATGCTTCCGTCGGGCTCTGCCCTGACTACCATGCCCGCGTGGGTGAGCGGGTCGTTCTGCTGACCATCTCCGTTACTATCGTAAGTGTTATCCCAGAAGATTATGTCCCCCGGGGCGGGCTGAAAGGTGCGATAAAGCAAGTCTTCCGTTTCCAGCCTTTTGTAGAGCCTGGCCACCCCATTGCCCGAATAGAGATGGAAATTCGCGGCCAGGTCCAGGCCCGCGTAATAGTAAATGGCCAGGATGGTTCCGGTGCAGTCCGGGTTGAATATTTTTCCCTTTACAACCAGGTCGGTCTTTCCTAAAACGTTTCCGGCGCCTTCAAGAAGCAGGCTCTGGACCGGTGAAAGCCCCTTTCGGGCGGCCGGTCTTTCCGGGCCGGCGGTTCCGTTCGAGACGGTCGCGCAGGAGGCAAGCAGGAGGATGAATAAGAGAGCCGCCGCATTTACTTTCACTTTAATAATCATCGGAAATAGGCGAGGGCCGGTAGAGATTTTTCTTATCGAGTAAGTACACATGTGGTATTATAATGGCCTCATGAGCATGAAAAAGGCAAGCTGCTTCTGGATCTATATCCTGGAGCTTGAAAACGGTAATTATTATACCGGCTATACGAATAACCTGGTGCGCAGGTACCGGCAGCATGTAACGGGGAAGGATAGTGCCAGATATACTAAATCTTTTAGACCTGTCGGCATTGCACAGTGCTGGCGGCTGTTTGATACGGTAGGGTCCGCCATAAGAGTAGAAGCGCTCATTAAGAAGAGAAACAGGCGGGAAAAAGAGAATATGGTTAAAAACCCGGTACTGCTCAAGAAGCTGGTGCAGAAACGGCTGGATGCGGACGTTAAGATCTTCCCTTTTGCTCCCGGGCTGGTAGAGGCGGAATCTTTCAAGGCCGGCTGCAAAGGCTGGAGAAGCAAGGACGACCCGTTTACAGGTCTCCCGGCAGAGGATTTATCGGGTTTGAAAAGTTCAGAATAAGAATAAAAGATATCTCTCTGTTGTCTTTTAATTGTTTATTGATATAAAATATTTGAATATCTAATTGACATTTTTGATCTTATTCTTATTTTTATATATAACTTATATTTTGGAGGCATTTATGAGAAAAAAATTAGTATTGCTTGCCGTGGTCTTGCTGGTCCTGGCGCTCGGCACACCGGCGTTCGCTCAAGGAGGTGGGGCTGCTGCCCCGTCGTTTGCCGTATCGCTGAACCCATTGGGGCTCCTGTTTGGAATTATATCGGGTTCATTCGAGTTCAGGCTGATGGACAATCTCTCCGTCTACATCCCGGCCGCTTATTACAACAGCGACATCAGCCTTATATTCCCTACCAGCGGCTTTTATAACGCAACGTACCTGGGAGTGGAAGGCCATGTCCGCTATTACCTGCTGGACAAGACCTTTCAAATGAACAGCACCGCCCTGGACGGGCTCTGGCTTGGCGGCGGCGGCGGGGTACAGATCTGGTCTTTTACCTGGTCCGGCACTACCTATCCATCGACCATCATCATGATCAGCGCCTTAGCCGGATTCAAATATACCTTCGGCCAGGGGCAAGGCTTTTACCTGGAACCGATGGCGGGATATTCATTTGGAATTGGGACTTTAGATATAGGAGGATATGGGCTTTCAGTTGCTACCGGCGGTTTTATTATCGGTATAGGCCTGGGATACGCTTTCTGATTACTGCCGGATCGGCCGGCAACACGTATTTTCGGGGCAAAGGAGATTTTCCTTTGCCCCTTATTTTTTTGCGCTTAACGGCCGGGTGGCCACCTCCTTCAACACAGATGAAAACGGCCTTTACCTGCCTGATCCCTACAGCCGCATCCGCCGGGTGCGCAAGGTTTTGGACGGCAAGGCCTACACTTACCGCTACGACTATGATGTGATGGGCCGTATTACGGCGGTGACCTACCCCGGTGGCCGTTCAGTGAATTATACTTACAACAACCTGGGCCAGTTGGAGAGAGTGCCCGGCTATATCGAGGAAGCGCTAACTTACAACGCCGATGGGCTGCCGGGGGGTTATGTGGCCCGAAACAACGTCTTCAGGCAGCTCCTCTACGACAGAAACAACCGCCTGACCGCTCTGCGCTATGATACGGTCCAGGAAGAGCTTGGAATTGATGAAGTGGAGTTGAAGCTGGACTATTCGGCCATAAGCCTGAGGGTGGACCTGGAAGGTCGCTACAGTGTGAACCGGATAGAGATTGATCCGCTTCAGACCCCACCCGGGGAGAATGAACTGTATCGGGAGGGATGGAATCTCTTATGGATTTCAGCTACATCGAAGCCAGAGGTGAATCGATGAGCGTAGAGTACCTGGTTGATGCGAAAGGCAAGCGTAAGGTGGTTATGGATCTGGAAGACTACGAAGAGCTCTTGGAGCGGATCGAAGACGTGGAAGCGCTGGCGATGCTGCGGGAGATGCGGAAGCGGCCCCTTGAGTTTCGTTGGTTTGAGGATGTAATCAGCGAGCTTTCCTGAGCGGGCGGCTGAACGGAGGATGAAGAAGCTGCCGAAGGGAGTCCGTGCGCGCCTGGTGCCGCTTATGCTTGCGTTGAGGGAGCAGCCGCGGCCTTCGGGCTGTCGGAAGATCCAGGGTGCTGAGCGAGATTATCGGATTCGGATGAGGGACTACCGGGTCGTATATGAGATTCTGAATGAAGAGCTGCGGGTCAACATCCTGGCGGTAGGACACCGAAAAGAGATATATCGATTCTATCGGCGGTAAAAAGTGTTGAAGCATCCATGAAGTACCTGGTATATTTTTGCAAGAAACAATCCTTTACTATATCATCGAACCAACCGGATTAAAAGTCTTCACTTATGATGAGCTTCAAGAACAATATGAGAGCCTGTCACCTGATGAAATTGGTTACAATACAGAATATCAAAGAGGCGTTGCCCGGCCCACAGTTAAGAGTTTTGAAGAATGGGCTAAGAAAGAAGGATATGAGTCGGTTAAAGGAGATGATAAGACCAAGTATTATTTCCAGAATCGGGATTGTGGTGAAGGTTGAGATATACTTACCGAGGATAAAAAATCGTATGTTCATCATGAAGCAACGTACACATTGATTTAGCTTGCCAGGGGCGAAACACATTCATTTGATATGATAGCCGATTAAATCCGACAGTTGCTCGTGCTGCAAGGGAACTGATTGCTCGTTTTCATATTGCAAATACTTTAGGTTCAATAAGCGAAGCAATTGGATTTGAATGGGGCGGTAGATGGACGGATCCTTATAACCTGGCCAATCATCAGATAAGTCGGTAGAAGTGCCGAGAATACAGGACAACATTATCTCAAAACTCCTCAAAGGTTTTCCTGACCAATTTCCGTTATTCCCTTCCGGACAAGACCTTTCAAATGAACAGTCCGCATTGGACGGGTTCTGGCTCGGCGGCGGCGAGGAACAGAGTTTTTACCTGGA
>CAZERV010000134.1:0-6189 GCA_964514815.1 uncultured Spirochaetaceae bacterium | reverse complement strand
TACATCAAGCCGGATCAAATTGACGTCCTTGCTGTAATTCATGGCGCGCAAAATATCCTCAGAGGAGATTGAACCGCTAGTTGAGCCGAACAAGACGCTTTACCTGACCGTTAACACCGTGGTGGTTTTTCAAAGGCAGTGCTATAAATATCGCTTGTTTGAAGCGACTTATAGGACCGTTCGATTTCTAAGATAATCTCGTCACTTTAAGCGAGATTTCCTCTGTTCACCCTGGCTATTGACAGGGAAAAAAAAGTGAGCTAAAATCGTGCTAAATAGCGAATATTGTTCACCATTTCGAATAATGCAATTCTAATAATACTGCAATCAGTAATGGAATCGGGAAGGCGTAATAGTGATTCTTTAGCGGAGAAACTCTTCGGGCGAGCAGAGCAGAAAGCGTGCGGCGTTAAATCGGTCCGCAGGGCGGTCAAAATCCTCGAGACCCTGGGCGTGGAGGAGGGCATGAGCGTCACCGAGATCAGCAGGAAGCTGGATCTCCCCAAGAGCAGCGTCCATGAAATCCTGACCACCCTGGCCGGAGAAGGCGTTTTAGAAAAGGACCATGAAAATAGCCGATATTACCTGGGCCTGAAGCTTGTAGAATTGGGAACCCGGGCCCAGTCGAATCTGGAGGTCCGCAGGATCGCCACCCCCCACCTGAAAGAGCTCAACAGAAATCTCGATGAGACCGTTCATTTGACAGTCCTCGATAACGGCGAAGTCCTCTATGTCGAATGCTTCGAATCCAGCAAGCGTCTCAGGACCTATTCCGTTATCGGGGTAAGGGCGCCCCTTCACTGCACCGCAGTGGGCAAGGCAATTTTGGCATTTCTAGAAAAAGATGAGATCGAGGAAATAATCAAAGGGAAAGGACTGGCCAGGTTCACGGAAAACACGATCACGGACCGCAATCTACTTATGGCCGAGCTGGAAAAGATCGTCCGGCTTGGCTATGCCGTAGATAATATGGAACATGAGGAAGGAGTTTGCTGTGTGGGGGCGCCTATCCGAAATCACGAGGGCAGAGTTTTCGCCTCCATCAGCATCTCTGGCCCTTCCCAGAGAATTACCTCGCTAAAGATGCCCGAGATAGGAAAGCTTTTGATTTCAAAAGTGGATGATATATCGAAAAAATTGGGATACCGGCCAAAACCACGAGGAAACTCGCCCTGATCGTCGGGGCCGCCTTCGAGAATATTGCCGGGACCAAGGACAGCTCCGGCAATTTCATCTCCTCTATCCGCATGCTTTTAGCGAATCTGCCACCCGGGTGAAATAAAACCGTAGTCACCAGGAGAACCGTGATATGAACCGGAAGAATTGCTGGGGACCAATATACTCGAAATCGTTCATCCCGAAGAAAGGGAAAAAGCCTGGTACAGGATCAACGAAAGAAGAACCGGCAAAAGATGCACAAAATCTATGGAGCTGCGCTTATTGACCAAAGAGAAAGAGACGGTCCACTTTGAAAAGAGATCAAGGGGAGCTCAAGCTGAATTACGCTCGCTTAGAACTGCTGAACAGCATCTCAACCAGCCTGATATTGGGGGAGACGGTGGAGCAATTGATCGAGCAACTTACTGCGCCATCGATCCCCAGGGTAAGATCAGGGCGCTCTATTCCCTGCAGCCGCAGGACATTCCGAATATCACGGGCTTGCGGGCTGATCTGAATAAAGCCCCGGGATATCTGAGCGCCCTGCTAAAAAACGATTCGGTGATCGTTATTGATGTTTCCAGGGACCTTCGCCTGAAGCCCCTGGCCGAAATTATGGCGGCCGGCCACACCGGGCGCTTCTGGATATTCCGGTCATCCGCTCCAACGGAGTGGTCGGTCTTTTGTGCTTTGACTCTCCCCAGCCCCGGGTATGGAGTGAGCTTGAGATTGCCTGTTTAACGGAAATTGCCATGCATCTCCGTGTCGCCTTCCAAAGCATTTCAACCTGGAAAGCGAACAGGCAGGCTGAGGAAAGGAGTGCCTGGCTCGCTGAAGAGTGGGAGACCACCTTCAACTCCCTTGATATCCTGGTATCGATTCATGATAAAGACTTCAAATTGTCGGGAATAAAGCGGTTTTTGAATCCAGCCTTTTCTTAAGAGGGGCGGTTCATTCTGCCAATGTACACAGGCAGCTATCCCGCTGGACCAGGTCCGGATATCTGCTGCAACTCCGGCGGGGCCTGTACACAACCCTGCGGGCATCTACGACCTCCGGCCCCCATTTCAGAAGGAAAAGCCCCATCCCTTCGTCATCGCCAACCACCTGGTAAAGGGATCTTATGTGAGCTTGCAAACGGCTTTGAGCTACTACGGCCTTGTTTCGGAACAGTTCCAGTACATTACCAGCGTAACTACCCGGAGGCCCGGTCGATGGCCTACGGTATTGGGGAACTATGAATTTCGCCACATTAAAGCAGATCGAGATCACGAAGAATCACCTGGCTTTAATAGCGTCAAATTAAGGCGGGCCCTACAGCTTATTGTTGCCCTGCACCATTCGAGGGTAAGGCACGACACCACGATCATACGCTGATTGCCCGTGCTTTGTCCAGGGAGGCGCCAATAAATAAACGGTCAGCGGCTGCTGGGGCGATGGATCGAGGAGCCCTACATTGAGGCCCTTGACCGGCTGCTTCCGGCTCCGGTTTTATTTCCTTACTTCCTTTTTCCGGCTGTAAAAACGCCTTGCCTTGGCGCGGTTTCCGCAATCTTTCATATCGCACCAGCGCCGGCTGTGATTGCGGCTGTTGTCTAAAAACAACCAGCCGCAGTCAGGATCGGCACATCTTTTTAATCTCTTTAGATCATCGGAAACCAATAGATCGGCAGCAGACCGAATAATGGAATTCAAAAGCCAATCCAGGGCATCTTTCCTTCCATTTACATCCCAGGAAAAACCGCCTTGTAAGGGCACTAATAAAGCGCCGGCCATGGTGGCGGATAGATTTCTATTCAAGATGGCCATGTCTTCCTCTTTGGGGCCCGTATATTCGGAAGCGGATGAAAAAATTCGATACAAGGCTTCTCGCAGCCCGATTGCGCGCTTAAGAGCGTTATCTGCACCTGGCGGGTCCTCCTTCGCTTGCTGAAGCAGGAGCTTCATCTCGGCTTCGGTAGCAACATTTGCCCGCCGGCTCCATTCCGCCAGATCCCGGAAGCTGTTCAGACGCTCAATCGGTTTGCCGCTCGAATGCCATTCTACCGTATTCACAAAATCCAGGCACAAGCCGGAAGAAACTCCCTTATCTTCCATATTTAACCTCAAAAAAAAGTTACATAACCATCGAAACTATCTTGACAGGTTAAAATATTTAACCTATTATTATAACCGGTAATAATTTAATAGATGGTTATGATAAAGTCAAGCACGCCGAGAAAACGAGCAGAAGATAGGGGATTAAGATGAATGAAACATTAAAAGCTTTAAGATCTGAATTGCAAAAGCACGGCTATAAGTTTAAGATTGTCTCTACTGAGCATCTCCAAGAGATGAAAGAAATAATTGAGAGATTAAGAATGGAGGGCAGGATCGGTGAAAAAATTTATACTGTATACCTGAGCTTCTTACAATTCGAAAAACCGGAAACGCTTCCTGAGGCCGGATCGATAATCATCCTGGCCATTCCGCAGAATATTACCCTGGTTACTTTCAGCTTAAATGGAAAGAAATACGAAGCGGCGATACCGCCGACCTATATCTACGGCGGAGTTGTCAGGACCTGCGAAGCTATTTTGACAGATGTCCTGGAAAAGACGGGGGCCAGGATAGTAAAAGCGGCGCTTCCCCTCAAAACACTGGCCGTAAAAAGCGGGCTGGGAAGATACGGGAGGAATAACATCTGTTATGTCGAAGGGATGGGCAGTTTCCCCAGGCTGCAGGCTTTTTATACCGACTATTCATTTAACATGGATAGCTGGCAGGAAGCAGAAATGATGGCTTGCTGTGCGAGCTGCGAACTCTGCCTGAAGAATTGTCCCGCTGGCTGTATAACCGCCGGGAGCTTTTTAATCAGGGCGGAAAAATGCCTTACTCTGTTCAATGAGAACCCGGGAGATTTCCCGGCCTGGATAGACCCTGAATCGCATAACGCCCTGGTCGGCTGTCTGAAATGTCAAATTATCTGTCCGGAAAACCGGTCGCTTGCCGGGGTAAAAGGGAACAGAGAAGTATTTACGGAAAAAGAGACCGGGATGATACTGGCGGGAACGCCTCAACAGGAATTACCGAAAGCCAGCATCTCAAAGCTTGAGCGCTTGAATATGGATGAATACTATTCAGTACTTCCAAGAAACCTGCAGGTTCTGATATAATTAAATATGCGCTATAAGCTGATCGGCTGCGAGATTCTTTACCGGGAGCTCTGCTACTGCGCCGCCTTAGCAAAGAATGTAATCGATCTGCAGTTCATGCCCAAGGGTCTGCACAATGTGGGGGAAGAAAAGATGACTTCCCGCCTGCAGGAGGAGATCGATAAGGTGGAGGTCGAGAGGTACGAGGCCGTTCTGCTGGCTTACGGACTCTGCAACAATGGAATCAGGGGACTGAGGAGCTCCCTTCCCCTGGTCGTTCCCAGGGCTCATGACTGCATCACCCTTCTCCTCGGCTCCAAAGAGAAATACCTGCAATATTTCCACGGCAATCCGGGCACTTACTTTAAATCTACCGGCTGGATTGAACGGGGCGACTCGGAAGACGGAGAGATTCCGGACCAGTTGGGCCTCTGCCGGAGTTACGAGGACTATGCCCGCCAATATGGGGAGGAAAACGCCCGCTACCTGATGGAAATGCTGGGAGACGGGCGCAAGAATTATTCCAGGCTTACCTTTATAGGGATGAGCTTCGGCGCTTTTACCGATTATGAGCGGCAAGTCGAGGAGGAAGCCGGGGAGTGCGGCTGGAACTACCAAAAACTGGAAGGAAGCTTGAATCTGCTGATGCGCCTTGTCAACGGCCAATGGGATGAAGAAGACTTTCTGGTCATCCCCCCGGGAGCGACGATCAGCCCATCCCACGACGAATCCATCATTCGCCGGGACCCCGGCTAATACAATGTGAGTTTCAATTGACAGAAAGAAAAACCTCTGAAATAATCAGGTTATAGTTCGCCATTGCACACATAGGAGCAAATTGTGGATAAGGAGCAGAGAGATTACTACCTGTCAAAAATGAGAAAAGTTATAATATTTCGATATTTGAACGACGAAGCACTTATCAGGATCCTCCAGATATCAAATATTATCAGCTATCAAGAAAATGATCATATAATTTCAGAAGGAGAGACCAGTTCTTATCTTTTTTCTGTACTCGAAGGCAGTGTTAACGTGTCGGTTAAGAAAGAGGAAGGCAAGGAGATATTCATAAGCACAATTGGAGAGGGGGATGTATTTGGAGAGGCGGGAATATTTCTTACGGTAAAGCGAACGGCGAACGTGATTAGCACAGAAAACACTACCATCCTTCGCATACATAGGAAAGATTTGCTTGGCTTTATCAAACAGCAGCCTGCTGCCGGAGTAAAATTGCTCATGATCATCATCTACAGCTTGCTTAAGAAACTGAGGGATGCTAATCAGGAGCTTGCTTTTGAACGCAAAGCTGATATTGAGCAGGAAGATATTGATTCAATTGTACAGAATTTGATGAAGGAATGATAATCACCGGGTTGATTAAAAATAATCGGGCTCGTTTCCCGGCTTCCATTTGATGTTACAGCCCATGCTGGGCTTCTGGTTACTATTTACTTTCTCACCGGCAAGAACTGCATCCAGCGCCGAGCGCAAGTCCAGTCCGGTTAAAGGCCTGTCATTTCCGGGCCTCGAGTCATCCATCTGTCCCCGGTAGACAAGCTTGCGGTACTTATCAAAGAGGAAGAAATCCGGAGTACAAGCCGCCCGGTAGGCCCTGGCAACCTGCTGGGTTTCATCGTAGAGATAAGGAAAATTGTAGCCCAGGCGCCTGGCATCCCGGGCCATGTTTTCCGGGCTGTCATCAGGATGGGTCTCCACGTCGTTGGCATTGATTCCCACAACCGCTGCTCCGCGGTCCTGGTACTCTTTTACCAATCCGGTGAAGTGTTTCTGGATGTGCTTGACATAGGGACAGTGGTTGCACATGAAGACCACCAGCAGGGCTTTGGCTTCCTGGAAATCAAGTAAAGTAACAATTTTTCCGTTTGTATCAGGCAGG
>CAZERV010000133.1:3745-6203 GCA_964514815.1 uncultured Spirochaetaceae bacterium | reverse complement strand
TACCAATTCTTGGATTTTGTCAAGAAGAAGGTGTTCTTTTCCCTGTGAGGGCTGTTAGAGGTGCATTTGAGCGAGTTTCAACGGTCCCCGGCAGGAACGGTGAAAGACAAAATCCTGTATGACTCCGGAAGCTCAACGACTGCGCCGCCCTGTTTTGCCTCCGCCAGAAGGCGCAGGGCAGCCAGAATTACCCCGCGCTGCCTTTCCCGGTCTCCGGGCGGGCCCAGCGTCCGGCCCATCGGGTTCCGGGTAATAACGGCCCGGGGCACTTTCATCGCTTCCAGTACAGTCTGGAACGCTTTAACCGCGATGATTACGGTGGGAAGGCCTGCTTCTTCCAACAGCCTGGCGAGGTGTCCAACTGACACGTGGCAAACCGGTCAGACAGGCACCAGGAACACCGCATCGAGATTTTTCTCTTTGAGCATAGACACCCATTCCGGCCCGGTCTCCTTTAACAGCCTGGTCTGGGCGCAGGCGCCGATAAAGGAATAAGCATCCGGAGCAATCTCACCTATGGCACCTTCCTGCTCAAGCTCCCTGAGTCTTTGGAGGGGGAAGGCCACGTTGTGATCCGCCAGGGCGCCGCGGATGTCATAACCGCCGTGCCTGACCTGCAGCTTCTCCACCGGCGTATCGGCCGGTATAGTGGAAAGTGCGGGGGCCTCCTTGAGGAACTCGCCGATCCGCCTTACCGCTTCCTCCTGGGTCATATCCTTGACGCCGAAAGGCTCCGGGTCATGGCCCGCGACAAAGTGCCCGCTGGAGGTCAGAAGAGCGAGCTTCGACTCGGCCACTGCCTTTGCAGGTTTAACGAACGGCCCTTCATCGTAAGCGTACCTTCCCGGTCCTGAATAAGCCTTGACCTGCCAGTTAAAAACATGCTCCACAATCCGGTCAAAATCACCGTCGTCATACGAATCACCTATATTCCACAACAGCTCCCTAAAGAATCGGGAGGCTTCCCGATCGGAGAGATGGGCTAAAAACTTGAAGTTTAGATCGTTCCGGGAACCGTAGGAAAAGGATTTTTTAAAATCTTCGAACGATTCTTTAGGGACATCTTCACTGTCCATGTTCGGACCTCCTCTAAATCATTCAGAAACGGTAGGAAAAACTTTAATCGGAGAACCTATTTAAGTCAATCCCCGGAACAGCGGTTTCATCAGGTTCAAGGCGCCGGGAATCTTGCCCATGAATCTCATCATCCATGCCGGTCCAATAGATCTTCAGGAAACCAGTCGGTGCGGTTCTTACGGTAACCGGCCCGGATATTGCCTTCGCCTTGCAGCGCTTCTCCCACTCATGCTCCGCTATCTCCCGGTCGAGCAGCTCGCCCCTGCATTTCTCTATTATCCACGGAAGCCGCTCCATTACAGTCCCTCTATCTTTCCTGCGGAAAGTCAGGGTCACAATGTATGATTCAGGCAGAATTACGCGTTCCTCCACCGGATGCCCGGCATGCTCCATCAGGGGTGCCCTGTGCCTCATTGAGAATCCGGGTCGATACCTATCAGCCTGTTCATCCGGTAATAATCGACGACGATCCCTCTCTTGATCGGAAGCACGCCGCCGTAGCCGGAAGTTGCCTTGCCCCCGGGGCGTGAGGGGAACACCGTTCTCCCTGGCCCAATTTACCAGCTCCACCAGCTCGGCCTCTGCCTGAGGCTGGACGACGGCATCTGCCAGGGCATTTTCGAGCATAGGCTTTATCAGCCTGGGAAGGTCACCCAGGTCGTGGCTGTAGAGCTTTCGCTCGGTCTTATTGAAGGTAACGCGCTCCGCGAATCTTTCTTCCAGATAAGTCTTTTTTGTTAGAGTTAAAGGGCCCATTTATTCCTCCATGGTTTTTGTTTTTGGTTCCGATAAGTCTTCTACGAATTGCTTTTGTAAAAACCGCAAAATATTCTTAATTCTCTCGTCCTTAAGATGATAGTAAACCGATTTTTCCTTTCTCTGCTTTTCGAGGTAACCGGCCAGGGTCAGCATTTTCAACTGTTGAGAGATATTTGAGTATTTACCGTCTACCAAACCGGCGATCTCCTTCACGCAGAAATCGCCCTCGTTCAATACGCATAGTATCTTAAACCGTTTTTCATTGGAAAAGAGGGAGAACATGTTGAGGGCTTTTTCGCAGCCCAGCTTGTTTTGAAAAAAATCCGCAGCCTTTGTTTCCATAATCCTACTACAAAGCCGCCTCATCCGGGTGTTAATGTTGCAAAAGATGTCAAGTGCCGAGAGGAAATTAATAATAAAAGAACCGTACCCTGTAAAAAACGAGAAATCTTAATGTTTTACTTCAAATTTTCCTGAAAAACACAGTGTTTCGGGGGTACGGCGGTGGGACTGGCCCCAGAGAGGTGACATCCATACTGGCCCCCTGAATTTGTTTAAGCCCCCACCCGGCGCAAGTGCCTCAATCAGGAGAACCTTAACAGGGGGTTATTTTTATTTCAAC
>CAZERV010000133.1:0-3645 GCA_964514815.1 uncultured Spirochaetaceae bacterium | reverse complement strand
GGCCAAAGAGCACAATGGCGGCTCCAATTGCATTCTCCGCCCAAGTCTTGACTGCAAGCGAAAAAATGTTTGCTCCGCCTCGAATTAAAAGTAAATTTAAGAGATCCGGGTATCTTCGTGATCGCCCTGACACTTATTGCAGGTGTAAGCGGCATGCTATACGGACAATCCGGAGGGGAGGATCAGCCTGGATTGAACGGTATGAAAATTCTACCCAAGAATGCCGAAGTTGACTTTCCGATTAACCAAAGCGAAGGCGAATGGCAGGAATGCCTCACCCCCTCCCAGTACGGCATCCTGCGCGAGAAGGGTACCGAAAGGGCCTTTACCGGAAAGTACGATAAGCTCTACCAGGAGGGCATCTACTACTCCGCCGCAACCGGACAACCTCTGTTCAGCTCTGAGGACAAGTTTCACTCTGGGACCGGCTGGCCGAGCTTCTATAAGACGATTAGCGCGGATGCTGTCGTGCTGAGAGAAGACAACAGTCTTTTCATCAAACGAGTGGAGGTACTGGACAGCTCAAGCGGCTCCCACCTTGGTCATGTCTTCGAAGATGGACCTGAGCCGACCGGTCTGCGTTACTGTATTAATTCAACCGCTCTAATCTTTGTGCCTGAAGGGGCCGAACCACCTCCGATCGTCAAGGAGTACCTGGCCAAACATGGCCGCTGACCGTTTTAAAGGGCCCTGCAGCCATGATTCTACTTCAACACAGGTTATAAAGAGCTGCGGCATTATCTTTCAATATTCTTTCAGCCAGTTTTATTGCTTCCTCTTCGCTGAAATAGGCGCTTTCTACTTTCTCAACCAGCGCATTTGATATGACCTGCCTGGCCAACCGGGAATGGGCATAGGCTCCTTCTACATGAAGAGAATCACCTCCGAAGCCGAGTATCTTGTTTGCAGGAACCGTCTCAATAAGCTCATGGATCAGCCTGCCGCTGACTGTCGGCGAAATGATATACATCCAGCACATATCGGGATACACGTTGGCAAAATTCTTGGCCAGAGAGACCCACTCGTGTATGAAGGGGTAGCCGCCATGAAAGAGATCGAATTTAGCCTCACGGTACTCGATAATCAAGTCGATCAGTTGAGTAGGATTGGAGTTTATGATTCTGTTTTCATTGCCCTCCTGTAGACCCGTGTGGATCTGGATGGGAAGACCGGCATCGATTGCAGCCC
The DNA here is from genome assembly GCA_964514815.1 of uncultured Spirochaetaceae bacterium. Taxonomy (GTDB): domain Bacteria; phylum Spirochaetota; class Spirochaetia; order SZUA-6; family DRHE01; genus CAZERV01. The sequence goes on along the minus strand of CAZERV010000133.1, from coordinate 2,457 downwards.
TTATTACCCGATGCATCATATAATCTTGAAGCGGCTTTGCTTCACTCCAGGAAGGTCCTTCGCCCAGATGGCTGAAGATTTGGTTAAATACTACCTCTGCTTCGTGGTGCGTAACTTTTTCGTATTTCAAGGTCCGGCAATAGGCGAGTCCGCTTTTCAATCCCACTGCTCCATTAGAAACATGCTTCGCCAGCGATTCTCTCAGTGCGTGCTCCAAATCAGCAAGAGAATGGATAGACATGTCCGATTCTTTTTCCAGATAATCTAAGTCCGCCCGATCTGCTACAGCGATAAAATGATCCATTCTTATCACCGGCGAGAAAAATTCTCGATCGACTTCAGTAGTACCTAGATCGATAATGGATCGACTAATATTCGCCTTTTCTTTTAAGACGTGTCGATACCAGCCTGGCTTCCTCGAATCGGCGACTGCCTCTGAAAGCTGCCTGTAGGAGTCCCGGTTGAGGTCCTCTACGCCAAAGAGGTCCTTTAAGGCATGCAGCGTCCAACGTCCGTAAGCGGTAAAGCGAATTGCTTCCCAGTACGGCTCCAGCGCCTCCCATCTTTGTTCCAGTGACATGCTTTCATTTTCAGGATCGACAAGGGACATCCCCGATCGAAATAGCCTGTTTAATTTCTCCCTGAATCGACGAAGGGGAAACCGGACAGACTCCAAGAGTCCCGGGCTCATTCCCGCAGAGATCAGATCACTCGAGTTGTAATGAGCGAATAGATAGGAAAAATCGACAGCATATTCTTTTCTATCGCTCTCCGACATTATGTGCTCGTGAGTATCGATAATGGCGATTTTTTCTATTTCAGCTAACATCCGCTCTTTCAGACTATTCATGTCGCCTTCCTCCTCAGATTCCCCTCGATGAACAAACTTCCGCTGCACTAAAGGTCACCTGCGGGGATGAGGACACCCTACTCCCCGGAGGGCACGAAAGTCCCGGTCCGATCGATATATTACAGCGGCAGTCTGGCTCCGCTTTGCAGATACTGCTCAAACTCTTCGGCTCGTACCGGCTTGCTGTAATAGAAGCCCTGCATCATATCACACTGCATCTTTCTAAGCAGCTCTACCTGTTCTCGATCTTCCACACCTTCCACCAGCACAACCTTTTTCCTGCTTTTTACCGTCCTTATGATATTGGCCAGGTACTCCCTTTCCTCCTCGCTATGCACCAGGTCATCGACAAAGACTTTATCTATTTTTAAAGTCTTAACGGGCAGCCTTTTCAAATTACTGAGCGAAGACTGGCCGGTGCCAAAATCATCAATACATAAATCAATTCCTATCTTCTCCAGCCTCAGCATTTTCTCAATCGCAGCCGGGGGATCGTTCATGCAGGTAGTTTCAGTAATCTCCAGCTTCAGGCTCTTTGGGTCAAGGCCCCCGGCATTTTGCAGCGCACTTTCAATAACCTCAATCAGATGCTCATCATCGAACTCTTTGGCGCACAGGTTGACGGATATGTAAATATCATATTTTGAGCTCCATCTCTTGAGTTGTTTGCAGGCGGTATACAGAGTCCACTTACCGATGTAATTAATAATTCCCGTTTCCTCAGCCAGCGGGATGAAGTCTAAGGGCGGTACCAATCCCCTCTCCGGGTGATGCCAGCGTATCAGCGCTTCAGCCCCGCAAATTTTACCATCGCGATCCACAATCGGTTGATAATGAAGCTCAAATTGGTGGTTATCGAAAGCGCGCTGTAGTTCGCTCTCCAGGCTCATACGCTCTAATGCCCGCACGTGCAGAGCCTTATTAAAAAGAACGAACTTTTCCCCCCTCTGCTTGGCATCCATCATGGCGGAGGCGGCATTCTGAATGATGGTATTTATATCTTCCCCGTCATCGGGATAGATCGAAACACCTAGAAAACAGGAAATAAAAATATCCTTATCCTTGTATCTATAGGGCATGGAAACGGCATTGTAAATATTGCGGGCGACAATGGCTGCATCCGTATTTCTGTCTATATCGGTAAGGATCGCGGTGAGGTCCGTTCCTTCGAACCGGAAAACGAAGTCACTGGTTCTCAGGCTCTTTTTTATCCTCAGGCCCGTATTTTCCAGCAATAAGTCACCGACATGATGTCCGTAGGTTTGATTGACTTTGGCGAAATTCTTCAGGCTGATAAAGAGGACTGCTCTCAGCTTTTCCGTCCTGGACCTTTTTGCTTTTTCAATCTCCTTCTCCAGAATAATATCCAGGGATCTTCGGTTAAATAATCCGGTCACCGGGTCCCGGTACTCATAATTGGTGAGTTTAGATTCTATCTCACTTATTCTGGTAATGTCATGGGAAAAGACCAGGGCATGGGTTATCTCATTATTTTCAAAGTAAGGGTAATAGGATACGTGCATATATTTCTCAAAGGGCCCGAACTTAAACTTATCTATATAGTGAATTTCCCCGCCGCTGAAGCATTCATCGAGATATTTCTTGAT
>CAZERV010000132.1:2487-6246 GCA_964514815.1 uncultured Spirochaetaceae bacterium | reverse complement strand
TAGTTTTCCAGGTCCTCATTTATTCCTCCTTTACTGATATTAAAATTATATAGGCTTATGTGTAAAAAACCAATGGCTTTAATAAGCTTTTACCTCTCTTATCCTTGACGCGTCCCGGTTCACAAATTATCATGACAAAGCCATGAAACGTTCCATTATCATTTTACTTTTCATTCCCGCTTTTCTTTTCTCCGTTAATTCCGTCTGGTCGGGCAGCAATATTTTAGGCGCCGGAATAATATTGGGCGAGCCGACAGGCATCTGCGCCAAGCTCTGGCTCGGAGATATAATGGCCGTGGATGCGGCCTTTGCCTGGTCTCTTTTCAAGAACACTGCTTTTCTCATCCATGCCGATTATCTCTTCCACCTCATGAACCCTTTTGAAATTCCAGAGGGGGATATCGCAATTTATGTGGGAGTCGGCGGGAGGGTAAATTTCGGCAATGTGTTTAAGCTGGGAGTGCGTATACCCCTGGGGATAACCTATATATTCGAAAAGGTACCCCTCGATATTTTCCTGGAAATAAATCCCATACTGGATCTGATTCCTGCCACCGCCTTTGACGGAGGCGGCTCCATAGGCGTGCGGTTCTATTTCATTAAAACCGATTAAAAGGGGTAGACGATTATGCCGGCAGACCAAACCCTGCCTGACCTGAGGATTCATCCTCTTACCTCTGAGCGCCGGCAGGACCTGGAGGAGCTCTTCGGCGAGCGGGGAGCCTGCGGTGGGTGCTGGTGTATGTGGTGGAGATTGAAGCGCTCCCAATTCGAGAAGCAAAAAGGCGAGGGGAACAGGAAGGCTTTAAAGTGTATAGTGGAGGCAGGAGAAATACCGGGCCTACTGGCTTATGCAAATGGAGAGGCCATCGCCTGGTGTTCCCTGGCACCCAGAGAAGCTTTCCAGGCCCTGGAGCGTTCCAGGATACTTAAGAGAATCGACGATCAGCCGGTCTGGTCGATCGTCTGCTTCTTTGTCGCCAGGCCTTTCAGGCGCAAAAAAGTCACCCTTCAGCTTTTAAAGGCGGCGGTGAAATACGCCGGAGAACGGGGCGCCGATATCCTGGAAGGCTATCCGGTTGAGCCCAAGAAAGACAAAATTCCGGACCCCTTTGCCTATACCGGACTGGCCTGCGCCTTCCGCCAGGCAGGATTCGTCGAGGTCTTGAGGAGGTCCGAGACCCGGCCTATCATGCGCTACTATTTAGAAAATGCTTTGATTTAACTCATTCGGCGCAGCCTGCCCCTCCCCCATATTTTCTTCCGTTAAGCCTGTCTCGCCTGCTTCACCTCCAAGCGGTACCTCTATCCAGAAGGTGCTGCCTTTTTCAAGCTCGCTCTCCACACCGATCTCCTCCTCCGTCAGCTCAATCAGTTTCTTGCTGATAGCAAGGCCGATCCCTGTCCCTTCAACTTCGCTCCGGTCCGCACCGAGCCGGCTGAAGGGTTGAAAAAGCTTTTTCCGGTCTTCCTTTGAAATACCGCAGCCGGTGTCGGTTATATTTATTCGGAATCTTCCCCCTTCTCGTTTTTCACCGGAGACGGTCACAGATCCGGATTCCCGGTTGTAGTTAACAGCGTTGGACAAAAGGTTTAGCAGGACTTGCTTGAGCCTGGTTCTGTCGGCCATTACCGAAATATTTATTTTCCCCCGGGTCAGATCAACGATTTTTATGTTTTTCTTTTCAGCCAGCGGTGAGATAAGGCCGAAAATCTCCTCAAATAGGGGCTCAAGCATTACCGGTTCTATCGAAAGAGAGAGCCTGCCGGATTCAATCCGGGCCAGGTCCAGTACCTCATTGATCAGGTCCAGGAGATGATGCCCGGCGCTTAAAATCGCAGAGACACTCTCCTTCTGGCTGCTCGTCAAGGGCTCTTCCGTATCAGACTCAAGGAGCTGGCTGAATCCCAGGATAGCATTCATCGGGGTGCGGAGCTCATGGCTCATGCTGGATAAGAACTCCGATTTCGCCCTGTTCGCGGCATCCGCCTCTTCCTTTGCCTTGATCAGCTCCTGCTCGGCCCTCTTGCGTATCCTGATCTCCTCCTGCAGTTTTTCGTTAGCCTCGGTCAGCTATGCGGTCCGCTCTCTCACTCTTATCTCGAGCTGTTCGTAGGCCTTGATTAATGCCTCTTCGGCCTTTTTTTGCTCCGATCTCGTTCTTAAGGCCCCTATCCCGAAAGCCAGGTCACCGGCCAGTTCCATGAGCGGTTTTGTTTCATTGCTGTCGAAAGCATTCTTATCAGTGGAATAAACCGCCAGGGCGCCGAAAGGATTGTCCCGGAGCTTCAAGGGTAGCCCGATAACTGATTCATAGCCGCGTTTTACCACCCGGCCGCGCCAGGCAGCAGAGCGCTCATCCGTCTCGATATCCCGGATTATACATGGACTGCCGGTGCGGATTGCAGTGCCCGCGGGTTCCCTTCCTTCTATTTTAATAGAGCCAGGATACCCGTCCTCAAAGCCGGCCCGGGCCGCCGGCCGGACACTCTTTTTTTCATCCCCCGCTGCACATCCTACCCAGGCCAGACGATAGCCGGCTTCCTCAACAATGATATTACAGATTTTCTGTAAAAGCTCATCTTCTTTGTCGGCGTGGATAATGGCGATTCCGTAGGCGCTGATAACTTTCAGGGCTCGATTCGCCCTGAGCAGTTCCTCATTAATATAACGGTACTTTTTCTCGCTCTCCCGCAGCTTCTCCTCCGCCTTTTTATGTACGGTGAGGTCGCGGGTCAGGGCAATGATCAAAGGCTCACCGGTTTCTTGCTCAAAAACACTGAGTTTCACTCCCATGGGGAATCGGCGGCCGTCCTTATGTTGATGGACCGTATCCAGTGTGTTTTGCGCTCCAGAGCCCTGAATCAGGCTTTCAAACAAATCCTGCCTGGCTTCCCGGCTGAAGAGCGGTTTGATATCCCCCGGTCCCATCTTCAAGAGCTCATCCCGGCTGTAGCCGGTAATTTCCTCCACAGCCCGGTTAAAATCGATGAATTTCATCTCCCGCGGGTCTATCAGGAAAACAGCATCAGGGGATGCATCCAGCGTGGCTCTGAAACGGAGAAGACCTGAGAGAGCCTTATCCCGGTCCGAAATTATTTCCCTGGCGCGCATTTCATTGAGGCGGCATAATTGGATGGCCTTGGAAAAGTTGTTCGTTATCGGCTCAAAGATCACCGTTAAGGCAGGCCGGTGGAGGGCTGGTCTGGGGACAGGAGCAGGATCGCTCCATAATCCGGGACCGGCAGCTTCAGAATGGTAGAATAATAGCCGGACCGGCAGGGTATTTCGGAAAGAAGGGATAAATCACTGAAGATCCCAGCCTCTCCCTTCAATAATTCGGCAGGCAGGACCATTTTCTCCCCTATCCTGCCAATAAGATTCTTATCGCCCAGGGCCATTTCCAGGGTTGCTTCGATTTTAGCGGGGTCACCGGCTTCATCTACCAATTTTTCAGTAGTACAAAGGATCATCCCGCCTGAAAACGAAGTGTGATATAATAGGCGCTGAAGGGTTTTGGTCAGCAGGGGCTGTAAGTAAACCTCCCCGCCCATTACCAGGGCCATTTCATAAAGGATGGTCAGTATCTGTTCCCGCTCCATTATACTTCCCATTCACTCAATACAATGGCCGCATTATGGAAAAGCGGGTACCCGCCCCTCTTTGAGCTTCCTATCTCCCCAAGGGAAAGGGCTCCGGCCAAATTGGCCGAACCTGAAAGCTCATTTAATGCCGTCAATTCCTTCCGGGCTCCCGGC
>CAZERV010000132.1:0-2387 GCA_964514815.1 uncultured Spirochaetaceae bacterium | reverse complement strand
CTCCCGGCACAGTAAAACAGTAATAGATTTTCCCGGCCCGTTTTTTTAAGGCCGGCAGTAAGCGCCTTCACCGTATTCAATGAATCTTCTTCAGGGGATTCAAGAAGGGTCAGGAGGGAATGAGGAGGTATTTCTCCGATACAGAAAAGGGAGCCGTCCTCTTCCAGCGCCACCGGTATGCGGACCAGTACCTCGCCGTCGATACGCATAATACCGAAGGAGAAATGCACGGCGTAACGATAGAAATTTTCCCTGTTTATTGCCACATTGTACCCGGACTTTACCATCTCACAATATACTTCAAAAGCCGGCTTCCAATCGATGTGCCTGATCCTGTTCCCATCCGTTGAGGTGGCGATTATTGTTTCTTCAGGAGCTCGGTATCCATGTTCGAGCAGCGTCCCTTTATGGTCTTTTAAAAATACCGCCAGGAAGGCGCCTTGAAACACCTTTTTACCGTCAAAGAGGCAGGGAATGGGCTTGAAGGTCTCGCTTCCCGCATTTACCCCCATGTAGTGGATATGGCTGCCGAGCCTAAGGTAGAGGTTATCCAGGATCGTGGCGATATTGGCAACCAGGGCATCAAAGATCATAAATAAAGTGCCGTTTTCTTTATCGCCCAGCCATCTTTGCAGATCGCTGCTGATGCTGTCAATCCAGGCCTGCCGGTCGGTATCGGGTAAAGCAGGCCTATCATAGACCCGGTATTCAGGCACCTCTTCAAAACGGACCAGGAGCACACCCTTGCTCTGAAATTTCCCCTCGGCCAGAAGAACAGGGAATACTGCGCCTATAAGAGGAACACCGAGCTCGGAAAAAAGGTCCTGGAGAGGACCGATATTTTCCAGCTCCGTTTCAGGAAGAAAGGCTAAACCCCAGGCTGGGAAAACTTTTCCCGCCAGTTCCGGACCGCTTTTGAAACTTCGGCAGGATCAAATTTTTTATTAAAGAAGAATTTATTATTTTTCTTGCCCGTTGTCGGCATACTGTTCTCTTATCATCAGTATTTCCGGCAGTATGCCAAGGAATGAAGCCACCAGGTTCGGATCAAACTGCTTGCCGCTCCCGTTCCTGATCTCGGCAACCGAGTCTTCCACCGTCCAGGCTTTTTTATACGGCCGTTGGGAAGTAAGCGCGTCAAAGACGTCGCTCAGGGCGCAAATCCGCCCAAATAGAGGAATGTCATTTCCCTTCAGCCCCTGCGGATAACCCGAACCGTCCCAGTTTTCATGATGGGTCAGGGCAATCTCATGAGCAGTCTTTAACAGTTCAGAATCATGATCGGATAAAAGATCTGCGCCTATGGTTGTATGCGTCTTCATGATCTCCCATTCATCGGGGTCCAATTTGCCGGGTTTGCACAGGATCTGGTCCGGAATACCGATCTTGCCGATATCATGCATGGGACTGGCGTTGAGAAGCAGCTCACTCGCCTCATCATCGAGTCCTGCGGCAGACCCGATGAGAACAGAAAAACGGCTCATTCGAATTATGTGCAGCCCGGTTTCATTGTCCTTATATTCCACAGCCCGGCCCAGCCTTCTTATTATCTGCAGGCGGGTATCTCTTAATTCTTTGGTGCGCTCTCTTACCTTTTCTTCCAGGATCTTGTTCTGGTTAAGCACCTGTTTATGTAAAAGGCGCACCTCAAGAAGGTTGCGAATGCGATTGAGCACCTCGGCCCGGTCAAAGGGCTTGCTCAGGAAATCCTTGGCCCCGGATACCAACGCCCTCAATCGAACTGCCTGTTCCGTAAGAGCCGTCAGCACCAAAATAGGAAGAAATATCTCTTTTTCAATTTTTTTCAGCTCTTCCATCACCTGGAACCCGTCTAAGTGGGGCATGTTCAAATCAAGCAAAATCAGGTCGGGTTTAAACTCAGAGTAAATGCTTGTGACCTCACGAGAATCGGTGGTTGACTTTAGATTCTTATAGCCGGCCCCTTTAAGCAACTTTTCGAGCAGGAGAACATTTACTTCCTGATCATCTACAATCAGGATGCGGGCATTTTGCATTTCCTGTAATAACAACATATGTTTTCATCCTATGGGTGGTTTCATCCTATGGACACGTGGATTATATACGATTTTCCCCAAAGCTTCTACCATAAAATATTGTCGCAGACCCGACTCGAAGTCTTATGCTTCGTTTTTGCTCTTTAATTGACAGCAGGAATATATTGCTCTAAAGTATTACGGATGGAGTAAAAATGGCCATAACTACTTCACAGCAAATAACCAGATATTATGATCTCTTTAAACAGACCGATATTACTTTTAACAAACAGGTCGAAGATGCCCGCAGGGTAGCATAGATGCCCGCTAGGGTACCGAAGGTGCCCACGGGGTAGCATAGATGCCCGCAGGTGTCTTCATCCCCACAGGTCG
>CAZERV010000131.1:0-6485 GCA_964514815.1 uncultured Spirochaetaceae bacterium | reverse complement strand
AAAGGTTTAATGCCCGTGGGAGATAGAATACGAATCATAAATGCCAGTAAAAATTTCGGCAAAGAGGTTCTCGATGTTATGCTCAAGCTCGCCGAAGATGGAATGACCATGCTGGTGGTCTCCCACGAAATGGGTTTTGCCAGGGCGGCAGCCAATCAGGTAGTGTTCATGGATAACGGCGAAGTGATCGAGACTTCTCCCCCCAAGATGCTCTTCAATAATCCAGGGGAGGAACGGACAAAAAAATTTCTCGATCACATATTATAGGGACCTGGCCGATCCGCCCCGTCCCGGACCGGTCTTTTCGCACCCGTAAGGCAAAAAAAAGAGGTCACGGAGGACCTCTTTTCCTTTTTTTAACGGTTTTTAAATCTAATAATTCCTCATTGAGTTCAACTTGCGTTGTTTCTTCAAACGTTTTCTCTCCAGAGCTTTACGCTTCCTATTTTTAATAGTCGAAGGTTTTTCAAAATACTCTCTTCTTTTCCACTCTCTGATGATCCCTTCTTTCTCAACCATTCGCTTAAATCGTTTGAGCGCTTTCTCAAGAACTTCATCATCTCCTATAACTATCGATGCTATGGCAATCACCTCCTCTCCTTTCGGATTAATCCATTAATAATACCGGAAACCGAGGTTTTGTCAATAAGAGCAGTACTGATAAAGGCTTCAGGGTCTACCGCCACCCCGGAGACTCGTATTTCCCAGTGAAGATGTGGTCCCGTCGCCAATCCGGTCTTTCCGACCCCCCCCAGGACCTGGCCGGTTTGCACCATCTCCTCCTGCTTAACCTCTAGATTATCCAGGTGAAAGTATAAAGAGTAGAATCCGGGCAGATGCTCAAGCACTACGGTATTTCCGGTTATAATCCTGAGTCCGGAGAAAACAATCTTTCCCGCCCCGCAGGCCATAACCGGGGTATTCATGGACGCGGCGAAATCAATGCCGTTGTGAACGGAAAGAAAGCCTCCGCCTCCTGAAAATTGGTAATCCCGTCTGTCCGCGTATCCGGAAGACTTCCGGGCTCCGGTTACAGGCAGAATAAAGATGCCGGTATGAAATATGGAATCCGGATGAAAGGATTCGATAAGCTCCCTTAATTTTTTAGCCTCCTCGTCCTTCCATTCATCCTTCTCGGTCATCAAGTTAGTCAAACCGCTATCGAGCATTATTTGCTCCCGATCAAATTTTTTCTCTGCTATTTCCAGGGTTCCCAGGTGTATGAAAAAACGGCGGGCATCCGCTCCTTCGATGGTAAGACTGTAAATCCCACCCGGCAAATGACTCGGAATACCCAGGTGAAAACCCCAAACATAAAAACCCTGTGTTTTGTCCACCCTGAATCCGGATGCCTCTTGCAGGCGATTTCCTTCGGGATCGCTTAGATTTACGGTAAGCCTTTCCAGATCCTCTTGAAGAACAACCCATCCTCTAACAATATCCCCCCGGTCCACCCCGGCAGGATAGACAATCTCCGGGTAAAGGGGTGATTCCGATTCCAAAAAATAGGAAAAAAGCCCCTCCCGGGGCAAAATTCTTCCTTCTGACCAGGAATAACCTGCCTCCGGAGAAACATAGCAGTACCTGCCCCCTTCCGTTGTGCCTTCCCACAGGATATCCGCAGGAAGACAAAAGGTCCTGCCGAAGATGAGCAGGATGAATAATAATCTCACTCCCCCCACTTTTTCAGGTCCAGGATTGTAAGCTGAAGAGATTCGGTGTTTTGAAAATAATTACGGGCCAGTCTAAAAACAATATCCACCGTGTCGGAAACATCAAAATCTCTTCCGGCCCTATCCGCGGCATTCCAATATATTGCGGGCCACTTGTATCTCCCAGCCCCTAAGAGCATCTTCACATGCGACACCTCCTTTTTTCCTATTATATCCAGTGACTCGATACTCACCCCCCTGGTCAGAAACATAAGCGGCGGATTTGCTGCCCCATAGGGTTCAAAAAATTCCACCACCCTGATCAGATCGGGGTTCAGGTAGGAAGGAGGGACCTCCGCATCGATGGCGAGCTTTTCTTCCAGTTGGTCCGGAAAACTGTATTCTTCAACGATGGAATAAAACCTTTTTTCAAATTGAGGCAGTTGTGAGCTTTCAAGGCTGAAACCGGCGGCGCGGTCATGCCCTCCATAGCTCAAGAGAAGATCGGCAAACAAATCTAAAAAATCGGCAATCCGGTATGGACTGCGCAGGCTCCCTACTGCTTTTCCCGGGCTTACGGCGACGACGATTGCCGGAACCTTAAAAAAGCTGGAAAGCCGGGCGGCGAAAATTCCGGTGATTCCTCGTGGGATCTCCGGATTACATATCAGGGTAAATTTGCTCCCCGTTTTTTCATAGTTTTGTTTCGCCGTATTAAAACAGGCACCCCAGATCTTATCCCCCAGGTTTTTCCTTTTCCTGTTCAGTTTGACTATATAGTCTACCAGGCCGGCCGCCTCTTCAGGATTCTCCGAGAGCAAAAGCTCGGCCGCCTTTTCAGGCTCGCCCATCCTTCCCGCCGAATTCAGGACCGGCGAGATCTGCCAGGCTATATCTGTGGCCGTAAGCCTTTTACCGTAGAGTTTCCTGTTGATGATGAGCTCCCGCAAGCCGCAGCGGTTCATTTGATTAATGATTTCCAATCCTTTTTTTACGATAATCCTGTTTTCGTCCACCAAAGGCATTATATCGGCCAGTGTTCCCAGCGCAAGCAGGTCCATGACTCGAAGCTGAGCATCAGGCAGCGTCCGTTCACGCTTAAATGCCAGGGTATTGAACAGACTGACCAGCATATCGATTTCTCCGAACTTGGAACCCTCATATACGGCTATCCTGCTCATCTCTTTGATTTTAAGCAGGCTCTTGCCGGCCAGGCTCGGAAAATGTTCTTTCAAAAGAGGTTGAATATCTTTCAACTTGATTCCGGACACACCGATTTTATCCAAAAGTTTCTTTTGCTCGTGAATTTCATAAACCAGGACCTCACACCCTGCCAGAGCCTTGAACAACCGGGTCTTTTTAACATCTAAAAGCCCGGGCACCACGCTCTCAACGATCCGTTCCCTCTCAACCAGATTAACGAGTTTTACCGCAGTAGCCGAAAAAACTTCGTTATCCGGTTTTAGATGCAGGAGCCAGACCGGCTTTCCAAAGAGTGAAGAATTGGAAAAATATAGGGCCCAGGAAAACTTAGCCGCTACCGCGCAGCCGGACAGGTCCCTGAACGGGTATCCGCACTCTTTCAGCTTGGGATTGATGATAGCGACCGCTTCCGGAAGGCTCGATTGCGGATTATGATGATCCAGGATAATTGTCTCAATACCCATCCTGTTAGCCAGCTCGATTTCTTTAATGTTTGAGATGCCGCAGTCGGTGGTTATAAGAATGTTGATGCCAATCTCGGCGATACTCTCGATAACCTGGACGGAAAGACCGTAATCTTCTTCTCCCGTAGGAAGGCGCCACTCCACCCTGGCGCCCAACCCTTTCAGCATCTGAACCAGCAAGACCATTGCAGTGATGCCGTCCACATCCCTATCGCCGAAGACCATTATCTTCTCCTGTGCTTTTAGGGCCCGATTGATACGCTTTACTGCAATTTCCATATCCTGAAACAGAAAGGGATTATGAAGAAAGCGGAGATCATCCTCGAGTAGAAAGCTGACGGACCGGACATCCGTCAAATTCCTCCGCACCAGTACTGAAGAGATGATCAGGTTTAGATCGAACTGCCTGGCAAGCTCTTTGACTTCCGCCGGGTTTGTCTCGACTTTTTCCCAGATCATAGGCCGACAATCTCTTTCATAACCCGTTTTTGAGGGGGTATGCTTTCTTCCGAAAAAGTATAAGCTTTTAATAGAAGCTCTCCGGCTTCCTCTACTCTTCCTGTATCCCGGCAGTGAACCAGGCAAAGCCCTTCTCCGGGCCTGACCGGATCGCCCTGGGTTTTCAAAAGCTCCACACCGACTTCCGGGAATATCGGATCCTCTTTCCTGGCCCGACCGGCTCCCAGCATACCGGCGGCAATTCCAACTTTATAGGCATCGATTCGTTTGACATAGGCTTCCTTTCTTTCAGCGTAGGGCAGGGTCTCGATCTGTTTTGCCAGAGGAACTTTTTCGGGTTCCTTAACGGAACGAACATCACCACCCTGCAGCTCAACGTTCTCAAGGAACTTTCGCCAGGCCGAGCCGTCCTTAATTTTCAAGCGGCACTCCTCCTCTGCAGCCTCCAGGTCGGGAACGTTTCCGCTTAAGACAAGCATGCGGCCGGTCAGGCGAATCGTCAGGTCCATCAAGTCTTCCGGGCCCCGACCATGGAGACATTCAATGGCTTCACGAACCTCCAGAAAATTACCGATCTTAAGGCCCAGAGGCTGGTCCATATCCGTTATAATGGCATTGATTCTCCTGCCCAGGCTCTTCCCGGTATTGACCAGAGATACGGCCAGGCGCTCCGCGTCCGCAAAGCCCTTCATAAAAGCGCCTGAGCCGCATTTGACATCAAAGACAAAAGCCCTGGCCCCTTCGGCAAACTTTTTCGACATTATGCTGGCCGTTATTAAAGGAATCGATTCTACCGTAGCGGTGACATCTCTCAAGGAGTACATCTGCCGGTCTGCCGGCACCACCCGCTCGCTCTGGCCGATCATAGAGAAACCGACCCTTTCCACCACTTCGATGAAAGAATCGGCGGAAAGATCCGTACGATAGCCCGGAATGGATTCGAGTTTATCCAAAGTTCCTCCGGTATGGCCCAGGGATCGGCCGCTCATCATCGGTACCTTGAGCCCGCAGGCCGCAGCCAGGGGAGCCAGAATCAAAGAGACCTTATCTCCTACTCCGCCGGTGGAGTGCTTATCCACCAGAAATCCCTTTACCCGGGAAAGATCGATGACCTCTCCCGAATCGATCATGGCCCGGGTCAGGAAACCGGTTTCTTCAAAACTCATTCCGCGAAAGAATACAGCCATGGCAAAACTTGACATCTGATAGTCTGGGATGACTTTATTCACATATCCGCTAATAAGAAAATTAATTTCTTCCCGGGCTAGAGCCTCCCCGTCCCGCTTCTTCATAATAATATCTACAGCTCTCATTGTACCCCTTACGTGAAAATCACAGATTTCAAGGGCCGGTATTCGGCGCCTGCGACCTTTAGTATGGATTGATACAGCACAAACCGGTTGATGGAAAAGGACTTGTTGTAATCGGACGGAATTGTGAAGCCTTCCAGATCAAGGCGCTCCCGCTTATTCCGGGCCAGGGTGATGTGGGGAATGAAATCTTTTTCGTACCTGGCGAGATTTTTATCCAGCTCTTTTAAAAGCTTATAAAAGGTCTGATAGAATTTGATTATCTTAAGGGCGCCCTCGCGTAAGGCACAATAAATTACCCTGGGATTTCCTTTCTTCGGAAACTGCCCGAGTCCGTCCAACGAAGCCTTTATCCGGGCAATATTCAAGGCCGGGCTTTCTATAAGCCCCATGACCCGTTCGATCCGGGCTTCCTGCAGCTCACCGAAAAAAACAAGGGTAATATGAAATCCTTGCGGCCCGACCACTTTAAGACCGGGTGAATATTTCTTCAGGTCAAAAGTAAGCTTTTCTAAAATAATTGATGTTTCAGGCGGAACCGGAAGGGCGGCGAATACTCTCACAGTATACCTGCCCCGCACCTGATCGTATTGAGCCCCGTTTCCAGGATCCCCTGGATAAAGAGGTAAATGATTGATTTTAAAGCAGTCAATGACCTCTCATCCAGGCCCACCTTAGCGGCCTGGATGAGGGGGAGAGAGAGGGTTTTCTCAAGATAACGCCTCGCGCCCGGAGAAAGAATTAACGAGGAAGATCTAAGCTCGGAATCGGCCCGGGCGCAGTTTGAGCAGAAAAAGGAAAGATTGTGATGAGAAAAATATCCTGCCTCGTCCCGGCCAAGTGAGACTGCACATTTACTGCAAGTACTGAAATCGGGGCTGAATCCGGATAAGCTCAGGAAGCGCAGAAGAAATTGCAGGGATACCGTTATCTCCCTGCCTTCAGGAGCATCGTTTAAACATCTCAGGGACTCAAGCAGAAGCTTAAACATGCTCCCGGAGCCATCTCCTCCTCCAAAGGATTTTATAATAACTTCGGCCCAGAGAGAGGCCGTAAAAGACTTGACCAGACTCTTTCGTATTCCCTCAAACAGATCGATGCTCTCCATATCGGTGATCTTGTACTGATCTTTTACCGGCTCATGGTAGAGATAGACCTTCAGATAGCCGAACGGCTCCGAAGGAGTCCTGAAGCGGCTTTTTATCTTGAATGCTCCGTGGGCAAGGGCGCTGATCAGTCCTTTACCCGGTATGAATAGCGTTAATCCCTTATGGATTTCACCGACCCGGACTTTCCGCAAGACAATGGCAGGAGTCGAAGAGTTTCTGAACATAACTAAATACCTATATTAATTTAGAAACCGCCCCCGGGCAAGGGGCTATTCTCTACCCCCCTCC
>CAZERV010000130.1:0-6544 GCA_964514815.1 uncultured Spirochaetaceae bacterium | reverse complement strand
GATGAAAATAAAGTTTCCC
Organism: uncultured Spirochaetaceae bacterium; assembly: GCA_964514815.1. Taxonomy (GTDB): domain Bacteria; phylum Spirochaetota; class Spirochaetia; order SZUA-6; family DRHE01; genus CAZERV01. The sequence continues at coordinate 6,525 of CAZERV010000130.1, read as the reverse complement.
CCTTTACATGATTCAACAAATCTGGTAGAGTGCCCGGGCTATAGATCAATACAGAAGATAAGGCAGGATAGGAATGGCTCGGAAATGCGATATATGCGGAAAATCTACGACTGCCGGTAATAACGTCAGTCACGCCCACAATAAGACCAGGAGAACCTGGAAACCCCACCTGATCAAAATGCGTACCATGATCGGTAAAACAAAAACCACTATAAAAATCTGCACCCGCTGTCTGCGCAGCGGCAAAGTCGTGAAAATATAAAAGTTTATAAAAGCGACTGCGTTGCCAGGAGCTTCAGATCCACCTCCCCGGCCCGGAAGGGTTTTCTTCCCGAAGGCTCCGTATACCCTCTAAATAAAAAACTTTGGTGAAGAGGAAGAAAGAGGCCGGCTACGTCAGGGCCGCTTCCTTTGGGCTCGGCTCCCCACCTGATGACCCTCTTTGCCTCCCTGGATTCCTCAATTTCGCCGCCCACGGCCAGTAAAAGATCATAGTCTTCCATTTTCCGGCTTAAAAGACCTTTTTCGGTCAGAGAACGCAATAGGTAAGCGGAATTGCGGGAGTTCCAGAACAGGGTAAGGCGATATTCTTTAGAGAAGCTCGCTTCAATAATGGTTTTTAACAGAACATTATGGATTTCTCTTTCACAGATCCTGGGAATTTCTTCCGGGTTAACGAGCAGATCGACCATTCTTCTTTCAAGCTGCGCATATTGAAACGCCTCCTGAAGCTGGGAGAGGTTGGGAAAAACCCTATCCGCCACCCGGCGGCAGACCGGACTGTCACTGCCGACGGTCCACAATTCAAAGAGTCCCTGCTTTTTTAAGCGATAGACCTCTGTAAAGGCCACGTTATTGGAGTCTTCCAGGTTGCCCACCACAATGGCAGCCCTTCTTTTCGGATCGGCCCGATGGTCTTCAAAAAAACCGGTTTCACCGGGGCCGGGAAGGAGATCCAGCCAGGCAGGGTTCAAGCCTTCGAGTCCGCCCGGTTTTACCGAACAGTCGAGCCCTTTAGCTTTTTCCAGGAAGTAGTCGATCGCCTCGCCGGCCAGAAAGGGAGAAAGCTTCATCAGAATTTTAGAAGACTGATTCAAGAGCCCCTCTAAATGAGTCCTTGCCTCCTCCAGGCTTATTTCTCTGTTATCCAGGCCGGGCATCCGGGCGGCGTGGAGCGGCCGATAGTCAGCCTGATAAAAAAAGAGGTTCCGGAACCTTCCTTTTTCGCACAGGTTGCCGATCCCGTCAGGGCCCAGGCGCCCGGTCACCCGGGTCGGAAGACCGCCGTGGCGCCGGTATTCCACCGGGCAAGCCATGGAACAGAGGGGGCAGTAGCCCTCTTCGATCCTCTCTTCCAGGGGCACCGTCTTGCCCGAAACATTTTTCTCGGTAAGCGCTCCCACCGGACAGGAAGAAACGCACTGCCCGCAGCCGATGCAGAGATCGTCTTCACCCAAAGGCTTGTTAAAGGAAGGAGCGATAAAGGAGGAAAAGCCGCGCTCAATGTAGCCGAGCGCGCCGATTCCCTGCACCTCCAGGCAAATACGCACACAGCGGCCGCAGAGAATGCACCTGGATTGGTCCCTGGCAATGAAGGGATGGCTTTCATCGACAGGATGTTTCTGAAACTCCCCTATCAGCCCGGCTGCCGAGGCCCGGTATTCTTCTCCGTAGCGCTTGAGCCGGCACTCGTAAATGTCCTGGCAGCCGCATTCCAGGCAGCGCGAGGCCTCCTTCAGCACCTGCTCCTCACTGTAGCCCAGCTCAATCTCTTGAAAATTGCGCTTCCGCTCCTCCGCGGGCGCCACCGGCATTATTTCCCGGGGAATCTTCTTTTCATCCTTATAATCATCCTCAGTAACTTTCTCGAGCTCATCCTTTTTGACTAAAAACTCTTTTTGGTTCCGGGGTTTTTTGTTTTCCAGGTAAGACATTACCGAGGAAGCGGCATACTTGCCGCCGGCAATCGCCCTGATGGCGATATCCGGACCGGTAACCAGGTCTCCGGCGGCAAAAACGCCCTCCGATCCGGTAGCGCCGGTATCGGCATCGCAGATGAGCCTGGACCGCTCATCGATGAGTCCCCCTTCTCCTTCAAGATACAGGGTCTCCGAATACTGGCCGATGGCCGCGATCACGGTATCGATTTCCCGGTCAAACTCGGAACCTTTTATCGGGACCGGCCTGCGCCGGCCGCTGACATCGGGCTCTCCCAATTCCATCCTGTTCAGGCGGATGCTCTTTAAGCCTTTGCCGTCTCCGTCGATCCTGACCGGCGCGGCTAAAAATGTTATCTTGACCCCTTCTTCCAGGGCTTCATCGATTTCAGCTTCCGAGGCGGGCATTTCCTTGCGGGTCCTGCGGTAGAACAAGTATACCTCAGAAGCGCCTAAGCGGACGGAGACCCGGGCGGCATCGATCGCCGTATTGCCTCCCCCGATGACCGCTACCCTGGGGCCTACCTTCACCTTTCTGCCGCAGGCGATCTCATGCAAGAAATCGATTCCGGAAAGCACCCCGGGATGATCCTCACCCGGCACCCTTAAGCTGCGGCTCTTCCAGGCGCCCAGGGCCAGGACCACCGCATCGTAGCTCTCCCGCAGCTCATTCAACCGGATGTCCTTTCCCAAACGGACCCCGGTCTTAAGCTTTACCCCCAGCCGGAGAACGGTAGCGATCTCCAGGTCCAAGAGATCCTGGGGAAGCCGGTAATCGGGTATCCCGTAGCGGAGCATACCGCCGGCCTTTTCCTGGGCTTCGAAGACGGTTACGGAAACACCCCCCTGGGCCAGGTAATAGGCCGCGGAAAGGCCTCCCGGTCCCGCTCCAACAACGGCTACTTTTTTACCGTTCGCTCCGGCACAGATCGGATCGTAGCTGTTTTCGGAAAACAGGTCCAGGTCGGCCACGTATCGTTTGAGCCAGTCTATCGCCACCGGCTGGTCCACCAGGTGCCGCCGGCATTCATCTTCACAGGGCCTGGGGCATACCCGGCCGCAGACCGAGGGGAAGGGATTGTCTTTCTTGATCAGCTCCAGGGCTTCCCCGTATCTCTTGTTGGCAATGAGTCCCACATAGCCCTGAACGTCTATATTGGAGGGGCAGGTCAGGGTGCAGGGGGCCTTGCAGTCCCCGTAATGATTGGAAAGAAGCAGGTCCAGGGCTGTCTTTCGGGCGCTCAGGACCGCGGGCGAATCGGTGGTAATAACCATCCCCGGCCTGACCATAGCGGAACAGGCCGGGACGAAGCCCCTGGCGCCTTCCACGTGCACCAGGCAGAGCCAGCAGGAACCGTACGGCTCAAGACGCGGGTCATGGCAGAGAGTGGGGATTTCAATATTTTGTTCGGCTGCTACTTCGAGAATCGTCTTTCCGGAAGCTGCCTCGAGCGTCTCCCCATTTAAAGTAATCTTTATTCGGTCGTCCCGGGTACTCAACTCCTGGCTCCTGTCTTGATCTCAATAGCGTCAAACCTGCAGTCCTCATAACAGCGTCCGCACCGGATGCAGATCTCCTGGTCCAGGCGGTGCAGTTTTTTCCTCTCCCCGGTTATCGCCTGGGTGGGGCAGGATTTGGCGCACACGGTACAGCCCGTGCAAGCATCCAGGATTTCAAAATAAATCAGGGCCTTACACTGCAGGGCGGGGCATCTTCGGTTCTTAATATGCTCTTCATACTCTTCCCGAAAATATTTCAAGGTGGTCAGCACGGGATTGGGCGCGGTCTGGCCCAGGGCGCAGAGAGAGGAGATCTTTATCTTACAGGCCAGGTCTTCAAGCGTGTCCAGGTCCTCCAATTTCCCTTCGCCCCTGGTGATGCGCTCCAGAATTTCCAGCATTCTCTTGGTGCCGATCCGGCAGAAGGTGCATTTCCCGCAGGATTCATTTTGGGTAAAGCCGAGGAAATACCTGGCCACATCCACCATGCAGGTGGATTCATCCATCACCACCATGCCGCCGGAACCCATGATCGCGCCGGTAGCGGTGAGGGAATCGTAATCTACCGGGGTGTCCAACAGCCCGGCGGGGATGCATCCCCCGGACGGACCGCCCAACTGGACGGCCTTGAACTCTTTATCTTCCTTGATGCCCCCTCCGATATCGAAGATCACCTCCCGCATGGTTATTCCCATGGGCACTTCGACCATTCCCCCGTACTTGATCTTTCCGGCCAGGGCAAAGACCTTGGTCCCCTTGCTCTTCTCGGTGCCTAAGGCGGCAAACGCTCTTCCTCCCAGGCGGATAATATGGGGAATATTGGCCAGGGTCTCGACATTATTGATATTGGTCGGACAGCCCCACAGCCCCTTCTCGGCCGGAAAGGGAGGCCGTAAGCGGGGCATTCCCCTCCTTCCCTCCACCGAGGCCATCAAGGCCGTTTCCTCCCCGCAGACAAAGGCGCCGGCGCCTTCTTTGATATGAATGTGGAAGGAAAAATCACTGTCCAGGATATGGTCGCCGAGGAAATCCCATTTCTCTGCCTCACCGATGGCTATTTTCAACCGCTGGATGGCCAGGGGGTATTCGGCCCGCACGTAAACATAGCCTTCATCGGCCCCTATAGCATAGGCGCCGATAATCAGGCCTTCCATTACCGCATGGGGGTCTCCTTCCAGCAGGGAGCGGTCCATGAACGCTCCCGGGTCCCCTTCGTCTGCGTTGCAGACCATGTATTTCTTGGCGGATTTCGCCGCAGCCGCGAAGCCCCACTTTAATCCGGTGGGAAATCCGGCGCCGCCCCGCCCGCGCAGCCCGGAGGCTTTCACCTCCTCGACGACCTCTGCGGGGCTCATCGATTCGATCGCCTTCCTGAGGGACGAATAGCCGTTAACCGCCAGATAAGCCCGGATGGACTCCGGATCGATCAGCCCCGAGTTTACCAGAACGATTTTCTTCTGTTTTGCCAGATAGGGATAATCCTCCGGGATGATGAGCTCTTCAAGCACTACTCCGTTTAAGATGTGGCTCGCTATGATCTCGGGAACCGTTTCTTTATTCACTCCGCCGTATAATACCCGGCTTCCATCGGTATGGCGGACTTCGAGGATGGGCTCTTTATGACAGGCGCCGATACAACCGGTCGAAGAGATCTTGACTTCCAGCCCGGCCTCCTCTACTTTCTGTCGAAAGGCTTGATAGACCTGTTTTGCCCCTGCCGCGATCCCGCAGGAACCCAGTCCGACGACGATTTCCTTAACTTTCATCTTTTTTTAACTTTCCCACAGTTTTCAAAAGCTTTCTCCAGTTGAGACGGCCCAGCACTTCCTGATCGATCATAACCACCGGGGCCAGGGAACAGCAGCCCAAACAGGCCACTTTTTCCAGGGTAAACTGGCCGTCCTCCGAGGTTTCACCGGGCTCGACGCCGAGATCCGTTTTCAAGGCGGTGTCCATCGCATCCGCGCCGTTCACATGACAGGCGGTGCCGTGGCAGACTTTCAGGGTATGTTTTCCCCGGGGCTGAAATCGAAATTGGGCGTAAAAAGTTGCGATCCCGTTAATTTGAGCCGGGGACCTGCCGGTTACCCTGGCTATCTCCTCCATAGCCTCTACCGGTAGATAGCCGTAGATTTCCTGGGTCTTTTGCAGAAGCGGGATTACGTTTCCTTTCCGCTCTCTCCACTCTTTCAGCAGGCCCGGAAGGCGTTTATCCATGCCGATGTCTCCTCCGGCTATGACTCTAACATGACTGAAAGTTGCTTCGCAACATCACGAAGGAATTCTAACACCACCGCCAGGCCTCGATTGCTCGAAATTATTCTAATAATTCGCTATTATAGATCCATGGACTATCTCGATCATTTAACCACGGAGCAGCCAAACCCTAATTCCATCGGAATCGACAAAAAGACGACTCCGGAAATCTTGCGCATCATCAATAATGAAGACAGGCAGGTGCCCCCTGCGGTGGAGCGGGAGCTTGACAGTATTGCCCGGGTCGTGGATCGGGTAGTCGAATCTTTTCGGAGAGGCGGAAAATTAATATACGTTGGCGCCGGAACATCGGGAAGACTGGGCGTTCTCGATGCTTCGGAGTGCCCCCCTACCTTCGGCACCCCCCCGGAAATGGTCCAGGGAATCATTGCCGGGGGAAGAGAAGCCCTGGTCAGATCGGTGGAATGGGTGGAAGATAAAATGGAAGAAGGCGTAAAGGCCATAGATGCCGTCAATGTCTGTGAAAAGGACGTGGTGGTGGGAATTACGGCCAGCGGGCAGGCTCCTTTTGTGATTGGCGCCATGAGGAGGGGCAGGGAAGTCGGGGCAAAGGTGGTAGCCTTAAGCTGTAATAAGAAATCAAAAACCTTCGCTGAGGCGGATTACCGGATTTACATAGATGTGGGTCCAGAGATCGTGGCCGGCTCTACCAGAATGAAGGCCGGAACGGCCCAGAAGCTTGTTTTAAACATGATCACCACCGCCTCCATGATCAGGTTGGGCAAGGTCTATAACAATCTCATGGTAGATCTTACCCCGGTTAATAATAAGCTGGTCCGGCGGTCAAAAAGACTGATCAGGCTGGCCACCG
>CAZERV010000129.1:0-6547 GCA_964514815.1 uncultured Spirochaetaceae bacterium | reverse complement strand
GTCTTCGTCCCCGCAGGGGAGTAGGGTAGGGGTATCTCAATGGACCCAAACGCTAGCGAAAAATTAGATTTTAAGGATTGTATACATAGATGATAAGAATAATATCCTGCCTTCTGCCGCTGCTGTTTACGGCAAATCTCATATCTGCCCAATTAATAGATAAACCGGTAGCCACGGTAAAATTGGAAAAATTCAAAGTCATCACAGTTAAACAGTTCATCCAGAAGCTGCAATTAATCGAAGAGAGAACAAAATCGAGGCTTTTGACTGAAGACCGCAGGCGGCTCCTGGATCTTTTGATCGGCGAAATACTGATAGACCAGGCGGCTCATATGGATAACATTACGGTAACCAGGACGGAAATAGATGCAAAAATCAAGCAGGCCAGGCAGCAGGGGGGATTAAGCCTCAATTTGAATCGGGAATTGACCGATGCGGAATTCAAAACCTTGCTTCAACAATCGGGAATGTCCTACGAAGAATATCTCGAGCAGATGGAAAATGCGATCCTGCAGCAAAAATTTGTCATGAAAAAAAAGCAGCCTTTTTTTAACTCTCTTGGCGAGCCGTCTCAAGCAGAGATTGAAGATTTTTATGAGTCCAATAAAACTACCTTTGTTTCACCTGACCTGGTCAGGTTTAAACATATTTATATCGATACCAGGAATTTGCTTTCTAAAGAGGAAAAGGATCAGGCCCGGCAACGTGCCCTGGATATTTACCGTGAATTGCAAAATGGAGCCGCTTTTGAGGATCTGGTGGTAAAATATTCGGACGATAAGAATTCCAGATACCGGGGAGGAGATTTCGGATATCTGCGGCGGGATGATAAAGCCAGAAAACAGTTATTAGGCAAAGATTTTTTTGAAGCCCCCTTTAAGATGAAAGAAGGCGCGGTCAGCGGTGTTCTCCAATCGAATATAGGCTTTCATATTATTAGAGTCATGGAGAAAAATCCCTTTAAGCTTCTCGGCTTAAACGACACCATTCCACCCCAGCATAAAATAACCATCAAGGAAGAAATCAAGGCGCAGTTGATGCTGAGAAAGCAGGCTGAATATTTTCAGCAAGCGCTCCTGGAACTGCTGGATGAGCTCAAAAAGAAGGCCGAAATAAAGATCTTTACAGAAAATCTTCCTTAATTCGTATGGGCACCAGAAGAAAAGCCAGAATAATAGCTTTTCAAGCTCTTTTCAGTTATAATCTGTCTTATACCGACATCAAACAACAGTTGAAGCTTTCCTGGCTGGATGAAGATAGGCTGAAAAAAATGAAGGAAGAAACCCTGTCCTTCGCCCGCCTGATCATTCAAGGAACCATTGAAAATCTTAAAAGTATTGATGGAAATATAGAGAGACAACTGGAGCATTGGGATTTTTCCAGGTTGAACAAGGTCGATCTGGCCATTCTCCGCATGAGTGTTTATTGTTTGCTATACCAAAAAGATATCCCGCCTTCGGTGACAATTGACGAAGCAATTGACATCGCTAAGGAATTCGGCACTGATGAATCTTACCGGTTTATCAACGGAGTACTTGACGGCATACGCAAACAGCAGAATCTTTGAAAGTGAAAAAAGTATTTTTCAAGAGCCTGTTAGTCTCTCTCTTCCTGATAATCGTCGCCACTATCCTGGGGTATCTTTATCTTCGGACCCGACGGGCTGCAGGAGAAGGGGAGAGGTTTGAAAAGATTCTTGACAGGACCGACTACGACCTTAGTCTGGGCTATTCTGACAAAGCATTCGATGTCTTGCAGAACGCGCTGGAATTAGCTCACAGTGAATATTCTCTGCTAAGAGTATTGAAACGGGCATTTGCCCTATCAGATTCGCAAAGAGACTATACTAAATTCGCCGTTCTTGCCCGGAGAGCGTTCCAAAAGATTCCCGGTAGCACCGCCATCCGGGGGCTCGTCATCTATGCAGGTTTGCGTACCGGGAAAGGGCTTTCCGAACAGGAAAAAGAGGAACTTAACAAATATTCTTTCCGACCCAGGGGGTCGGATGAAACCACACAGGAATGGTTCCAATATCTCCGGGCGGAAGCTTTTTTCCTTTCCGAGAGAGGTATTGATATTCGGCAAGAATCGATCTCACCGCTTTTGCAGTCCCTCATTTCACTCAATCATCTTATCGAGCCCACTCGAATAGAAAAAGCAGGAAAAGAATGGCAGGATGAACGCCTGCTTCTCGACGCCGCCATCCTTTGGATGAAGGAAGGCCGTCCGGAAAGGGCTTTTGAAATAATTAAGAATAATCTGAATAAAGAGAAATATGATGAGCCGGCCGTATTCATCGCCTTTGATGCGGGTCGGCTCGAGGAAGCGGAGAGACGTTTGAAACGTGTTATATCGATAAAACCTGAAAGAACCGATTTGATTCTTCTGCTGGCGGATGTGTATTCGCTCATGAAACATGATGAGCAGGCGCAATTCTATTATCATCGAACGATAACCGCAGGTCCGGACTTCTCCTGGAAGCCCTATCTCAATTTGGCCGCCCTCCTGGAGGAAGACCAGGATTTTGAAGCAGCCTATCTCTACCTTGAAAAAGCTTTCCGTAATTTCCCGGCCGAAAAAGAGGTAATACTCGTCTATGCAGACAGCCTTACTAAAAGGGGAGAAAAAAAGCAAGCATTGGCCGTTCTGGAGTCCTTTCTGAAAAAGCACCCTCGGGACAGCGATGCTAACCTGAAATACCTGGAATTGAGCAATTCAAGCGGCTCACCGACTGTATATCAGGCAAGGCTCTGGAACCAGTATAATCTATTTCCTGAAAATGAGTATCTATGCAAAACCCTGACCACCTACCTATTGGAGTTTGGTGATCTTCAGGGGGCAAAAACCGCTCTCAGGCAGTTTGAAATCAATGCCGGAATTAGCGATGCTTCCTGGCTTCTTCATTTTAAAGGGATCGTTGCGGCTTTGGAAGAAAATTATTTAGCCGCTTCCGAATTGCTGAAAAAAAGTCTTTCCGGGCAGGATAACTGGCAGGTGAGATATAACCTGGCCCTGGTTCTTAAAACCGACCGGAAGTTCTCCCCGGCCCTGACGGAATTGAGAAAGGCTGAAAACTTGCTGCTGGAAAAAACTTTCGCGCCCGAGCAGAATAAATACCGTTCATTGATGCGCTCGCGTTTGGGCGAAATCTATTTTTCCCAGGGGGATATTGTCTCAGCAAAAAGAGAATTGAAATATTCACTGGATTTGAATCCGGAAAATCTTCACTCGCGGCTCCTGTTAAAAAACCTTGAAGAGGCCCAAAAAAAGTGATATTTTTGCCTGCGAGGATAAAAAAAAAGAGGAGTGGATATGGCTGCGAAAAACGACGTTAATAGCTGCATTATAGGAGAAGGTTCGATATTTGAGGGTCGATTCTACGTAAACGGCTCAATTCTGATAGAAGGTAAGTTTGAAGGCGATATTAAAACAGATGATAAGTTGATAGTGGGTCCAACCGGGAAAGTCAAAACGGATATTATGGCCCGAAGAGTCACCATAGCCGGGACAATGATCGGTAATATTACCGCCACCGAAGAAGTGAACCTCATCCAGAGCGGAAAAGTGCTCGGCAATATTACCACTCCCAGGCTTAATGTGGAGCAGGGTGTCATTACGGAAGGGAAAGTCATCATCACCGCCACCAATACGGAGAGTGTGGGGAAGATCATCTCAGATTCTTTCGGAGACGGGGCCGAGAAGATCTTTTCATCGCTGGAAAAACCCGGTAAAAAAGAAAAACCTGAAAAACCTAAGGAAGAGAAGCAGGACCAATAAACGATTATGATAAAATTAAAAAACAGCCTGGATATTTCCAGGATCAAAGAATCGTCTAAGATCCTGACTGAAACTTTCAAAGGTCTTGAGAAACTGATCGATGAGGGCGTTACAACCCTGGAGCTGGATGCGTTTACCAGGCACTACATCACGAGCAAGGGGGCCAGGCCGGCTTTCCTGGGTTATTTGAATTATCCGGCCGCTCTCTGTGTCTCAATCAATGAAGAGGTCATTCACGGCATCCCCAGCAAAAGGAAGCTGAAAAATGGGGATCTTGTAAGTCTGGACTGCGGGGTAGAGCTGAGCGGATATTTTAGTGATGCAGCGTTTACCATAGGGGTAGGGGAGATTTCGGGAAGCCGGAAGCGTTTGCTCAAAATAACCGAAGAAAGCCTGTATAACGGAATCCGTCAGGCTGTTATCGGCAATCGGGTAAGCGATATCTCCCAGGCAATCTACAAGCATGCAAAAGAAAATAATATGGAAGTTGTCCGGCAGTACTGCGGACACGGGGTCGGCTTTTCCCAGCACGAAGATCCACAGATTCCAAATTACGTCAACTCGGGCCCCAACCCCCGCTTAAAAGCCGGTATGGTAATTGCTTTAGAGCCTATGTTTACTACCGGCACCTGGGAGGTTAAGCTTTTAAACGATAATTGGACCGTAGTTACCACGGACGGCAAGGATTCCGCTCATTTTGAACACACCATTGTTGTATTAAAGGACCGGACCGAGATTCTCACTTCTTTCAATTCAAAAAACTAACCCGAATTTTCGGAGCAAAAGTATTGAGAAGATTTTTTAGTTTATTAATTCTGGTTACTCTCTATTTTGTACCTCCCTCCGTATCTGCCGGCGCAGTAGCCGAACAGCCCGACCCGGACAGCGAGGGAACGGCTATTTTGCGGAGATTTCAAAGCTCCTTCAGGGCGGTGGCTCGAAAAGTCATTCCCGTAGTGGTTGAAGTCAATGTGGAGGAAATAATAAGACAACCGGATCCGGAGGGCCTGAAGGAAGGTTCCCCCGATGAACGGGAATTTCGAAGGCCCGGTCTCGGCTCCGGGGTAATAGTCAGGAGGGATGGAGAGAAAGTATATGTGCTCACCAATAATCATGTTATAGGTGATGCCGATGAGATAAGCGTCTCCCTCTATAACGGCAGGAAATTCGAGGCAGCCACGGTCGGCCGGGACGAACGAAAAGACCTGGCTCTACTGGTATTTACATCCGAAGATGCGATCCCCGTTGCCGAGCTTGGTAATTCTGACGAGCTTAAGGTAGGGGATTGGGTGATCGCAGTCGGCAACCCTCTCGGTCTGGAATCAACGATGACCGCGGGCATCGTCAGTGCCCTCAACAGGAGGGGAGGACCCGGCAACAATATCAGCGATTTTATCCAGACCGATGCGGCAATCAATCCCGGAAACTCAGGCGGAGCCCTGGTTAATATCCATGGGCAGTTGATCGGCATCAATACCTGGATTGCCTCGACCACCGGAAATTATATGGGATTCGGTTTTGCCATTCCCATAAACAATGCCAAAAAAGCCATTAATGACTTCATCGAGACGGGCATAGTCATTTACGGTTGGTTGGGGGTCATGGCTCGCGATCAGCAGCCGGGAGATCCCAAAGGAGCCCTGGTAATGAATCTATACCGGGACTCCCCTGCCGGCAGGACAGGATTTTTGCCGGGAGATATCATTACCCGGGTAAATAATGGGAGAGTAAAGAGCGCGGATGATTTGATACAAATTGTCGGCGATCTAGAAATCGACAGCCTGGCCCATTTTGAGGCCATTCGGAATGGTGAAAAAATCAGCCTCCCGGTAAAAATTTCTGTGCGGGAAGATGAACAAAAGCTGATCGCCAGAACCGGGGATTTATGGCCGGGAATGCTGGTGGAAGTCGGAGAAAGCCCCGCTAAAAGCGGCAAAGGCAGTGAAGATACGGTGGTTTGGATTGTCCAGGTGTTCCGCTCGACACGGGTCTATCGTGCCGGTTTTAAACGGGGTGATATCATCCTGGAAATAGACGGCCGGCAGGTCAAGAGTCTTCCGGACTATTTCCAGGCCCTCAATAAAAGTGATGCCGGCTTGTTTAAAATTAAAATCTTAAGGCAAAAAGAAGAATTGATTATTACTCTGATTAAAGACCCCGAGGACTGAAGAATTATGAAAAAAGAGTTTCTTTCCTACCGGTCCATCCGGAACAATGCGATCAAACTGGCTTACCGGATTTACCGGTCCGGTTTTATCCCGGACGTGATTTATGTATCTCTCAGGGGAGGAGCTTACCTGGGCAACGTGATCAGCGAATATTTCAAGCTGGTGCGGAAAAACGCTCGGCCCGTCTACTATGCCGCGGTGGTTGCCAGGTCTTATTCCAATATCAAGGAACAGCAGCAGGTGCAGGTGGAAGGATGGACGTATAACCCGGAGCATCTCCGCCAGGGGGACCAGGTCCTTATAATCGATGATATATTCGATACGGGCCGGACGATCAATCATCTCGTAGAGATCGTGATGGCCAAAGGCATTCCCCGCCGGGACATCAAGATAGCAGTGCATGATTACAAGATCAGAAAATATCTGCCCCAACAGATGCCCGTTCATCCCGACTATTACTGCCGCCTTCATGTGCTTGAGTCTGAAAAGGATGATTTCTGGATTCACTATTCCAGCCACGAGCTGGTCGGTTTGACCGCTGAAGAAAGGGAAAATCACTATTATTCAGAGAACAGGGATTTGCAAGAAGCACTCGAATTTCT
>CAZERV010000128.1:0-6582 GCA_964514815.1 uncultured Spirochaetaceae bacterium | reverse complement strand
CCTTGTTTCCCTATATGAAGCCACCATCCAGAAGAACCAGCAGCTTCTCCAGGCGAATAACAAACTTGCAAAGGCAGAGAAAGAATTAAGATTATTAAATCAAAAGCTTGACCGAAAAGTGAATGAGAGAACAGCCAGGCATACGGCGGAAATTGAAAAACGGGAAAAGGTTGAGAGAGTTCTCCGCAAGAAAAGACAATTTTTAACTGCCACACAACTAATTGCGCATATCGGAAACTGGGTCTGGGATATTAAAAAAAATAAGCTGAACTGGTCCGATGAAATCTATCGGATTTTCGGTCTCAGCCCGGAGAAATTCGGGGCCAATTATGAGGCCTTCTTAAATACCGTTCATCCGGACGATAGGGAACTTGTTAAAAAAGCCGTTGATGAGGCCCTATATACAAAGCAAGCTTACAGCATTGACCATCGAATCGTTCTTCCGGATGGCACGGAGCGCATCGTCCATGAACAGGCGGAAGTTCGATTTGATGGAAACGGGAATCCGGTGAAAATGATTGGAACGGTCCAGGATATTACCGACCTGAGGCGGACCGGAAATAAGCTCGAAGATACTCTCAGTAAGTTACATAAAATCATTGATGGAATCATATTTGCCATGGGAAAGGTAATTGAGACGAGGGACCCGTATACTGCCGGGCATCAAAGGCGAACTACATCTTTTGCTTTTAAGATTGCCGAGGAAATGAAGCTCTCGGAGGATATTATTCAAGGAATCCAAATATCAGGATTGATCCACGATATAGGGAAAATAGCGGTGCCCTCGGAGATCCTGACTAAACCGGGCAAATTGACTGAAATAGAGTTCGAGTTGATTAAAATACATCCTCAGGTAGGTTATGACATACTGAAAACAATAGATTTTCCGTGGCCTGTTGCCGATATTGTTTTGCAGCATCATGAAAGAATCGATGGTTCCGGGTATCCAAATGGGCTAACGGGTAAAGATATATTGATTGAAGCCAGGATAATAGTCGTGGCAGACGTCGTAGAGCCGATGATGTCTCACAGACCGTACCGGCCCGCCCTTGGCATTCATAGGGCCTTTGAAGAGATTTCAATGAATAGCGGTGTTCATTATGATCAGGAAGTTGTAGAGGCGGCTTTCAAGGTATTTACCGAGAAAGAATTTAAGTTCGAAAGAGATCTTAAAATGAACCCGGCCGAAGAGGTCGAAGATGAACCATGAGAAGGTATTTTCTTTTGCCGATCTTCTCCTGATTCGGGAAGCGAGCGCCGTTAAAAGATAAGCTGCTATCAGGCAGACTGAAAAAATAGCTCGCCAGGATTTCTCTGACGTCCGGAGCGCTTAAGTTTTTCTGTAAAAATTAAATCGCTTCCCTGGATTCGAGCGGCAGGCATGTCAGGAGGGTGATGATGCGCTATCCGCAGCCGGGTCTTTGGTTCGGGAAATGCTTGAGGAGAAGCGATTGTAAAATAAAATGCAGAAAAGCCTCTCAATATACCCTACAAATCTGGAAATAATAATTAAAAATAAGTATAATTATAGTAGTACGGTGTAAGTCAAGATAATTGCCGGCTGACAGTCTCCGGGGGGAAGAATTCCGTCGGAAGGAGAGGTCTTTGGAGTGATATTATGGGCATCAAAAACTGCAATTTCCGGAGGTTGCCGAATACAGGATTCCAACTAGGGAGGGGAGGAAAATGTGAATGAGAAAAAGGCTCGCTTCGAAGAATCTCTGGATGCCTTGATCCAGCAGTCCAAGTCAAAGAAAAATGGCAGTTGGGAAGGCACCATGACCGAATATATGGCCCTGGTGCATGAAGATGCCAAGATCGCCCAATTCGCGCCGAGCCGGATTTACGACATGATCGTGCAGAAGGGCACTACGGAGATCACCGAATTTGAAAAATTGCCGCACTATGAGGACGAGGTACGCTACAATTTTTTTTCTGAAGAGATATTCGGTATCGAGGAGGTGTTGCATGATCTGGTCCGCTTCTTCCGCGCCGGCGCCAACCGTACCGAAACAGGGAAGCGGATCCTGATAATGGTAGGCCCGGTCTCTTCCGGAAAATCGACCATAGCCACATTGCTGCGCCGCGGCCTGGAGAAAATGGAAACCCCGGTTTACGCCATCAAGGATTGCCCCATCCATGAAGAACCGCTCCACCTTATTCCGCGCTCGCAGAGGCAGGAATTCGAAGGGCTTCTGGGGGTGAAAGTCGAAGGCGATCTGTGCCCGGTCTGCAAATACGAGTTGACCACTGATGAGCGGTACCAGGACCACAGCGGTAACTATAAGTGGGAAGATATGCCGGTGGTCCAGGTCCGCTTGAGCGAACGGGCGCGGACGGGAATCGGTACCTTCCAGCCTTCAGATCCGAAGAACCAGGATATTTCCGAGCTGATCGGCCACGTGGATCTGGGCAAGATCACCAAGTACGGAGAAGGTCACCCCCTGGGTTATCGCTTCGACGGGGAGATTCAGATCGCCAACCGCGGGCTCATCGAATATATCGAGATACTGAAATGCGACATTAAATTTCATTACGTACTGATCACGGTGGCCCAGGAGCAGTTGATCAAGGCTCCCGGCTTTCCCCAGACATATGTGGACACCGTTATCTTGAGCCATACCAACCAGACGGAGTTCGAGAAGTTCAAGGTCGCCAAGGAAAACGAAGCCCTGCATGACCGGATGTACCCGATCTATGTGCCCTATAACCTGCGGGTCCGGGGCGAGGTGGCTATCTACCGCAAGCTCATCTCCCGGAGCGAGTTTCATGAGAGGGTGCACATCGCCCCGCTGACCCTGGAGATGGCCGGCCTTTTCGCCGTTTTGACCCGCCTCAAGCCCTCCACCCTGGGCATCGATGAGATCAAGAAGGCCAGGTACTATAACGGTGAAGCCATCATGGAAAAGGAGAAAGACCCGGTGGATGTGAAAAAGCTCTGGCTGGAGGGCAAGGAAAAGGCCGAAGGCATGACCGGGATCAGCCCTAGATTTATCATGAATGCCCTCAACATTTCATTGGGAGGCGCCAAGGACGGAGCTGCCTGCATCAACCCGGTGGACATTATCCGGGCCCTGAAACACCAGTTCGAGCATCACATTGGCTTTTCCGAGGAGGAAAGGAGCCGTTATACGGACCTCCTGCTGGCGGAGAAGGGAAGTGTACTATCGGAATACCGGGAGAAAGCCCGGAAAGAGATAAACAGGGCCTTTCTCTATGCCTATGAGGACCAGGCCCAGGCCCTCTTCGATAATTATATGAAGAATGCCACCGCCTACTGCCTGAAGAGAAAGATCATCGATCCGGTCACCCAGGAAGAGCAGGAACCGGACGAAAAGCTCATGCGATCCATCGAAGAGATGATCGGCCTATCCGAAGGCGCCAAGAGCGAGTTCCGCCAGGGGCTGTTTGTTTTCAAGGCGGACGCCCTGGACCGGGGGGAAAGCTTCGATTTCAACAACTACCCGCCGCTGCACGATGCAATCGAAAAGAAGCTGATCGTGGATCTGAAAAATATCGTTTCCCTCACCCTGACGGACAAGACCAGGAAGGATCCCAAGACCCTGAAACGCAAAGAAGAGGCGGTGTCCAAGCTGCTGGAAAAGGGTTACTGTCCGGTTTGCGCCGAAGCTCTGCTAGGTTTCGTAGGTGAGATGTTGAGGAAGGAGGAGTAGTCTTGGCGGTTATTCAGCCGGATTATGACTCCGCCCCGCGGGGGCGAACAGACACCGCCCGGCACCGGGAGAAGATCAAGGAAGCCATCCGCCGGAACCTTCCAGACATAATCAGCGAACAGGCCATTATCACCCGAAAAGAAAAACAACTGGTCAGGGTGCCTATCCGGGGGGTGAAGAGTTACCACTTCATTCACGGGCAGTATGAAGGGGAGAGAGGCGGGTTCGGCAGCGGAGAAGGCAAGAAGGGCAAAGTGGTCGGCCGGCGGACCAAGCCGGGACAGAGCCGGCCCGGGAAGCCTGGGGATGAGCCGGGAGTGGACTACCTGGAGACGGAAATCGAGCTGGAAGAGCTTATCAACATGATGCTCGAAGACCTCGGCCTTCCCAATCTGCAGCAGAAAGAGGCTCGAGAGATGGTGACACCCAGGGGCTGGAAATTCGATTCCATAGAGAAATCGGGAATCCAGCCGCGCCTGGATAAGAAGCGCAGTATTAAAGAAGCCATCAAGAGAACCGAGGTGCTGGTGGCCCGGCTCATGCAGGATACGGAAAGACCGGAAGCGGACTGCAGGACCGCCCTGAACCTGGCCCGGGGCGATGCTGAGGAGGCGCAGCGCCTGCTTGAGACTGAGGAAACCCTTCCTCAGGCAGAAGAAGAGCAGAGCCCCTACCTGGACAGCTCGGATTTGCGTTATCGCACCCTCACCGAGGATGTAGAGTACAAGTCCAATGCCGTGGTCCTGGCCATGATGGATGTCTCGGGCAGTATGGGCACCATGCAAAAATACCTGGCCCGTTCTTTCTTTTTCTGGATGCTTTCCTTTCTCAAGACCATTTACAAGCACGCGGAAATCCGCTTCATTGCCCATACCACGGAGGCCAAACTTGTGGATGAGCACGAGTTCTTTCACAAGGGAGAATCCGGCGGGACCTTCTGCTTTTCCGCCTACGATCTGGCGGTCAAGCTCATCGATACGGAATATCCCACCAGCCGCTGGAATGTCTACCCCTTTCATTTTTCCGATGGTGAAGACTGGGAGGTGGAACGGACGGTGCAGTCTCTCAAGGCGGTGCTGGAACGGGGAGTGGCCGCTTTCGGGTACGGAGAGATCCAGACCGAGTATTCTTCTTCCGTGCTTCTGGAGGCTTTTCAGGACAACCTGGAGCTTGAGGAGACGGGGTCCGATGACTTCCTTTATTACGAGGGAGAGTGGGCCGGATCGCCCATGCTCGGGGTGATTATCCGGTCTCGGGAAGACCTTTATCCCGCCTTGCGCGTTTTTCTGAATCCGGAATAAGATACCGGGCCCTGCCGTGAATAAAACCGACCTGAAGAGATTGAATGAAGCCGACGGGCTGATCCGGGAAATTGCCGCTGACTTCGGACTTGATTGCCTGCCCCAGGAATTTGATGTTGTGCCGGCCCGGAAGATGCTGGAGATCATGGCCTACCGGCTGCCGGTCAACTTTTCCCACTGGAGCTTTGGCCGGGACTTTGAAATAGAAAGAACGAAGTACGAGCACGGCCGCGGCGTCCCTTACGAAGTGGTGTTCAACAGTGATCCGGTCCGGGCCTACCTCATGGAAACTAATCCCTTTCCCATCCAGGTGCTGGTTATAGCCCATGTTTATGCGCACAACGATTTCATGAAAAACAACCGGCACTTCAGGCTCGCCCGCAGGGACATGATCACTTCCGCCTCGGAAGCGGCAAATCGCTTTCGTAAGTACGAGGAGGATTACGGCCGGGAAGCGGTAGAGAAGGTCATCGATACAGGGTTAGCTATCCAGTGGAACATAGATCCGGATGAGTTGATGCACCCGGAGTCGGAGGAAGAGGCCAGGGAGAGGCTCTTCGGCTGGGCCAAAAAGCTGCCCGCCAGGGGTGAGTTCGACGACCTCCTTCCGACTGGGAAAGAGGTATCTTCGGAAGAAAAGCGGGAGCTGCGTAAAAAGACCCCTCCCGAGCCGACTGTGGACTTTTTGGGCTACCTTATCGAGCATTCTCCAAAATCTCCTTTGGAATGGGAAAAAGATGTGCTCGGTGTGATCAAGGCCCAGGCCCAGTACTTCATGCCCTACCGGCGCACCAAGATCATAAACGAGGGTTGGGCGACTTTCTGGCACGAAAAAATCCTGCAGCGCCTGTTTGCGGAAGGCTTTTTGAGCGCGGAAGAACACGGCTATTACAATCTTTATAACTCCAGGGTAAAAGCGCACCAACCGCGGGATATCAACCCCTATCTGCTGGGATGCGCCCTTTTTCGCAATCTTGAAGAGCGCTGGAACAAGGGTCGCTTCGGGCCGGCTTACGAGGAATGCGAAGATGCCCTGAAGAAAAAGAATTGGGACCTGGGGTTGATGGAAGGCAGGAAGAAAATCTTTGAAGTCCGGCGGACGCATATGGACTGGTTCTTCCTCGATGAGTTTTTAAATCAAGAAGTGATCGAGAAGCTTGAACTCTACATCTATCTGGAAAAAGAGAAAGATGCCTTCTACGAGGCGGTGGTAGAGGAAACGGATTGGCGCAAGGTGAAGCAGGCCCTGGTCCGAAACCTGATGAATTGGGGTGTGCCCAGAATCATGGTCGTAGACGGCAACTACCAGAACAGTCTCCAGTTGTACCTCAACCACGTCTACGAAGGCCAGCCGCTGGATGAGGAGTACTGCCGCAAGACACTGGAGCATATCTACTTTTTATGGGATCGACCAGTGCATCTGGAAACCCGGGAAGGTCAGAATGACCGGATCAGGAAAAAAATGTACCATATCGATAACCGGGGGATCCGGGTAAATACCGATTAAGAGAGAAAAGGAATGCAGAGAATACGGCTCGGTAAGAAAGGTAATGAATTGAGTAATGGCTGAAAATATCGATGAGTGGTTTTTATAAGCTGGTTATGAC
>CAZERV010000127.1:0-6652 GCA_964514815.1 uncultured Spirochaetaceae bacterium | reverse complement strand
ACGCCTGCGGGCATCTACGAATTACATCCGCAACCGAAGTTCTTAAAGCAAAAGTCCAACACAGGATAGATTCGGACGCTGGACTTGATTATTTTTTGCGCTGAACACGCAAGATTTTAAAGGTAATAGCTTAAAGGTAATAGCATACCTCGGGTGCTTCTACAATTTCACCTACTGTAAAAAAGTCAGATTTCAGCATTTTTATACGGTACTGAAAATCTGTCCAAAAATCGTGCCATGGGCCGTTTGTGTAATCGAGACGTAATACATCTATCTGATAATCCCTAATCCACATTTCAGCAGCAGACAAGATATATTCTCGTGTTTCAGGATTTTGTAAATTGAGTTTCGGCAACTCCTTTACTCCCATAAATGTTTCATATTCTCCAGGCCAGTTGTGGAAAATAAACCAATTTCGATATGGGCTCCGGATATCCGACCGGGCTTCTTTAAAATATGGATGATCTTTGGAACAATGGTTTGGAACAAAATCAAGGATAATACGTATATTGCATTTATGAGCCTCTTTAACCAATCTTTTCAGAGCAACATTGCCACCAAAGTGCTCTGCCACTTTAAAATAATCAATAACATCGTAGCCGTGATGACTTCCGCTCTCAAATACAGGGGAAAGCCAAAGACAATTAACCCCAATAGACTCAATATAGGGCAGCTTTTCCCTGATCCCATTAAGGCTGCCACCGAGACGATCGTAGAGTGAAACATCCTTCTTAAATTCCTTTTCCATATAGAGACGGCAAATATATCAACAACTATGCTATTCCTTTGAATATTTTGCGCTGAACGCGCAAAAAAATATAATTGCATCTGGAACCAGGCCATTATCATAAATGGCGCCTATCAATCAGTGGTGTGGCAGGGCCCGCAGTTGTAGGGTTTTCCTTGCCTGGATGTAATTATTCACCCACAAGGGCTGATTGGCTAGCCTAACAGGTCATTCTTTACTGTTTCCACGTTCCATGATATTAAGATCAGGAAAATAAGAATGATAAAATCCTCTATCCCGTGTGAGAAACCGGTCCGCTATCGCCAACGCATGAGCTCCAATTAAAAAGTCAGTAATTATTCGCTTTCTGGTCCCGCCCTGCTTTCGATAGAGATCCCACTTCTCCCCTGCTGTGTGGGCTGTCTCAGGACCTGTTAACGATAAAGTCAGGTTAATCGTATTCAGCGCTTTATCCAATTCATCTCGGTCGCCAAACCGAGGCACCGGTTCTGCGTAGACAATCTCACAAATGATTAATGCCCCTTCATTATAGGCCAATCTAAGAAGTTCCCGGGAGCCATCGCAATGTTTTTCATCCGGGAGAAAAACATCCAGTAGAATATTTGTGTCAACAGCCGTAATCATCTTCCCCGTATCTCTTCAATATTGATCCCGCAGTGGCCTAGGAATCGTTATTTGACCTCTTTCAGATATCTTCATATTTTTTTCCTCAGGAAATCAGAATATGTAATTCATATTTATGATTAAACCGGCTCTCCAAAAAGTCAAGAACCAAGGTTACGGTAATCTTGTTTTCCTGCCCAAGGTTGGTTGGCTAGGGTTTCGCAAGAGCCGGCAGATCGAGGGGAGCCCCCGAAACCTCACCGTCTCCCGGCGTGGAGATCACTGGTTCATCTCTATTCAAACCGAGAAGGAGATTGACGATCCGGTCCATCCTTCCACCTCCGCCGTGGGGATCGACCCGGGCGTGGCCCGATTCGCTACTTTGTCGGACGGTACGGTCTTTGAGCCGCTTAACAGCTTCGGCAAGCTGGAAAACTCGCCTTGCCAAGGAGCAGCGCAAGCTAGCTGGAAAAGTCAAATTCTCTCACCCACTGGCACAAACAGAAGGCCCGTATTACCAGGATTCAGGCAAAGATTACCGACTGCCGCAACGACTATCTGCACAAGGCCAGCACGGAGATTAGTAAAAACCACGCGGTTGTCGTGCTGGAAGACCTGAAGGTAGCGAACATGAGCAAGTCAGCCAAGGGGACCGAGGAGAGTCCGGGCAGGCCGTGTCAGCCTGTGGAGAGAGAGAAAGTACCCAATCTGTTCTGGAAATACGGCCCAAGATCTCTGCAATCGTTGCCGTAAATGATGCGACTGCCTTTGGAGTCATCAATGAGGCTCATCGCCCATCCGCCCTTGACTACTGTCCATATACCTTTTGAAGAGATGGGAAGGCTTGCCGCGCGTCGTATTCTTAATCTCCTGTAAAGATGATCGTATATACGCACCTTGTAACCCGGCAGTCATGTGATTTCCGGTAAGGGGCGGCAAAAAAAGTCAGATACTATAAAGCAGATTTCCCAGGCGGGGATCCTGGCCGTATTGCTCGCATAGCGCGATAAGGACATCCTTATGGGTAGCGCCAAGGTTCATAACAGTGTCATTACCGGCATAGTAGATGAGAATACTTCCATCAGCTCTGGCAAGGGCGCCGCAGGTAAATACCACATTCGGCACGTGAATATAGTCGTTTTCTGCCACCCGGCAATCTGCCGGTGATGGGAAAAGAATAGGAATGCTGGACATTTTTACCCGGGAGGGATCGGTAAGATCGTGGAGGGCCACACCCAGTACATAGGGATTACCGTCCATTGTGGTGCGAACACCATGAAAAATGTTTATCCATCCTTTTTCCGTTTTGATTGGCGGTGCGCCCGGACCGATTTTATTCGAAAAAGCGCTGGGACCAAAACCGGTCTGCATGATGGGCTCCTCATGCATCTTCCAGCGAGAGCTCAACAACCCATCGCTGTAGCCTATTCTGATCTGAGTAAAGATACCGCCTACTCCACCTTCGGTGATATCGTTTGGGCGAAATAGAGCAACGTATCTGCCTTCGATCTTCTCCGGGAAAATCACTACGTTCCGCATATCACGATCGAGCAGCGGTCCAAAGCGCATCAGCGAGCGAAAATCGCTAGTGGTTGCCAGGGAGATCCGGACCCGATTTTTTACCGTTCCATGGTAAGCGCTGTAAGTAATTGCATAAGTTTCATCGATTTTTGTGACGCGCGGATCCTCTACTCCTCCTCCTTCATTCTCAATAAGGATCCGGGGATCTGAGCTTTCGGCAAAGGCATCATCTTTGTCGGCAGGCCTCATAAACGGCTGGGGATCGATGCTCCAACTCTCCACGCCGTTTTTGCTGCGGGCAAGACCGATTACACTGATGCCACTGCGTAGATGAGAGCGAAACAGCATGAGTGTCTCATCATCCATAGTGGTAATTCCGGCGTTATGAACCGTTGTCACTTGAAGAGCCGGCTCTGTCCATACTCTATTGACATCCCCTGCCTTTAGTATCGGATTTCGTGGATACCGGGCGACCGGTGAGCTCAGATCAACTACAGCTCTTACATTGTTTCCAAAATCAACTTCGCGCATGGCAGATCCTGACATTCGGACACTCCTCTTGAGACTTAGGCCCGTTTTTCGGTAGATGTTTCGGGGACTTCTCTTCCGTTTCAAACAGATTAAATTTTGTTTATGGACAGTGTCAAGGATACCCGACTAAAGGCAAATGACAGCCGAATAAAAAAATACAGGTCATAATAAGCGCAGCGGTCGATGATAAAAGAGGAATGAATAACACCAGGGACCATATCATCTTTTTCATCGCTCAGAAAATGTATTATCTGGAGCGGATCGGGAGGAGCGAAGTCTATAATCGACTGATCGATCATTTTGAGCAGATAAATCTGGATCGATTGTTGAGATATTTGACCGGCTATTTCTCGGTGGACATCGGAAGGGAAATGGATGATTTTTATTTGGAGGAAGGAGAGCTGGTCTTCATATCCCGGCGGGGCAATTTCCGCTTTAAGCACGTCTATCGAGACAACAGGCTCTGGCTGGTCGGGATTGAAATGCTCGCCTGATTTGCCTCCTCTTCCATCCCGCGGACGACTTCATCCTCATTGCCCGGATCAAACGAATAGCAGGAGGTATTACCCCCGAACTCCAGGGTGTCTTTGCCGGGAACCGGGATGGAGCCGTGCCCTCCCCAAAATCTTAGTTTCATAGTATTATAGTCTACACGGAGGATGAGCTATTGGTCCAACATGCGGTAATTCTGGCCGGCGGGTCCGGAACCAGGCTCTGGCCCGCCTCTCGAAGAAGTTTCCCCAAGCAGTTCCTGGACTTCGGCAATGGGCAGTCCCTCTTTATAATGACTGTCGTCAGGGCCTTATCGCTGGGGATCAGGGGAACGCTGCTCATAGTGACTCATAAAGACCATCTGGGTCAGATCGAAAAGCAATGCAGGCAGGCCGCAAGCGTTGTTCCCGGCCCCAAGCGGATCCTGATAATCCCCGAGCCGGAGGCAAAGAACACGGCTCCGGCAGTCGCTTTCGCCTGTGCGGTCTTAAAAAGCATGGGGGAGGGGAAAAGCTCTATCCTGGTCCTTCCTGCCGACCATACCATTGAGCCGCTCGAGGTCTTTAAAGCGGATGTGGAAAAGGCTTCCCGCCTGGCCGAACAGGGGTACCTGGTGACGTTCGGCATTCCCCCGGAGCGGCCGGAGACGGGCTACGGCTATATCGAGGCAGGAACCGCAGTCATCACAGAAACGGAAGCCCGGGAAGGGGGGGGTGAGGCACTTGCGGATGGACTCCCGGTCAAAAAGTTTAAGGAAAAGCCGGATTTAAAGACCGCCGAGCGCTTCTTAAGGCTTGGGAATCACTTCTGGAACTCGGGGATGTTCGCCTACCGGGTGGATACTTTTTTTAGCGAGCTGGCCGAGTATGCCCCGAAAGTGGCCAGGCCTTTTTTAGAGAGCCGGCTGCGGTTTGAAAAAAGCGCACCGGGAGCGATTGATGTTTTAGGCGACCCTGAAGCGGCCGCCCGCATCTACAGCCTCCTGCCTTCGATCTCCCTTGATTATGCCCTGATGGAAAAAAGTGCAAGATGCGCCATGGTGAAAGCCGCTTTTACCTGGAGCGATGTGGGAAGCTGGGATGAGGTAACCCGTTTATTCGGAGCTCGAGCCGGGAAAGTGATCTCGGTTTCCTCCCAAAGAAACTTCGTGTATGCGGATCTTCCCGTTGCCCTGGCCGGGGTGGATGATCTCCTGGTGGTGGTCAAGAACGGGGCGGTTCTGATAGCCAGACGGGGATCATCCCAGTTGGTCAAGGATGTTGTCCGGGAGCTTCAGGACCGCGGTCTTGAGGAGCTTCTTTAGGCCGGAGGCTCAAGCCTCGTCTGCAAAGAGGGTGTTTTCCTCCGAGCGGGAGAGTCTCTCCAGGGTCCGGATAAGCTCATCCCGCAGGCGGAAGCTGATATCCTGAGTGCAGTTGCTAAGGAAATCATCGCGGCCGTGAGTGTTATCCGGATCTGTTTTTCCGATTTCGGAGCAGAGTTTGCGGTAATTTTCCCTCTCCTTAACGATTAAAGTCAAAAAGTGTTCTTTGTTATGATGGAGATTAACCAGGAGTTCCCTGGTCTTATACTTATCTACCACGGCAAAGGTCAGGGTCGAGCCTATCCTGGCGAACTCCCGGGCCTGCTCGGTCAAGAAGGTGGAGAGGCTATTTAAGGAAAGCTGCCGAAAAAGGTCTTTCTGCGCCTCTTCGGCCTGCCTGCCGGCTTCTTCCTCCTTCAAAATATCGCCGTAGTTTTTCCGGATGCTGGAAAAGACCTCGTTGAAGATGTTTTGAAAGTTTTCTCGAAAAGTCTCCTGTTTTTCCTCACTGATTTTGGGCAGCAGCTCTTCCATCTTCGCCTTTTCATTCTGATAGATGGCGATCTGCATGAAGATGTTCTTAACGGCAGGATGATTCTTGAAGGGTGGGTCGTCTTTGATGCGGTCTTTGATGTCCCCGATAATCAGGTTTACAGCCAGGTTTTCCGTTTCCACCGGTTCAGGGGTTTTCATCCTGGGCAGGGGAATCACGCCGGCGCAGATCAATTTCTGCACCAGGGTTGTAAAAACCAGTCCTTTCAAGGGCCTTCTATGGGACTCGAGCTCTTCAAGGGTCTTGGAATAGTATTTCATATCCTCCAAACAGATAAATACCGGCTGAAGCACGGAGCGCTTATACTCCAAAAGGCCCCCTTCAACCGCGGCTTTCAAAGATTCGCAAAGCTCAATTAGCCTGCGGCTGGGAATTTTGAAGTAGTCATTCAGGGTGTAGAGATCTGTTGCCGCCTCCCGGGTAACGATCCAGTCCCCGGTGATCCTCTTCTCAAGCTCGACCATCGGCCCTATTCTATTTTTTCTGACCCTGATAATCAACGTGGAAAAGAGATTTTACAACCGACTTTTAGAAAAAGTTCGTTTTAAGGCCTCCGAAGAGGCTTTAATGCCATTTTTACTTAAAAATTTTAAAAAATTGCCTTAAATTAATTTATTTTTTGGTTAAAATGCTTGAAATTTATTTTAGATGTGGTAAGCTACTTATAATTTTATGGAAAACGTATATAGAAAAAGTAATAAAGGAGGTTAATGGAAAAAAAATTGAACGGTCCGGCAAGCCGTAAAAATTGCCGAAATTGGTACTTTAAAGAGCCGTTGGCTCTGAAAATGAAATAAAATGAGGAGGAAGAACGAGTCATGAAAAAACTAATAGTTCTTTCCGTGCTTCTGGCACTGGCCAGCTTCCCGCTGATGGCCAGCGACGTCACCTTCAGCGGAGA
>CAZERV010000126.1:1649-6686 GCA_964514815.1 uncultured Spirochaetaceae bacterium | reverse complement strand
AATGGTATCAGCCGCATTACCCGCTTTGATCCATCGGAGTTTACCAGCCAGGTAGGCGGCGATGTAAAGGATTTTTCTCCCAAGGATTATATGGACGGTAAAGAGTCCCGCCGGATGGACCTTTTTGCCCTATTTGCCGTGGTTTCCGCCCTGCAGGCGGTCGAGGATGCGGGTCTGAAAAACGGCGGCTACGATCCCGAGCGATTGGGAGTGATCATAGGGAACGGAATCGGCGGGATTGAGACCCTGGAAACCAATTTCAAGAAGCTCTTTGCACGGGGCCCCAAGTCTATCCATCCGCTCACGACTCCCATGATGATCGCCAATATTGCGGGCGCGAATATTGCCATCAAGCTGAATGCCCAGGGTCCCTGCCACACCGTGATCACAGCCTGCGCCTCGGCTACCGATGCCATCGGGGACGGCTACCGCTGGATCAAGCAGGATGGAGCCGATATTATAGTTGCGGGCGGCACGGAAGGCGCCTTGACGCCGATGGGCCTGGCCAGCTTCTGTGTGCTTCAGGCAGTGAGCACGAGGAGAAATAATGAGCCGGATAAGGCCTCAAGGCCTTTTGATAAGGAACGGGATGGTTTTATCCTGGCCGAGGGGGCCGGAGTCCTGGTCCTGGAGGAACTGGAACACGCCAAAAAAAGAGGGGCGCAAATTTATGCCGAGGTTGCCGGGTACGGGGTCAGTTGTGATGCCAACCATCTAACTGCGCCTCACCCTGAGGGCCGGGGCGCGAAGGCGGCCATGCGCAATGCCATTAAGGATGCAGGCCTGAAGCCTGGCGATATCGATTATATCAATGCCCACGGTACCTCCACCCAGATCAATGACCCGGTGGAGACCAAAGCGATAAAAGAGGTGTTCGGCGAGCACGCCTGGAAGCTTAAGATTTCCTCGACCAAATCCATGACCGGGCACCTCTTAGGCGCTGCCGGCGGGGTGGAAGCGATTGTGACCGCTTTGGCCCTTAAGGAGCAGTACTACCCGGCCACCAGGAATCTGGAAAACCCGGACCCCGAATGCGACCTGGATTACGTTCCCAATAAGGGAATGGCCGGAGCGATGAAGGCGGCCCTTTCGAACTCCTTTGGATTTGGCGGGCATAACGGCGTGTTAGTTCTTACCCGTTACGAATAAAGTTTTTAAAATCGTTCAGAACCCCAGGCTCAACTGGGCATCCTCTTTGGTCTTTCTTTTCCTGTATTCTGCCGTCGACTGCTCGGTTAATTCCTCTTCTATACCGGCCAGGAAGGGACTCTTGTCCAGCCGGTATTCCCGTCCGAAAAGATATCTCTTCCTGGCATGAGTCAGGAAGAGGAACCTCCTGGCCCGGGTCATGCCTACATAAAAGAGCCGTCTCTCTTCCTGGTAATCGGACTCCTGATTTTCAAACAGGGAGTAGGGAAGAAGCCGATCTTCGCAGCCCGTTATGAAGACGCATTCAAACTCCAGCCCCTTGGAGGAGTGGAGAGTCATCAGGGCAACATTTTCCGCGTTCGGCCTGTACATATCTACCCCAACACCCAACACCGCAAATCTAACAAAATCTTCCGGGTCAGCGCCGAAACCGGCCGCCAGATCGAGCAATCTCTTTAGTGAGGGCTCATTTTCGGCGCTGCCGGCGCAGAAACAGGAAGCAAGGATCTTGCCGATTATCTCTCTGACCGGCCGGCCTCTGCTTTGCTCGCTCAACTCTAAAAGAGTTTCATCGCTTATTATTTTCTTATCAATTAATTTATTTCTCAAGAAGCGGTTTTGGTGATTGATCAGTAGTTTCATCAGGTCAATGACGGATTTGACCGGCTCCTTCTTGAAAAATGAAGAATCTCCGATTTTTTGATAGGGGATCGAGTGATCGTTAAATGCCTTTTCTATTGCCTCCATCTGCCTGGCCGTCCGGCAGAGCACGGCAAAATCGGAAAGGCTTTCTATCTCCCGGACCCGGTCACCTCCGCTTATTTGACTGTCCATCGAGAAAAACCTTAAGCCCCCCATCATGCTTTCAATGGTCCGGGCCACGAATTCCGCTTCACTCTTTTCAGTGCCGTTTTCAACGATATTTATCTTTACCCCCTGGCTGAGACCTTGAAGCAGGCTCCCCCTTCCCCCAGGCCCATCTTGAATAACCTGGCTGGAAGCCTGCAGGATACACTGCGAGCAACGGTAGCTTTTCTTCAGCGTATATACCGCCGCTTCAGGATAATCATCGATAAATCTGTTGATAAATTTCACCTCGGCCCCGCGAAAGCCGTAAATTGCCTGATTCGGGTCGCCGATCACGCAGATATTTGCATTCTTATTCGGCCTCAGCATTTTCATCATTCGGTATTGGGCGAAGTTTATATCCTGGTATTCATCGATCAGGATCCACCCGATCTTTTTCCTGTAATCGGCAAGCACGGCGGGCTCTTCGCTGAAGAGCTTGACCGGGAGGTAGATGAGGTCGTCGAGATCAAAAGTGTTCTGACTTTTAAGAAAAAGCTCGTATTTATTGAAGATTTCCGGGAGAGGACCGGGTGTCATTTCGGTAGCCGATAATAGATTTTGTTTGACCTTCGTTATTGCCGTCGAAAAGATATTCGTTTTTTCGGTGCGGTCCTTTTCAGGCAGTATTTCTTCACAAAGTATTCGTTTCCTGTCCTCTTCATCAAGAATGGAAAAGGGCTCCTCCCGGCCTAACTTTCGGCAGTAACTTTTCAGAATGGAAAGACCGAAGGCGTGAAAGGTGGAGACAGTCGGCCGGGAAAGAACGGCGGCATCATCGAGCAGCGCTTTCAGCCTCTCCTTCATTTCATCGGCCGCCTTATTGGTGAAAGTCACCGCCAGGATGCTTTCCGGCTTGATTCCCCGGTTTTGAATCAGGTTGGCTATTCTGAAGGTAAGGGTTCTTGTTTTTCCCGTGCCCGGACCTGCGATAATAAGGGCCGGCCCCCGGAAATGCCCGGCCGCTTTCTGCTGTTCTATGTTCAGCCCGGTCGTAATGTCTGTCTGCCGGGGAAATAAGGCGGGCTCTAGCTCCCGGGGAGGCTCTTGCCGGGCCGTTAATTCTCTCAGGCGCCGGTACTCTTCCAGGTCGAAGTTGAACAGAGCTCTTTTCGGCTTTCGTGCCGGCTGCTCTTGAATCAAGTCCTTGAATAAGAGCTCCTGGGATTTAAACGATTTGTTTTCGTTTTCCTGAAAAGTTTTTATCCGGCCGTATTCTCCGTCAAAGCCTTCCTCGATGAAGACCTCCCTGTTTCGCATTCTTTTCACCGCCTCAGCCAACAGCTCGTTTCCTGCTTTTTCTATTTCCTCGAGCGGCAGGTTGAGAAGGATGTCGAATTCCGAGCCTGCCTTTTGCAGGATAGACGTGTAAGCCTGGGAGATTTTTTTTGACTGCGGGCCTGTTCCCAAGATTTCAGCCAGGATCTCTTTCAGCGGGATGAGGGAATAAAATGGGGGTCTTTCTCCTCTTTCTGATAAGTTATCTCGATCGGCGAGCTCGCCGACCCGGCTCATCACTCCGACGGTTACCTTTTTTCCGCATACCGGGCAGATGCCGCCGTGCTTCAGGGTTTCGAGCGGGTCCCAGCACAGGCCGCATTTCCTGTGCCCGTCATAATGATATTTTCCCTCCTGGGGGAAGAACTCAATGGTGCCTGGGAAACGATCCGGCCGACCTGATTTTACGGCGTCGATGATCTCGGAATAGGATAGCCCGGTCTCGAAGAGATTGGCTTCCCGGCCCAATTTTCCCGGGGAATGGGCGTCAGAATTGGAGATGAGAGTATAGTTATCCAGGAAACTGCATATCCAGTTCATCGGCGGGTCGGAGGAAAGCCCGGTTTCTACGGCATAGATGTGTCCTGCCAGGTCTTCATAACATTCTTCGATACTGTCGAAGCCGGATTTAGCCCCGAGGACGGAAAACCAGGGCGTCCAGATGTGGGCAGGCACAAACAGGGTTTCATCCGAGCAGTCAAGCGCTATTTCCAGTAAATCCCTTGAATCCAGGCCTAAAATCGGACGGCCGTCGGATGTGATGTTCCCTATTTTGGACAGCTCTCTTTGCAGGGTTTCCGCAGCCGTAAAGTCAGGAACGAAGACCAGGTTATGCACTTTTCGGACCCTTCCGTTTTTCTTGTAGATATTGCTGATCTCTGCTGTGAGAAGAAACCTGATCTCTTTCTCAAAAGAGCCGGCCGCACTTGATCCCTGGTCCAGCCTGTAATCAGGTTTTAATTCGAAGAGTCCCTGTTCGGCGGGCCGGATTTTCTCTTTCAGCTCTTTTAGCCAGCCGGGATGAGTGAAATCGCCGGTGCCGACGACCTTTACTCCTTTGAGCCGGGCCCAATAATCCAGGTATTCCGGCTTGAGATCTTTGCTCGTGGCGATGGAGTAGTGTGAATGCACGTGAAAATCGGCTATAAATTTCATTCCCGATTGAGTATATCTTCTATCTATTTATTCCGGAAGTATGGAGAGCGCTTCATTATCATTCCGTTTTGAACACGCGCCACTATTCTAATAGAGTTTTTGAACGTCAGGATGGGATTGCGGCTGCAGTTATAAAATGCCGGACATCCTGCTCGTCTTGTGTCTTCTGCCTTAAGGTTTAACCAGCTCTTTAAGCTCATCCAACAGCTCGATCATGATCGGATCGTCCCGGAATCCGGCCTTCTCACCGTCCAGGAACTGCTCTCTTTCCCCAGCCCCGCTCAGAGAGGAAAGGGTATAGATGGTGTTCACCACATGCTGCATGGCGCCGGAGCGCCCCGCCTGCTCGAAGGCCCGGTCATACTTTTTGATGCGGTCCCACAGGCCCGGGAAAATCTCTTCCGTGGAGAACAGAAAATCGTTGAGGTAAAGCTTACTTTCCAAAAGCCCGGCCTCTCCCTGGGACTTGAGAATGGAATCTTCCCGGGCTGCATACTGAGCATAGCTTTCCTTGATGACATTGTATTTCCTTTCGAGTTCCACCAGGCGATCAAGCTTGTTTTCCGTGGCTTCATCCAGCTCGGTCCCTGGGCCTTGAGCCGAGGCGGA
>CAZERV010000126.1:0-1549 GCA_964514815.1 uncultured Spirochaetaceae bacterium | reverse complement strand
GCTTCCACCGCTTTATTGATTCCCGTGAGAGCCGATTTTACCTGGCTGCTGCGGGGATATTTTGCCACAATATCGAGGTAGGCCAGGATGGCCTCGTTATACTGCCGGCGGGCAAAGAGCCTCTCTGCCTCCGATAAGAGACCGGCCGCCTTCTCAGTGTCCCGGCGCACAAGCCGGTCCTCACCCAGCTCGAAGCCGGACTGCCTGGTCCGGGCGATCATTTTTTCAATAGTGGCCGCATCTTCGGGGAGGTATTCCAGGGCCCTGGTGTAGTTATCCAGGGCAGCCTGATAGTTCTTCCCGGCAAAGGCGGTTTCCGCCCGGGCCAGGTACTCTTTAAGCTTTTTCTGCCGCTCCTCTTCCGCTTCCTCCTGCCTGGCCCGGAAAAAATCATGGCTCCTGCTTATCTCCGGGATGATCGAGAGGGCTTCTTCATACTTCTTCTCCGCTTCCCCTGTTTCTCCTCTTTTGCTGAGCCTTTCCGCTTCCAGGACCATGTTTTTTATCTCTGTTACCAGGTTGGCCGAGGCTATGAGGGAAGCGGTATCCACTTCTTCTTTTTTGAGCTCGTTTTTTACCAGGCTGTTGATGGAGTCCACCACAAAGAGCTCAACCTCTCTCCTTTCGAGCATCCCCGGCAGGGTGACAATGGCTTCTTCGTTCAGGAAACCTCTAATGTTGTTCAGGTCCAGGAGAGCCTGATCGAGCTCACCGGCCTGGATATTTTCCTTCACCCTGTTATAAAGACCGATCAGTTGGCTGTTGGCAAGCTGCTCTTTCTCCCTCTGCTCGGAAATCCTCTCCAGCTCCTGGCGCGCCTGGAGCTTTTCCGATTCCAGGGCCTCTGTCTTTTCAGCCAGTTGGATCTTAAGTTCTTCTTCTCGTTTTTTGGATTCTTCCAGGACCTTCTGCCTTTCCATATTGGCAACGACGAGGTTGCTGCTGTATTCCTCCCGGAGGGCCTTCAGGTTGTTTTCGCTCCGGATTCGCTCCTCTTCCGTCTCCTTCCTGAATGTTTCCAACTGCTCGTTGTATTCGGCGGATTTTTCCGATTCAAATTGAGCCATGATCCTGCCGATTTCCTCTTCGGAGACGCCCCGCTCTCTGAGCCTGGCTCTCTCCACCTCCAACTCGGAGTCAAGGATCTCCAGCAGTTGCAGCTCCCGCTCCTGAATTCTGGCCTCCATATTGGTCTGCAGGTCTTCCCTTTCCCGGTCTATCGCTTGCAGGCGGGTCTGTATCAGTGATATTTCCCGGTTCTTTTCCAGCAGCTTAGCCTCTGACTCCTTCTTAAGTTCTTCAATCAGCATGCCTTCCGCCGAGGTGATGGCAGTGCTTTCCTTCATTAAAGAGGTTTCTCCCCGCTGAAATAAGAGATAGAAAGTGAAAATTCCTGCCGCCAGGATGATTATGGAAAAGAGATTGACCATAATCGGGAAAAGAGTGCCCTTTTTTATGGCCTTAATGGTGAAGATTTCCGGGGTAACGGCGATCCTGCTCTCGGTGGCGACTTTTTCTATTTCGGCCAGGATATCTTTCTGGTCCTCCC
>CAZERV010000125.1:0-6733 GCA_964514815.1 uncultured Spirochaetaceae bacterium | reverse complement strand
ATAAAGACGGAAATCCAAGAGAAGACAGCGATATTGATCTGATATTAATATCTAGAGATTTCTCAAGAATGAATCTTAGAGAAAGGCTTGAACTGCTGGGTCTTGCATCCGGCAGGGTTTTTGAGCCGATCGAAGCACTGGGTTACACGGAAGAAGAAGCAAAGGATAGCAGAGAAACTTTTCTTGAAGATGTGTTGAAGGGCTGACTATAAAGTCCAGCGCCCAAACCTATTTTATTGGACTTTGGCGGGGCCTACGAGTCATGTGTCGTTGAAGCAGGAATCAGATACTGAGTATTCCACTGGAATATTTGGGTAAATTCTGTAGAACGGTAAAACCTCGACGACCAGGGAAAGTAGATGGGGCTGATAGCAATCCTCAAATCTAATTGACCATTGATCGAAGAGCGGCTTACCTGGCCGGTACGAGCCGTTCCGTCGGGAGGGGGTGGCCGCTAGGCCATCTCCTACCCGGATTTAAGAGTTGTATTTCAGTAAAAAGTTAAAATCTACAAAATAGGACCCTTACATTCAGCCCCTGAATGATTTATTGTAATAAGCAGTAAAAAGGTTACGATGGTACGGGTGGATTTGCACAATCAGACGGCCCTGGTTACCGGTGCCGGCCGGGGAATCGGGCGCAGTATCGGCCTTGCCCTGGCCCGGGCGGGGGCGCATGTAGTAATAGCTGCCCGAACAAGGAAACAAATCGAGGCTGTGGTCCAGGAGATAAATGATAAAGGCGGAAAGGCCACCGCATTTCCTGTCGATGTTTCCAGGGAAAGGAGGGTTAACTCTCTCTTCAAGTTTATCCGGAAAGACCTGGGTAAGTTGGATATCCTGGTCAATAATGCGGGTATCGGGATTTATGGAAAATTGATGGACTTTCCGAGCTCGGATTACGATAAAATCATGGACATCAACCTTAAGGGCGTATTTCTCTGCTG
Source organism: uncultured Spirochaetaceae bacterium (assembly GCA_964514815.1). Taxonomy (GTDB): domain Bacteria; phylum Spirochaetota; class Spirochaetia; order SZUA-6; family DRHE01; genus CAZERV01. The sequence goes on along the minus strand of CAZERV010000125.1, from coordinate 5,787 downwards.
CCGGGAAGCGATGAGGTTAATGGTACCGGCCGGGCGCGGTTATATCATCAATATATCAAGTGTGGTAGGGTTCAAAGGATATCCGGAGCAGTCCGCCTACACGGCCAGCAAGCATGGCGTGATGGGGCTGACTAAATCTTTATCTGTTGAGGCGCAGGAGCATAACATCCGGGTCTCCGTGATCTTGCCGGGCGGGGTAGACACGGACCTGGTTAGAGCGGCCCGGCCGGACCTGGACCGCACCGTTCTTATTCCTCCGGAAGATATTGCCGATACCGTGCTCTATCTGCTTTCTCTCTCAGAGAGGGCGGTAGTGGACCAGGTATATATCAGGAGGAGAAACAGCGCGCCTTTTTAAACAGATACCGGCGAAAGGAAATTATCGGACAAAATGAATGTTATTGAAATGCGGATAGACTTGAGGGTGCCTCAGGATATGTATGATTTCTTAGTGGAAGAATCCAGGTTGAAAAAATTGAGCTTTGAAGGATTGGTGCTTCTTTACATAAAAGAAAGAATGAAAGCAGAGAAAAAGAAGTAGGCTCAAATCCTCACGCCGGGTAGAACGGCGCCGCTAATCGGCAGGCCTGTTCTCTCCGTAGCTGATAAGTCTCTGCTCCCCCTGAAGCTTTCTTTTTTCCGTTAAATCCTGGGTCGCTTCCAGGGTCCCCAAATATTCGCCGTTCTTTCCCCGGACAGCCAGATATTCGATGTGAATGAACTTCCCTTTCGAATCGATCCAGAAAGATGCGCTGTTTCGTTTACCTGTTTTAAAATCGGAAAGAATTTGCTCAACGATGTGGACACTTCCCGGCGGATGACAGTTTTGAACCTTCCGTCCCAGGATGGCCCTGGTACGGGTAAAGATCCTGTCCCGGGCCTGGTTGAAGTAATGTACGGTGTCGTCTTTACCGACAAAAGTAATGTCCATGGGAAGCGTGTCCAGCACAGCTTCCAGCTCTTCAATTATAAAACTGCCGCTGGGAAGCCGAATTTTGGCTTCCTCATAAACAAACTCGGGAGCGCCTTTCTTCGCCCCTGCTTCCAGGTATTGAGGCTTCCATTCCTCCCGGGGATCGTAAAGGCAAAAACCGATTTCGGGACCCTGTTGATAAATTTCATACCAATCTGCTTCACTCAGTGTGTCCAGGCACATGGGAAAGAGGATATTCTCCTCTTTGAAAATCATCTCCTCTACCGCGTCGGCAAAAGGTTTCAGGACGTTTTCAATACCGGACCGTGCTTCTTCAGGGGAGGGTGTCTTGGGGCCGAACAGGATTTCGAATGACTTTTTTAATAATTCTCTTATCTCATCGTGTTTGCCCCACATAACGGTCGGAGGCCCTTCAATGCCGTGTTCTTCGAGAAAGGGGAAGAGAAGGTTCTCCTTTCGCCTGTAATGTTTCTCCACATCCGTCAAGGCCCGGAAGTGAGTCGCCATCTTTGTGAAAATAGCTTTTACTTCCCCGGCATCTTTAATTTCTCGGGCCCGGTAGAATGATTCAGACAGCGCAGCCGTCTCCCGATTAATTGCCCGGTTTTCTTCGATAAAGGTATGGACCGGATGCCCGGGCGGGGCGGTTTTGGCCTCCTTTTGGTCGATGCTTCCCTTTAGCACATCCGAGTGGATATCGCAGAGTCTTAATATCTCTTCCTGGGGCAGACCCTCGGATATCAATTCCTGCTCTACTTCGACAACTTCATTATAAGGAACCCTTCCCAATAAAAACCTCAACTGTCGTTTCACCACATCGGGTGCTTCGCCCTCATGAAGATGTAAAATCAAATTTTTCAAGATTTTCCTGCGTTTTTTTGAATTATCTATTAACTCACTCATATGCCGACTCCTTTCATTTTCATTCTTCTACCTTATTATAAGTCAGGTCTTCGCCTTCCCTGGAGCGATCTGTGTTCAGAAACTGCATCTGGTAGAGATTATAATACATGCCCTGTTTTTTAATCAGCTCTTTGTGGGTGCCAGATTCAATCACTTCTCCTTTATGCAGGACTAAAATACGATCGGCGCTGCGGATGGTGGACAGCCGGTGGGCGATAACTAAAGAAGTTCTTCCATCAAGCAGTTTCTTTAAGGCTTCCTGGATCAATTTTTCGGTTTCCGTGTCTATGTTTCCGGTTGCTTCATCCAAAACCAGCACATCCGGATTGTGGGCAAGCACCCGGGCAAAAGAGAGAAGCTGCCTCTGGCCCATGGACAGGTTGGTCCCCCGTTCGTTGAGTACGGTATTCAGTCCTTCGGGAAGCCGGTCGATAAAGGTATCGGCTCTTACCATCCGAATCGCTTCCCGGATTCTCTCGGCTGGAATGTCGCTTCCCAGGCGGATGTTGTGCTCAATCGTTCCTGAAAAAAGAAAAACATCCTGCAGCACGGATTGAACTTTCCGGCGCAGTTGTGAGGTAGGGATATTTTTTATATCAACGCCGTCAAGCATTATGGCGCCTTCCTGAATATCCCAAAGCCTGGTCAGTAGGGAGGTGATGGTCGTCTTTCCGGCTCCGGTATAGCCCACAATGGCTACCGTCTCGCCCGGTCGGGCCTGAAAAGAAAGATTTTTCAAGACGGTCTCTCCTTCCTTATACCGGAAAGTCACGTCATCAAATACAATACTGCCTCTTACCTTTTCGAGCGGAACCGGCGCGGAGGGTTGGCTTATCTTTGATTTTTCATCCAGGAGCTCGAATACCCTTTCCGCCCCGGCCATGGCGGATTGCAGAATATTGTATTTTTCGGATAAATCCCGGACAGGCTCATAAAATTTTCCGATTAGATTAATAAAAGCTATCAAAACCCCCAGGGAAACCAGGTCCCTGAGTAAAAAATGAGCGCCGGCATAGATTATCACCGCGATCGAGACTGAGGAAAGTAAGTCGACGATCGGTCTGAAAGTGGCGAATACGTACATTTCTCCTAGATTCGCCTTCAGGAGACGGCTGTTGCGCTGATCGAATTCTTCTTTGCTCTGTTCTTCCCGGGCGAAGAACTGAACGATGCGCATCCCGGAAATGTGCTCGGAGAGAAAGGAGTTGAGCCTGGAAACTGCCCGGCGCACTCTGCGGAAAGCATCCCTGGCTTTATACCGGAAAAAAAAGGTCAAAATCATGACCGGCGGCAGGGATAAGAGAGTGATTAGAGCCAGACGGGGGCTAAGGAGAAAGAGAGCGGCCAGGACCCCGAACATCATGCTGAAGTCCCGGAGAAGGGAGGAGAGCACGGTTGTAAACAGCTCATTTATAGTTTCCACATCATTGGTGACGCGGGTAACCAGACGGCCCACCGGGTTTGCATCGATAAATCGTAAAGACAGACCCAGGGTGTGGTCAAAAAGCTCGGTACGCAGGTCCTTCATGATCATCTGCCCCACATAGGCCTGAAGGTAGACCTGGCTGAAAGTGAAAATAAGCACCCCGATCAGTACCAACAGGAATCGGAGAGCCACGGAGGAGAGGCCCTGGTAGTTGTCTTTTCTAATGAGCTTGATAGCATTCCGGTCCATTGAACGAATATCGATTTCCCTGGCAACCGCAATCTGCTGATTCAGGTGGAAAAGGTCAGGATACTGCCGGAGAAGATTCCTTAACTCCGTCTTCCTGCTGTGGTCCTTTATCACAATATAATTCTCAGAGGATAGGATTCCTCTGTCCCTTAAGTCTTTTTTCTGCCGAGCGTTCAGGTCCGACAACCTGGAGGACGGGAAATAATAGTTCCCCCCGATAACATAATCCGGATCGACCGGATCGAGCCTGCTTATAATTTCCGGGGAAGCGAAATCGATCCGAATTAAACGGTAAAAAGGAAGTATGTATCCGTCAACTGCTTTCCGGAGAAGAAAGGGTGTGTATAGCTCTCCTGCGGTGGCCAGCAGAAGGACCCCGATTGATAAGAGGAAAACGGCCAGGTAGGGCTTCAAAAACTTAAGAAGCCGCTTCATTAGATCCGGGTCGTATTCTTTCAATATTTCATCATGATCGCTTAGATCGGTCATTATTTCTTCCTGAATACTTCCTCGAGCTGCTGTAGTTTGTAGATCTCTGCATAAAAACCCTTTTCAGCCAGCAGATTTTCATGAGTGCCCTGTTGAATGATTCTGCCGCCGTCCATGACGATTATTTTGTCGGCCGGCTTCAGGGTGGAGATTCTATGGGAAATAAGGATCAAGGTCTTGCCCCGGAGGAAAGGGAAAATCTCCCTTAAGATGGCGTCTTCCGTTTCCGTATCTACCGAGGAAAGCGAATCATCGAGAATATAAACGGCGGCCTCCGCAGTCAGGGCCCTGGATATAGAAACCCGCTGTTTTTGACCTCCCGAAAGGGTGATCCCCCTTTCCCCGATGACCGTCTCCAGTCCTTGGGGCAGATTGTCCAGGTCTCGATCGATGGTGGAAAGGCCGGCGGCTTTTCTTATCAGGCTCTCGGAAGAGTTTCTGCTGCCAAAGGCGATATTCTCCCGGATACTGGTTGAGAAAAGAAAGCCGTCCTGGGGAACCGTGCTGATAGCCGAGCGAAGAGTGCTGAGGTCGTAAGCCCTGATGTCTCTGCCGTCGATGAAGATAGTACCCGGCGGCGGGTCGAATATCCTGGATAAAAGCTGGACCAGGGTGCTCTTTCCAGCCGCTGTTTTTCCCAGGATCCCTATAATGCTTCCGGCCGGAATCTCCAGGGAGATGCCTGTGAGCGCCGGGCTTTGACTCTCCGGATAAGAAAAGGTGAGGTTCCGGAAGCTTATTTGCCCGGTAATCCTGTCCCTGATCGCGTCCGGAGGGCTCGTAATGTCAGGGGTCTCGTCAAGAATCTTGTTTATCCGTCCCAGGGAAGCGCCGGCCCGCTGAATCAGGTTGATGGTAAAACCGGCTCCCAGCATGGGCCAGATCAGCATATTCAGATAGGAAAAAAAAGCGGTAAACTCTCCGGGGGTGAGCGTTCCTTCCATGACCGATATTCCGCCCAGTAATAAGAAGATGAGGCTCGTTATGCCGGCGAGGAAAGCGATGGCCGGGAAAAGGAAGCCCCAGGTTCGAATAAGGGCCATATTTCTGTTCGAGTAATCCTGATTTTCAGCCGCAAAGCGCTTTACAAAAGCTTTCTCCCGGACGAAGGTTTTCAAGACCCGGATGCCCGAGATGGATTCCTGGGCCATTTCACTCAGATTGGCAAAGCCTTCCTGCACCTGGCGGAAGCGATCGCCTATAATGCGTCCAAAGCCGATCGCCCCGAAGGTGATGATGGGTAAGGGGCTGATAGACAGGAGAGTCAGGCGCAGGTTCTGGCTGAACAGAATGGCCAGGATGGCTATGGTCATGAAGAAGCCGTCGATAAAGGAGACTAAGGCCATTCCGGAAGCCATGCGGATGGCGTGCATGTCGTTTGTAAAACGGGCCATCAGATCGCCGGTTTTTGCTTTCCCGTAAAAAGTTGTGGACAGGGATTGAAGATGAACGAAGAGCTGCTCCCTCAGTTCCCGCTCGATTCGCCGGGATGATCCATGAATGAAATATCTCCAGCCGAATCTGCCTGCTGAAATAATAAGAGCTATCCCCACCATTTGCAGGGCCAGGATCAGGATGTCGGAGAGGAGGAAGCTTCCGGAAGCGATTATATCGATAGCCTTCCTGATAATTTGTGGGATGTAGAGCTGGCCGCCGTCGGTAATGACCAGGAAAACAAGTCCGGCCAGATAATGGGGCAGGTACTTCTTAAAGTAGGGAACGAGAGTCCTGAACTCTTTAAGCATCACCTTAAGTTATAGAAATTTGGCTTTAATGCAAAGTGTTT
>CAZERV010000124.1:0-6774 GCA_964514815.1 uncultured Spirochaetaceae bacterium | reverse complement strand
CTCTACCGCAGATGCGGGGCAGCCCCTATATGGTGAACACCGTCTTCTATTTCATTATGTTCGGGCTGCTGATCGCAATCCTCATCGTGGCCTGGAAGCTTTCCAGGAACAGGCTCGGTTACGCTTTTAAGGCGATCCGCGCCGACGAGGAGGCGGCCGGGGTCATGGGTATAGACACCACCAGGTACAAGATCATCTCGTGGGCCTTAAGTGCCGTATTTACTGGTGTTACCGGCGCGCTCTACGCTTATTGGTTCAGTTATATCGATCCACCGTCCGTGTTCGACGTAATGTGGGTGATCAAGATGTTCGTCATCATTCTAATCGGCGGTGCCGGTACGGTTTTTGGACCGGTCATTGGCGCCTTTATTTTGGAGACGATCTCCGAGCTGGTCTGGTCGCGTTTCATCAATCTGCACCTGGGCATCCTGGGGACGATCATTATCCTGGTGGTGATGTTTATGCCCAGCGGCATTATCAGCCTGGTGCGCCAGGGCAAAGGGCCGAAGGATTTTATTAGAAATTTTCGTAAGAGCAGAGAGAAAAGCCTATGAGTGAGGTCATTATCGAAGGAATAGGCGTCACCAAAACCTTTGGAGCGCTGAAGGCTGTTTGGGAGGTAAACTTCCAGGTCAAACGGGGCGAAATTATGGGTATTATCGGTCCCAATGGAGCCGGGAAGACCACCCTCCTGTCCATGATCAACGGGACTTTAACCCTGAGCCGGGGTACAATCCTGTTTAAAGGGCAGGAGATCAGCCACTTCAAGCCCTTCCGTATCGCCGAGCTGGGCATCTCCCGGACCTTTCAAATTGTCAAACCCTTTCCGGGTATGTCGGTGTTGGAGAACGTTTCCATTGGCGCGCTCTTTGGGAAAGATAAGATTCACGACGCCCGACAGGCGCAGGAAAAGACACGAGACATCCTTGCCCGGGTCAAGCTGGATGGTAAAGAAGACACCCCTGTCGAGGCCCTGAATATATCGGAGCGCAAGCGATTGGAACTGGCCCGTGCACTGGCCATGGACCCGGAGCTTCTGCTCCTCGACGAGGTGATGGCCGGCCTGAATCCTACCGAAATTGAGCAGATTATGGATCTGATCCGGGAGCTTAACCGCGAGGGCAGGACCATTCTGGTCATTGAACACGTGATGAAGGCGATCATGGGTATTTCCCAGCGGATCATGGTCCTTCATCACGGAGAGAAAATTGTGGAGGGCAGCCCGGAAGAGATCCAGAGCGACGAGAAAGTAATCTCAGCCTACCTGGGCGAACGCTACGCCAGGATGAGGGGAAGCAATGCTGAAGGTTGAGCGGATAAACGCCGGTTACGGAGATATCCAAATCCTCTGGGACTTAAGCCTGGAGATCGAGAAGGGAAGCATTACAGCTCTAATCGGTTCCAACGGGGTGGGCAAAACCACCTTCCTGCGGACCATCGCCGGAGCAATAAAACCCTACTCGGGAAGCATCTTCTACGACGGCCAGGAGATTACCCTTCTGTCCCAACCCAAACGGGCAAAAATGGGGATCATGATGGTCCCCGAAGGCCGTCAGTTATATAGCGGCCTTGCCGTTAAAGACAATCTACTCATGGGCGCCTATACCCGGAATGACCGGAATAAGGTCCGTCAAGACCTGGAGTGGGTCTACAGTATTCTCCCTCGCCTCAAAGAGCGAAGAAAGCAGCTGGCCGGTACGCTTTCAGGCGGAGAAGCCCAGATGTGCGCCGTGGCCAGAGGCCTGATGGCCGCGCCCCGGCTGCTGCTTCTCGACGAGCTATCGCTCGGACTGGCCCCGGTTGTTGTTGACGACCTGGTTAAAGTTTTGAAAAAGATCCACGAAGAAAGTGAAATCACCATCCTGCTGGTCGATCAAGACGTGCAGATTGCCCTGGATCTGGCCAGCAGCGGACATGTGATTGTGCACGGGCATGTGGAGCTTTCCGGGGATTCGGCCAGTTTGCTGAAGAATGCCGATATCCGGAAGGCATATTTAGGAATATAATGGCTTGGATTTTAAAAAACTCTTAAGGAGGGTTCTATGAAAAAGAAAGGTTTCGTTTTGCTCCTGGTCTTCCTGCTTGCGGGAGGCACGCTGTTCGCGGTAGGAGCGCAGGAAGAGCCCGAGGTGATCAAGATCGGCGCCTCGGTTTCGTTGACCGGCAGCCTGGCCCGTTTTGGCAACCTGGTCAAGAACGGTTACGAGCTCTGGAAGGATGAGGTCAACGCCGTGGGTGGAATCGACGTTGGCGGAAAGAAAATGAAGGTAGAGATCGTCTACTACGATGACCAGTCCGACAACCAAACCTCAGCCAAACTGACCGAAAAGCTGATTACCCAGGACAAGGTCAAATTCCTGCTCGGTCCCTTCGGAAGCGGCGCCACCCTCGCCACGACTGCTATTGCGGAGAAATACAACATAATCACGGTCGCGACGCTGGCCAACTCCCCGAAAATCTACACCCGGGGCTTCAAGAATGTCTTTTCCGTACTGGCTCCCGCCACCCGCATATTCGTCTCATTTATCGATATGCTCGAGGCCCAGAGCCCTAAGCCGAGTAAACTGGCCGTCATTACCCCGAACGATCTGTTTCCAGTTTCGGTGGCCACCGGCGCCAAAGCGTATGCAGAGAGTAAAGGTTTTAAGGTGGTTTACTTCGAGGAGTACACCAAGGGTGTCAAGGACCTGTCCTCGACGATTCTGAAAATCAAGAGCTCCGGTGCCGAAGTCCTCATGGGTTCCGGTTATCTGGAGGAAGCCATCCTCACTGTGCGCCAGCTCAATGAGCAGAAGGTAGCCCTGAAGGCAATCGGGTTCACGACCGGTCCCGAATTGAAAGACTTCCGGGAAAATCTGGGTGAAGATGCGGATAACATCTTCGGTGTTTCGTGGTGGATGCCCCTGATGAAGTATGAGGACCACCTCTTCGGCAGCGCATCCAACTGGGCTGAAAAATACAAGGGTAAATTCGGCGGCGATGAACCTCCCGCATACCAGGCAGCGGCTGCCAGCCAGGGCGGCCTGCTGCTGCAGTTGGCGATTGAAAAAGCGGGTACCCTTGACACCGATGCGGTCCGTTCGGCGTTACAGTCCTACTCGGAGAGTACCTTCTGGGGCCCCACCCGCTGGGATGAGACCGGACAGAACATGGCCGGCGCCACGGTCACCTTCCAGATTCAGAGCGGTGAGATCCAGACCGTTTTCCCAAAGGAAGCGGCGACCTCTCCGCCGAACTATCCCATGCGCTAGCGCGGTCACAAACAGTATCGGAAAGCGGAAGGCCGGTGGGCCGACCGCTTTCCTTTTTTCAAAAGCAAGTTGTGTTACCGGCAGGATCAACGCCCATGGCACCCTTCCATCGCACTGCTCGGGTCATCGACATTGTTCGGGAACCCAAAGATTACCTGGATCTCTTCATCGGTGTGGATACGATTCCTGAGGAAGCCTTGCCCGGTCAATTTGTCATGGTCCGCGGCTGGCCGGGTCTCGACCCCCTGCTACCGCGTCCTTTCGACATCGTCCAGGCCGATCCTGGAGGCCATACCCTGCGTCTGGTCTTCAAAATCGTTGGCCGGGGCACGAGATTTCTTGGAGACCTGAAACGTGGCGACAGTTTTCAGGTTACAGGTCCTCTGGGGCGGGGGATCACCGACTTCTCCGTTTCCAGCCTGGCGCTTCTGGCTCGTGGTGCAGGGGCCGCCGCGGTGGTCTTTCTGGCTCGGGAGGCATACCGGCGGGGGATAGAGGTCTTTACCTTCCTCTCAGCGGCTAACGCCGACCGTTTGATTTGCAGAGAATACCTGGAACCGGTGTCTACCCGCCTGGAAGTGGCGACCGACGATGGCAGCGCCGGCTATCAGGGCAATGCTACCGACCTGCTCGACCGCCTCCTTGCCCAGCGCAGTATCGCCCGGGTCTGCAGCTGCGGCTCCAGGCGTTTTGCCCGCTATGTGAAAAGGTTGGACGCGAACAGGACAGTGCAGGGGTTTGTGTTCCTGGAGGGCCTGATGGCTTGCGGTATGGGCGACTGTCACGGCTGTGCAGTTCAGAAAGCGGAGGGCCCCGGTTACTACCTTGTCTGTACCGATGGACCCTTTTTCCCGGTTGATCGGGTGGTGTTGGAATGATCGATTTAAGCGTTTCGATCGCCAGTGTACGGTTAAAAAATCCGGTGCTCCCCGCCTCGGGCACCTATGAGCCTGGCAACAGAAGTCGGCACGAGGGTTTCTTCTCTCCTTCTGACCTGGGGGCTGTAATCAACAAGACAATATTCCGCGACCCCCGCCCGGGAAACCCGCCTCCCCGGATCTGGGAAACACCGGCCGGAATGCTGAATGCCATCGGTATCCCCTCGGAGGGCCTGGAAGCTTTTCTGGAAAACACGCTGCCCTTTATGCGTAGTCTGGGGCCGCCGGTCATCGTCAGTATCGCCGGACACTCGCTGGAGGAATGGCGATTTCTGGCCCAGGCCATTGCCCAAAGCGGAATGGCAGAACTGTTGGAGCTGGATCTTTCCTGTCCCAACTTGAGTGATGGGATCCCCTGGGCTACTGAGGAGAAATCGTTGAGCCGAGTGCTGCGAGTGGTCTGCGAGGCAGTTGCCGGTCCGGGTTTGCCGGTGATTGCCAAGCTCTCCCCGGCTGTGAAGGAGATCAGCCGGATGGGGCGGGCCGCTCGGGAGGCGGGCGCGTCGGCCCTTTCCCTGGTCAATACCTTTCCCGGAATGGCCATCGATGTGAAGACCCGCAGGCCGGCCCTGGGCAACATTACCGGCGGGCTTTCCGGTCCGGCTATCCGTCCCCTGGCGGTCTACGCTGTCTTTCAAACCTACCGGCAGGTCGAAATTCCAATTATCGGGATGGGAGGAATTGCCTGCTGGCAGGACGCCGTGGAGTTTCTTCTGGCCGGGGCAAGTGCGGTAGCTGTCGGAACAGCCAACTTTGTCAATCCCCTGGTGATGAAGGAAGTAATCGAAGGGATACGGGGCTATCTCGAAGCGCAGGGCTGCTCTACGGTAGAAGAGATTATCGGGCAGGCCCATCGCCTCTGACCGAGATCGTCGTGATCACTTTGTGAGGAATTGTAGTGGTTCGACTGTCAGAAAGGCTTTAGAAAATGTGGCTGCCTTTCTGCCTAACTCTTTCAAACCCGAGGTTAAAACAGCACTTTCTCTCTGCCGGATAAGATGGATGGTTTAGAGTGATCCTTCCGGACGTTAACACGTTCGTTTATAAGAATCGTAACGCATCCGAAAATCTTTGCTATGTTGAAGCTGCATTCACAAAGGAATCGAGCGGGTACAGTCGGAGTGGCCTCCTTTGCTTAAGGGGGGACACGGCTGATATCCGGGTTTTCACCACCATTTCAGTGTCATTTCAGACTACGTTAAATCATGAATTATCTGAAGGCGATATTCTGGGATTATCCTCAATTTACCGCACTTTCCTTTGTTTTAAAAACAAAATGGTCTTCCGAATTCTCTGCGATAAAAGAATCCACATCATTTATTTCTTCAATTATTAGTGATGTAAAAGTCGACTTTGTTTATGACCCACTTTCATTCAAAGAAAAACGTCCTAAAATTCATTTGGAACATAACACCTTGCTTTTTCGATTCTCCCATCGCAGCACCCAGGGCATCTACGAATTACATCCGCAACCTAAGTTCTAATGTTAAAATTCAGCTAGTTTATTCCGGACAGTCGATACTGCTGCGAAAATCGCTTTCCAGACCAATAAGGATTTTATAGCGATTAAAGAGCTCACTATATAACTCATTTCTTTCCTTTACAGGATGAACAATATCTTTAACAGGTGGTCGTAATGATGGGATCTGTTCAATTGTTATATCTTCGACTCCGAGAGCGCCAATTAAGGCCGCGCCATAGGCTGAACCCTCGTAATACACAAATCTGTGGAGAGACTTTCCAGTAACATCGGCGATAATTTGAGACCATTCTTCACTCTTTGTCGCTCCACCAATAAAGAATATTCGTTCCGATTCTCCGGATACTTCCTCTAAACAGCTTAAAGCATGATGTAATGAACAGGCCACTCCTTCCAGCACCGATCTTATCAAATGGCGATCGTCGTGCTGTAAGCTCAGCGACATCCAGCTTCCTCTGGCTGCTCCATTCATAACCGGAGTTCTTTCTCCTGTGAGATAAGGCAGAAAAACTAATCCTTCTGATCCCGGGGGTATCGTTTTTACCACTTCCTCCAGCTGCGAAAATGATCGTTTTGTCAATCTTAATACCCACTCTAAGACGTTTCCAGCATTCTGAATAGCGGCCATGTGGTGCCACATACCGTCAGGTATATGACACAATAGATTCAGTTTTCCATCCTTAGCAATTAAAGGAGTGTTTATAGGCTTTAGAATTTGTCCCGCTGTACTGCAGGAAAGGAAGATTTCAGATGAATCAAGAAGACCGATTCCTAGAGAAGCAGCGACCTGATCGCCGGCACCGGTGACTAAAGGAATGCCAGGAGCGAGGCCCATCTTTCCGGCCATCTCTTTATTCAGCACATCAATTATAGCTGTTGATTTCCGTATCTCCGGGAAAAAATCCGGTTTCAATCCAAATGCCTGCTGAATTTCAACTGACCAGATTTCCTTCCTGATATCCATAAGCAAGGTTGCTGAAGCATCGGTGTAATCTGTAGCCAACACCCCACCACCCATACGGAATCTAAGATAATCCTTGGGAAGCAGGAATACTTCCATATCTCTATAATTATCAGGCTCATTTTGTTTAAGCCATAATATTTT
>CAZERV010000123.1:0-6883 GCA_964514815.1 uncultured Spirochaetaceae bacterium | reverse complement strand
GCTGGGGTAATACAAAGCTAAAAAGTAAGAAAATTGCGAACCTATTAACCGCTATCGATCTTCAATAATATATTCCCACCGGTCTTTTCTTATCTATTCATCATATGAACGCCACAATGTCATTTTCCTGGAAATAATTTATTATCTGCGGTCAATATAAAAAAACCTTCAAAGATACTGGATTTGCTTAAAAATTAAAATAACCGGTAAAAAATATCTCTTAATCCATTCAGTCACCCTATACAGGACTGACCCTTCTTTTACCTTGACACGACCTAAGCATTAGCTAAAGTATAAGCATTATCATGGAAGCCAGTCCTGTAACCCAGGAAATCCAGAACAACATCAAAGAGGCAACCCGCCGCATTAAGAGCGCCCGCTACCTTACAGCCTTCACCGGCGCCGGCATCTCAACAGAAAGCGGCATCCCGCCCTTCCGCGGTGAGAACGGGCTGTGGAGCAAATACGACCCAAGAATGTTTGAGCTGGGCTACTTCTACAAGCACCCGGAGAAGGTTTGGCCAATTCTAAAGGAGATATTCTACGAATCCTTCGCTTCGGCAAAACCCAATGATGCCCACTATGTCATGGCCCGCCTGGAGCAGCGGGGAATGCTCAAAATGCTCATAACCCAGAATATCGACAACCTCCACTACCTGGCCGGAAGCAGTGAGATTGTCGAATATCACGGCAACTCACGCCGCCTCATCTGTTCTTCATGCGGGAAAATATACCAGGCAGACGCCCGGATTCTGGAAGAGCCTGTACCCAAATGTGAATGCGGGGGGCTCCTTAAACCCGATTTCATCTTTTTTGGAGAGGGAATATCGCCCGGGACAGTCATAAAATCGCAGCAAATAGTCCGGGAAACGGATGTCATGATCGTAGTCGGCTCGACCGGCGAAATATATCCGGCCGCAGCCGTGCCACAGGAAGCAGCAGCGAACGGCGCCAAGATCATCGAAGTGAACCCAAGTCCATCGAACTTTACCTACGGCACAACCGATATTTTTATCCGGATGAACGCCGCCGGCGCCCTACCCCTTATTGAAAAGGAGATCGAGCAATCCTGAGATACTTTACTCTTAAAACATTGATTGCCTGATTACAGGAGACAACTAATGCAGACTCTCGGAATTAATATCGGCTCTTCAAGCATTAAAGTCGTTCTTTTAAAAGATATGAAGATTATCCGGAGCCAGGTCACCGCCCACGAGGGAAATTTTACTACGGCGGAAAAGATCATAGGCTCCCTGGCCGCGGAAGCCGGAAATTGCCTTACCCTGATCACCGGCACAGAAGGAAGATTTCTCTTCAACCTTAACAATGTAATAGAGCCGTTATGCATCGAAGAGGCGGTGAAGCATACGGAAAAGAAGGTCAACGCGGTGGTTTCCATGGGCGGTGAAGACCTGGTCGTTTATACGATTGACGAGCACGAACGTATCATTGCCAACTTTTCCGGAAGCAAATGCGCCTCCGGTACCGGGGAGTTCTTCAAACAGCAGCTCACCAGAATGGACATGAGCCTTGAACGGGTCAATTCCATTCCGGATACATGCAGGGTACTGCCTCTCTCTTCCCGCTGCTCCGTTTTCATGAAGAGCGATTGCACCCACCGTTTAAACAAGGGAGAAGCCACCAGGGAAGACATCGCCCTCTCCTTAAGCGAAGTCATGGCCACCAAGGTGATAGATTTTTTAAAACGGGCTAAAATCAAGCAGGGAAGAGTCCTGCTGGCCGGAGGTGTTACTCAAAACAGGCACATAATCCGCTTTATCCGGGAAAAAAAGCCTGAAATTGAATTTCTCGTCCCGCCCGAGGCGGCTTATTTCGAGGCTTACGGGGCCGCCCTGCTCGCTCAGAAATCGGGAAGTCCTCTTCCGGCCATCGAGACATTGATGAAGTTGAATATGGTTCGTTTCGAGCGATTTAAAAGCCTGAAGAAGGCGGGCGATATGGTCTCTTACCTGCCTTCTAAGGCCGGCAGGGTCCAGGCTGACCGGGAATATATTCTCGGAGTGGACGGAGGCTCCACCACGACTAAGGCCTGCCTCATCGACCTGAAAACGGACCGAATCACAGCCTCCTATTACGGGAGAACCTACGGAGACCCGGTCAGGGCTTTAAAGAAATGCCTTATTGAAATCAAAAAACAGGTCCAGGCTGATATCGGAAAGCGGCCCATCAGCATTCCTCTGGCCGCCGTCACCGGTTCTTCCCGGGAAATTCTGGGCGTTTTTCTTAAAACCCCTGCCGTATATAACGAGATCATCGCCCATACCAGGGGGACCACTTTCTATAACGAGAACATCGATACGATTTTTGAAATCGGCGGGCAGGATGCGAAATACGTTTTTCTGAAGAACAAAGTGCCAATCGATTACGCCATGAACGAGGCCTGCTCGGCCGGAACCGGATCCTTCCTGGAAGAATCCGCCCAGGGAGATTTGAACATCCTCAAGGCGGAAGAAATCGGAGGGATCGCGCTCCAGGCGGAACAACCGCTGAAATTCGGGGAACACTGCTCGGCCTTCATCAATTCGGACATCCGTAAAGCGATCCAACAGGGAGCATACCGGGAAGATATCACCGCAGGAATCGTCACCTCCATTGTCTCAAACTACCTGAACAGGGTTGTAGGCAACCGCACCATCGGCAGCACCATCGTTCTTCAGGGCGGAGTGGCAAAAAACAGGGCGGTCACTCAGGCCTTTGCCCTGCTTTTAAACAAAAAGATTCTGGTGCCCCCCCACCCGGAATTAATGGGCTGCTTCGGGGTGGGAATCCTGGCCAGGCAGAAGCTGGGCGAAGGAATACTTACCAGATCATTCTACGATCTCGATACCCTGATCGAGACCGAAATCGTCTACGAAAAGGAGTTCAAATGCCGCTCCTGCGAGAACTACTGCCCCATTCGGGTCTTGAACGTAAGCGGCCGCCGTACTATGTTCGGCGGCAGGTGCAACAAATACGCGAACCTCAGAAAAAAGAAGCGCCTCGATGAAAATCGAATAACCGACTATGTAGAAAAACGCCGGGAACTTATGTTTAAGGAATGCGCTCCTGATCCGGGCACTTTTCTAAAAAGACGGGAGCCCGTCATCGGAATTCCGAAATGTTTTTCCGTGTATACCCTTTATCCATTCTACTCCTGGTTTTTTCACACGCTGGGAATCAGGACCTTTCTGTCTGGTGAGATATGCCACGCCGGCGTCTCGAGGACCGAGAGCACCTACTGCTTTCCGGTGGAGATCGCTCACGGCGCAGTTCAGGATATTATCAACCAGGGAGCGGACTATATTTTTGTCCCTCACATGCGGGATATGCCGAGTTATGAACGGACGGTCCATGCGACCTTCTGCCCTCTCATCCAGAGTTTACCCTACTACATTCAAAAAGCTTTTCCCGAAATAGAAAAAGAAAGGCTTTTAAACCCGGTAGTGAGTTTCAAATTCGGAAAGGAAAAAGCCCTGGAGTCCTTTCTAAACATGGGCGTGCGGCTGGGTATCCCGAAAAATGAGATCAGGACGGCCTTCGATTTGGCCTTTGAAAAACAGCAGGACTATCTTGCCAGGGCAAAAGAGCTGGGAAGAAGAGCCCTGGCCGAGGCCAGAGAGGCTAATCGCCCGGTTATCGCCATTCTGGGCAGGCCATATAATGCCTTTACCCGGGATGCCAATATGGGAATTCCTAAAAAATTTACCTCCCGGGGCTATTCGGTCATTCCCTTCGACATCCTTCCCTTTGAGGACCAGGTCATTTTCCCCAATATGTACTGGTATATCGGGCAGATGGATATGAAATCAGCTTCCTTTTTAAAACATGAGAACAATATCTATGTTACCTATATAACCAATTTTTCCTGCGCCCCGGATTCCTTCATGCTGCATTACATGAAGTGGATAATGGGAACCAAACCGTTCCTTATCCTCGAACTCGACTCCCATACGGCAGACGCCGGCGTGGACACTCGGGTGGAAGCGTTTCTCGATATTATCGAGGGCTATAAGTTAAAGTTCCGGGAGCTTGGGGAAGAAAAGTATGACAACGGCCTTCGTTTCGTCAATAACGGTAAAGAAGAGATTCATCTGAGAAATATCAACACTGGTGAAAAGATACAGGTCCGCCACAATCCGAGAGTCAAGCTTCTGCTTTCCAACATGGGCAGCCTGGCTACCGAATTGATGGCCGCGGTGGTCCGTTCGGTCGGCTTTGAAGCTGAGGCTCTGCCGGTGGCGGACATCCCCACCCTGCAAATAGCCAGGAATCACACTTCCGGAAAAGAATGCCTACCCTCACACCTGATTCTGGGCAGTGTACTTAAATATCTGTCTTCAGAAAAAAATAAAAAAGATCAGATTTATATTGTCTTTGTTCCCAAGACCACCGGACCCTGCCGGACCGGTCAGTACTTTGTTTTTTATGAGAACCTGTTCAAGGACCTGAGGTTGGAGAATGTAATCGTCCTGACGCTCAGCGCCGACAATTCCTACAACGAGCTGGGACCCGATTTTTCAAAACACATGTGGTGGGCCCTGGTAGTGGCAGACTACATGAAAGACCTGGAAACCACCCTGCTCGCCTGCGCGGCAGATCCCGGGATCGCCCATCGGCGGTACGGTGAGCTGTGGCGCCGCTTGATCGGCGTTGCCGAAAAAGATATTACCGGGGTCGTGCCGACTCTTAAAGAGATCGCCCGGGACATTTCCGGCCTGCCTTTAAAGAGAAAATTAAGCAAATGCCCCAAGGTATTCATTGTGGGAGAAATATATGTCCGGCGGGACGATTTTGCCGTGCATGAGCTTCTCAGTCTCTTCAGTGACAATGGAATCATAGCCAAGGTATCCGGCGTTACCGAATGGATTTATTACCTGGACTTTATACGGGAATATGATCTTAAAAAGCGTCTCAGGCTGGTTTCCTGGTATGAAAAGCCTTTTTCGCCTTTACTCCGTAAGCTCCTTTATTTGAAAATCGAAAAGGCTTATAAGCTCCTGGTCGAGAGAAAAGTGAAGAAGGCTTTGAAGACGTGCCGCCTCATTCCCAACGCCCCCCACGGCATGAAAAAGATCATGGCGAATACGGAAAAACACTTCTTGAGCCACGAATTGAACTCAGAGATCGCCGTTTCCAGCGGAGTGGCGGCGGCGGCGATGAAGGACGGCTACTCGGGAGTGGTCAATATCTCTCCTTTCGCCTGCCTGATCGGCCGCGTTATTGAGGGCCTGTTTACTCCCTGGGCCAGGGAGCGCCGCTACCCCACGATCTCTGTAGAAGTGGACGGCAACCTCCTTCCGCCCAATATGGTAAACAAGCTCGATATTTTCATGCTCAGCGTCCGGCGCCACAGGCAGAACCAGGAAGCGGTCGATCTGACCGCTGCCCGGGATTCGTCCGGAGAAGCTTGATGTACACGTTTTTAGCCGATCTGGTTGTCATTTTTCACTTCTGCTATGTCGTCTTTGTTATCGGGGGTGAAATTTTAATTATCCTGGGCGGGATACTCGGCTGGCTCTGGGTGCGCCGCCTGCCTTTTCGAATAATTCATTTATGCTCCATAGCAGCAGTGGCCCTGGAGGCGATCATAGGAATGCTCTGCCCCTTGACCGGCTGGGAGTATTCTCTGCGAGGGCTTGCCGGGCAGAGGGTGGAAAGAGAAATTTCTTTTATGGCCCGGCTGGTAAGGGCGGTTATCTTCTATGACTTTCCTTCCTGGGTTTTTATAGCAGCTTATATCTCCTTTGCCGGTCTGGTTACCCTCACCTTCTTTATCGTACGTCCAAAACGAAAGGAACACTTAAAAGGGGGTATTTAAAGCCAAAATAGTTTTCGTTTACCGAAACGCCTCAGAATCTCCTCCCTTTTCTTCAGGATTTCATTTTCTCCAAGTGCAATGAGCTCTTTTTTCCGCTCAAAGTCCAGTACCTCGTTACCGTCATAGGCGTAGACTTCCAGAACCTTTCGTTCCTTTTTCTTGCCGGACTGCAAGGCATGGCTGGTAATGGCATGGGAGCGCCAGAAGATAGAAATACCGTTGGCCAAATCTTTCTCCCGGACAGGCTCAAATCTTCCTACCTTGATGCAGAGGATTTTTCTGGTCCCCATTTTTTTGGCAATCCAAACGGGTGCATTATTCAATACGCCTCCATACACCAGGAGCATATCTTTCCAGCGCACCGGTTCGAAAATACCCGGCAGCGACATGGAAGCCCTGATTGCCTCGGCCACATTTCCTTCATCAAGGACCACTTCCCGGCCGGTAAGAAGGTCGACGGCATTGCAGGCAAAGGGAATCCTGGTCTGGTGAAATTCTTTGTTTTTAGTGAGCTTGCGAAGGGACTCCAAAGCCCTTTTGCCGCTGGCATAGAGGCCGCCGATAATCGCTCCCATTGAGGTGCCGACGATAACATCGGGCCGAAGATCCCAAGATTCCAGCATCTTCAGCGCTCCCACGTGAGCGAATCCCCTGGCGCCACCCCCTGCTAAAACCAATCCCCACTTCAAGGCTCGACCTCTGAGATTATGCTTGATCTGTGTAGTTTGTGCTGCAGACGTGCTTGGAACATGTCGCTAGCCTTTTCTAATATTTTACCAGATATTTACCCGTTAGGCCAGTTCTCCAACTTTCACCGGAATGCGCAGTTAACACGCCCGATCTGCCCTACTGAAAAAGGCTGCCTGGAAATCGTCTTTCCCGGGAGAGCTGCCTGGGCGGAAACTCCGTATCGGTCCTTCAAACTACCCATCTGTTCCATCTCCAATCCGCCCCACCAGGCAGGTATTGACAATTGTCTTTATTTTTAATTATCTTATGTTAGATATTCCCCTGTAGCTCAGCTGGTAGAGCGGGTGGCTGTTAACCACTAGGTCGGCAGTTCGA
>CAZERV010000122.1:0-6999 GCA_964514815.1 uncultured Spirochaetaceae bacterium | reverse complement strand
ACGGTTGGATGAAGCGCTGAATAAATAAGGATATCAAGAATGAGTTTCAAAAAAATCGCCTTCCTGGTTTCGGGCGGATTGTTGCTTTTATCTTTGCTGTTCCCCTACCTGTGGATCATCTTTACCTCGCCCCAGTACCCGGACAGGAGCCCCAAGATGTTTCTCTATGTCCACTCTTTGAAGGGGGACTTCAGAGATTGGGAAGTCATGGGCAGGTATATCGGGATCGACGTTCATCCCAAAGTGCCGGAGTTTGATTTTAAGATCCTGGTAATCATTCTCATCGCCCTCTCGGTCCTGTTAATCATCTCTGCATTTTTAGGCCCGGGCTGGAAGAAGATAGCGAGCATTTTATTGATCGTAATCGGATTGACCCTGCTCGGTTGGGCTCAATACCGGCTGTACCTGCAGGGCCACAATCTGGACCCGACTGCGCCCCTCCGCTTTACGGTGAAGCCTTTTACCCCGCCTATCATCGGGATCACCAGGGTAAGCAAGATAAGGATTTACCATTTACCCCATCTCGGCTCGCTGCTCTTTGCGGCTTCCGCCGCTTTGTCTGTTTTCGCCGCCTGGAGGCGTGAGTAGGTCACTTTTCCCAGAGACTTAAAGGTTCGTTCCAGCGCCAGGAGGTTCCCGACAGGAACCGGTTGTCACGGACCTTCAGGACAGGAACCGCCCGCTTCATCTCCGGCCAGGAAGTCAATCCGGAAAGCGCGTCCATTTTCTTTAGATTTTGAAAACCGGCGCAGTTGGCGAGCTTCAGGCTTTCCTCCAGGGAGTGCCCCCGAAGCAGGGCAGTAAGAAAGGCGGCGATCGATGAGTCACCGGAGCCGGTCGCGCTGGCTATGTTTTCGATATAATAGGCAGGACACCAGAGCTCCCTGCCGCGCCAGGATTCAATTTCCCGGGGGGCCGCTTTGCCCAGCCCTTTAAGCTTCGCCGCGGATTTGAAATACCAGCCTTTATGCCCGGCCTTGAGCGCGATCATCTTGCAGCCTGATTTGAGATATTCATCCGCCGCGCTGGAAAATTCTTCCGGCGCTATATGATCGATCAATTCTTTCCCGCCGCATCCCTCTTTTCGCCTGAGATATTCTTCCGGATAGAGGGTGAAGAAGGCCTCCTCGATGCTGGGGAAGAAAATATCCACATAGGGAAGGGCTTTCCGATAAATAGTCCGCCAGTCTGAACGGCCGGCTTCAGAATCGGGATCTGGCAGGGAGATATCGAGAGAAGTAGTGGCCCCGGTCTCTTTGACTTTTTTCAGGACAGCGGTGAGCTCCTTACCGTTATTGCTGAACAGCGAGCGCATCAGGGTCGGATAGCCAAGATGAAAGAGTCTCGTGTTTTCAACCAGCGCGATATCTATGCTTTTTAAGGAAAATGTGTCGTTCGCTCCGGGGCAGTGCAGAAAAATCCGGTCGATGCCTGGCGGGGCCAGGACCACGGTATAGGAGCTTTCTTCACCAGGGGAGATCTTGATTCCTTCAGCGCTGCCGCTTTTTTCAAGGATATCGATGATGATCCTGCCTATCCGGTCATCGCCGATCTTAGCGATAAAAGCGACCCGGCAGCCGAAGATCTTCATGGCGATCCCGACATTGGAAACCGATCCGCCGGTTGAAAAGGTCATCCCCTCCATCTGGATCAGGGTCCCGGGTCGAAATATTTCCGTGATCTCACCGCCTGCTTTTCGGCCGGCAAAACGGGGAAACATATCAAGGCAGAGATGGCCGGCCGCGATTATATCGAATTCTTCCCTTTTCATATATAGCTTTAGCTTTGTCCCAGGGTATTATGATTATGGCTAAAAGGCAAGCCGGCTGAAAATGGGTAAATTGCCCCGGCAGTGGATATTTGAGGTAGAAAAGTGGGCGCAAACCGGCTAAATTAATTTCCATCAAAGAAGAAATATGCTACCATTCGATTGATGATTCTTGATGCACCAAAACAAAACTGGCAACTCTACGAAAAACTGCGCAGGAGATATCTGCGGCCGGCCAGAGACCTGTCTCCTTCAGAGTCGTTCCAGATCTTTCAGGATCTTTGGTCCCTAACCTTCGGCAGGATGATGTCAAGTGAAATCAAAGAGCGTATCGTTCAGATACACCGGCAGGAAAAACTCGCGATACGAAAGAAGATGGTGAAGGCGTTCAAGCGATTGGATGAAATGGAAAATGGACGGCCCGGTTTTTAAGGCCTTGATTGACATCATTGAAGTGCTCAAGAAAAGGAAAATTCGTTTTGCAGTAATAGGCGGCCTGGCAGTTTCCTGGCGTGGGGAACCTCGCGCAACGGGGGATGTTGATATTGTCGTTGATATGGACGTCAAACAGGCAGTTGCTCTGAAAGATGAGTTAAATCAAACTCCCTTTTCTCCTTTGTTTCCAGAAGTTTCCGAAGTGATCGAAAGTTCTTTTATTCTTCCTTTAATTCATGATGAGGCAAAAGTTACGGTGGATTTGTCGCTTGGGCTCTCGGGGTTTGAAAAGCAATTGATTAAGCGGGCTACAGATATCGAGCTTGAGGGGCATTCTGTTCCTGTAACTACATCAGAAGATCTGATCCTTTTAAAGCTTTGTGCAGGGCGTCAAAGAGATATGGATGATATATCACGTTTGGTGTATCTCCGGGGGAAAGATTTGGACTGGGAATACCTGCGGAAGACGGGGAAGGCTTTGGAAAAAGCGCTGGCACAGGATCTAGTCGTTGAGCTGGATAAATTGAGGCATGGTACAAGCCTTTAATGAAGCAGATTTAGAAATTAGCCGGACCAGGTAAAAATAGTGTTAGACAGATTGTTGTACTGAGGTGAAAACAGTCTACAAAGAGCGGAGCTTGTTTTTCATCCCTCCAGGGATTCAGAGCGAGCTGAACATCGCCTCGTTCAGCAAGATGTACCAGCTCGTGTTTCACGAGCACTTCCTCGAGCATCCCGATTTCATCGATTGCAATGATCCAGCCGCATGGGGTAGGGGGAATCGAATCCGCTGTTACAGGCCGGCGCCGGAAACGGCCGGCGGAATCCAAACCGTTCTTTCTCAAATCGATCGCGAGTACCGGGAAAATCGAGCGAACTTCCAGGCCATGCTTCGTCTCAAAATCAAGGAGCTGTTTCTCATCCTCCAGCGCTCTCAGCCCCATATAGTATCCGCAGACCTCGCAGAGGGGAGCCTGGGCATAGGTGAGATCAGAGCGTACATAAAAACCCACTATGCCGATGAGTCTTCACTTCCCATTTTGGCCGGTCTCTGTGGATTAACTCCTGGTTATCTATCTAGAACGTTTCGAGAAAAGACGGGAACACCCCTGTTTGAGTTCATCAATCGTATCCGCGTTCAGAAAGCCTGTACCCTGCTCAAACGGTCAGATATGTCGATCATCGATATCGCCTTCTCCGTGGGCTACAACAATGTCTCCTTCTTCAACCGCTACTTCCGTAAGATTTTGAATATGTCGCCTCGGGAGTACAGAAATTTCAGTAAAATGTAAAAATAGTGTCATTCTCTTCAATATAGTGTTAGATTTCCCACTTTCCTAAAGCTATACTTATTTTTAGTAGTTAAATCAGCAGGAGGCAGGCGATGGATGACTCCATGAATGCGTTTTTGGATCGCTCTCCAATTGCTGAGCGAGTCAAGTTGGCCGGCAGGGTCATCGTTCAAAGGACCTTGCTGAGCCCTCAGGATCTGCTCAGCATCAGGGAGAAACAGAGCTACGGACCGGTCCCGAAGCAGGAAGAGATCTGCGAGCTCGAGGTCGGATCGCATGTTATCGCCCGGGGCAAGATTGTCAGGAAGAGGGGCGATTTTTATTTCAGGATTTTGGAATTAAGAGAAAAGGGGGAAGAGGTATGAACCGAACGCGTAAAAGAGACCAGATCGGTGCCGTAAAGGTGCCGCTTCAGGTTGTCCTCGGTGAAAAGGAAATCAGGCTGGAAGAGCTCTCCCGTATCGGCGAAGGTACGATCATTGCCTTGAACAGCCTGGCCGGCGAGCCGGTGGCCCTGGTAGCTTCGGGCGAACAGATCGCCTGGGGAGAGGTGATTGTATATGATTTCAAGCGCCCGGACAAGTTCTCCAAGGACCAAATCCGAACGATATCGATCATGCACGAAACTTTCGCGCGCTTGATGACGACCATGCTCTCAGCTACCCTACGTATGTTCACGCAGGCACATGTCACCCTGGTTGACCAGATGACCTTCCAGGAGTTCATCGATTCTATCCCCAATCCGACCACCCTGGCCATTATCGACATGCAGCCTCTAAGAGGTTCAGCCATCCTCGAGATAGACCCGGCGATTACCTTCGCGGTCATCGACCGCCTCTTCGGTGGACAGGGCAATTGGGGCAAATTCTCCAGGGATTTATCCGACATCGAGCAATCCATCATGGAGGGGATCATCGTTCGGATTTTGGGCAACCTGCAGGAATCCTGGAGCACGGTGATCGACCTCAAGCCCGCACTGGGAGGAATCGAAACCAATCCGATGTTCGCCCAGATCGTTCCGCCTACGGAGATGGTCGTCCTGGTGACTTTAGAAGTGAAAGTTGGTGAGGGAAAGGGGATGATCAACCTCTGCATCCCCTACCTGACCATCGAGCCGCTCATACCCAAGCTCTCGGCCCAGTACTGGTATTCGATGTTGAGGCGCAGCAAAGAAGAACGGTCTACTCCGCTCTGGATTGGCGATCTGAAGGTCGAGGCGGAGCTGTTCTTCGAGGCGGAACCCCTCTCTTTAAAGGACCTGGCCCATCTGGAGAGAAACTCCCTCGTTAAACTTCCCCATATCGACCAGGCCTTCTTGCTTGCCGGCGACAGCCCTGTGTTAAGGCTGAAACAGCAGGGAGCAAATCAGGGGACGAGCTATGAGTTTTCCGTAGAGCCGGACGAACGGCCTCAGGAAAGCTTTCAATATCTTGTAGGCTCTCCCGAACCCGGCAAAGAAGAGGAGCTGACCAAGCTGCTCGAAGGGCCGATTAATAAGCTGCGGGCAGAGGTCCGGGACGGTCTTCAGTCGCTGAGCTCGGCCATCGAATCGATCGGCAACAGGCAGGATGAGCTGGCCGATCAACTCTACTTTGAAGCGCAGAAAAGCCCGGCAGATCGATCAAGCGCTGCACCCCTGAGCACGCCCTTCGGTTTCATCGGCGCCGGCGACATTGATTTACTCTACACCTTCATCGAGTTGGAACATCCCCAGACCATCGCCATGATCCTCTCTTACCTGGAGACGGAGCTGTCCGCCAATCTCCTGTCAGGGCTTCCCGAAGAAGCTCAAACCGAGGTAGTGGAGCGCATCGCCTCCATGGACAGGGTTGCTCCTGCTGTTATAACAAAGGTAGAAGAGGTGATCGAAGCCAGGATCAAATGTGCGAGTGCCGGCGAATATACTGCCTCCGGTAGTGTTGAGGCGGTAGCTGGAATACTCAATATTTCCAGTCGCAGTGTTGAAAAGCACGTGATTGAGTCCCTGGAAAAGAGCAACCAGGCACTGGCCGAAGAAATAAAAATGAGAATGTTCGTGTTCGAGGATATCGTGCTCCTTGATAATAGTGGAAGCTGCTCAGCAGAGGATCATCAATGTGATTCGCACGCTGGAAGAATCCGGTGCAATCGTAATCACCCGCCTGGATGAACCGGTAGTCGAGTAAAAATCCGCTGGATATTGAACGTATGCACGTGTAGGCAGGGGATATTTGAGGTAGGAAAGTCGGCGCAAACCGGTTAAACTGAAAGGAAGAATATGTACCTTTTGGGTTATGACGTCGGCAGCTCATCCATAAAAGCTTCTCTTTTGAATATAAAAACCGGGGAGCTCATTGCCCAGGCGGTCTCACCGGAAAAGGAGCTCGAGATTTTGGCCGTCAAACCCGGCTGGGCCGAACAAGATCCGGAATTGTGGTGGCGGCATCTCAAGGAAGCGACCCTGGAGATTAAAGGCAAGGCGGGAGTCGACCTGGAAGAGGTGGAAGCCCTGGGCCTCTCTTACCAGATGCACGGCCTGGTCTGTATCGGTGGAAACCATAAGGCGCTCAGGCCCGCCATCATCTGGTGCGACAGCCGGGCCATGGAAATCGGCCGGAAGGCTTTTTCCGACCTGGGGGAAACCTTTTGTCTGAAGCACCTTCTCAATTCGCCGGGTAACTTTACCGCTTCAAAACTGGCCTGGGTCAGGGAAAATGAGCCGGAGACCTTTTCCCGGATTCATAAAATCATGCTGCCGGGTGATTATATTGCCATGCGCCTGACCGGGGAGATCACCACTACTCCTTCCGGGCTATCGGAAGGCATTATGTGGGATTTCCAGGAGAACAGAATAGCCCGCTTTCTGCTCGACTATTACAAAATCCCGCCGGGTTTTATTCCCGATCTGGTGCCGAGCTTTTCTGTCCAGGGAAAATTAAGGGCGGAAGCGGCGGGCGAGCTGGGACTACGACCGGGAGTTAAGCTTTCCTACCGGGCGGGCGACCAGCCTAACAATGCCCTTTCCCTGAATGTGCTTAATCCGGGAGAGATCGCTGCCACGGCCGGAACCTCCGGAGTGGTGTACGGGGTCGGCAAGGAAACCGCCTACGATCCCCAGTCCAGGGTAAATACTTTTGTTCATGTCAACCATAGCACCGAAAATCCGCGTTATGGGATTCTTCTCTGTGTAAATGGAACGGGCATTTTAAACAGCTGGTTGAAGAACCGGATCTTCACGGTGGGAAATTCTTCACTCTCCTACGAAGAGATGAATGCCCTGGCAAAGGATGCTCCCGTGGGCTCAAAGGGCCTCTGTATCCTTCCCTTCGGGAACGGGGTGGAAAGGACCCTGGAAAACAGGAATACCGGGGCATCACTTCACGGTTTAAACTTCAACGTCCACCGGCAGGCCCATTTGATCAGGGCCGCCCAGGAAGGAATAGTCTTTGCCCTCAACTACGGCCTGGAGATAATGCGCGGCCTGGGGGTCCGGGTCGAGAAGGTGAGGGCCGGGCAGGCCAATCT
>CAZERV010000121.1:1484-7117 GCA_964514815.1 uncultured Spirochaetaceae bacterium | reverse complement strand
AATCTCCGAATCCCGGCAAAATCCAGGGTCGGCACAATGGCGGTGGCGCAACCCCGGGTGTCGAAGGGGTCCAATCTGCCTAATTTTGCCCACTCGAAAAACTCATTGTTGTCGTAGCTGTAGGTATTCACCATGCTGTCCAGGAGAAGCTGCTCCTGGTCCTTTAAAGACAGCTTGAGGAAGCTCCGGTATTTCTTTTCCCGGAACTCAATGTAGTTCTCGGGATAGGAGGGCTCGCGGCTGCTGTATCCGGCGTAGCTTCCCTCTGTATCGTAGGCGACAAAGCCCAGCTTCAAAGCCATCCTGTCGATAAGATTTACCCAAATTGAATATCCCTTTTGATTGATTTCTTCTTCTGCTCCCGGATCAGTCATCAGTTTTGCCAGGCGTTTCGAATCGGCCTTAATCAAGGCATTGTTCCGGTGAGCCCGCTTCACCTGCTGATCTTCTATGTATCTAACAAAAACATGCAGATCCCGGCGCAACTCGCGGCGGTTGCTCACAATATCTTTTTTGGAGACATCGACAGGCGTTAACGGGTCCTTTGCTGATTTCATTTATTCATCCCGCGCTTTATTCTTGGATTCTATTCTTTTAATTACATATCCGGATTTATCCACCAGCTTTTCCACGGCCGGCAGCAGCTCTTTTGGAAAGGCAATGTAGTCTTCCGGTAAGACTGCGATTTTCCCGGGCTTGGAGAGCAATTTTTGGATGCTCACCTTGAGGCTCAGGTCCTTGATTTTAGCTATCATAAGGTTGCTATGGACAATATATTTGCCGTGGCGTTGTTCTACCTTTTCTAAAGAGAGTCTGAACGCTGAAGAGTGTTTCCCAAGCCATCGTATCAGCTCATGAGACCGCGTCTGCTCCGGGACGCTGCCGAGCTTGATGATGTTCGGTGAAAAAGTCAGCAAGCCCTTCTCAACCTTCAGATTCCCAACCCGGGAAATCAACTCCAGACTGTCGTAGGGAACAGCCTGTAAATCAACAATGACCCCGGATCGGTTTTTTTCGACCTGTAAATAGCTCCCCGGGTCAGTGGATGCAGCTTCCTCCTCATATTTGCGGAGCGGCAGGCGGTAGTGCTTCCCGTTCGCTTCCTGCTTTGCCAGGCAGCCCCACTGCCGGCCTTTTTCACAAATAACCCGGGGCGAAGGATGCTTTTCTCCGCAAAAAACCTTCAGCAGCCCTGACAGTTGATCCGGAGTAGCCCATTCATCCGGCTTCAACTGGGAAAGCGCATAGGTCACCGCCTTTATTGGCGATACGTAGCTCTCTTTGGTCGGACTTTTGGCCCCTTTGGATTTGGACAGAGAGGCTTTCCAACAGGCGCGCTGCCATTGCCTCAAGTATTTGATCCTGAACTCCCGCTCTCCGATCTTCAATTCACCCCCTGAAAGGATCAGAGTATATTTGCTGTTCGGGCACAGGGGAGAGCCTTTGCCGCCTTTTGCAATCCCGATAATCACCTGCCGGAGAATATCATTATTATAATCTTCGTTTTC
Source organism: uncultured Spirochaetaceae bacterium (assembly GCA_964514815.1). GTDB lineage: Bacteria > Spirochaetota > Spirochaetia > SZUA-6 > DRHE01 > CAZERV01. Next base: position 5,609 of record CAZERV010000121.1, on the reverse strand, counting down.
TTTAAATGTTTTAACAGATCGAAACAAAGGGGGCAGAAAACGCTCGAACTCCCGGGGAAAGGCGAAGCGCCACCTCTCCAGCTTTGCTGTCTGGTAGATCCTGGTTGATTCATCTTCCGCCATTAGGAGGATCCCTTTGCGGACCAGAGAGGATTTTACCTGTTTGAACACTTCCTGGTACTCCTGGGTAAAGGTGAGGTACCATCCGGTGGATTTTGCGTTCTTGTAGATACGTTCGAAAAAGGTTATATCCACCGGTTCTCCCAAAAGCTTCAGCAGATGAAGAAGCCGTGCTTCTGCATCGCCCAAAGAGGCAATGGCTTTCTCCACACCCCTGTCTGATAGAAAGAAGTTTTCAAAAAGAGCGCGGGATGAAGCTTCTTTTTCGGAGAAGCCCCGATACTTGCAAATGGCCTTTATATCGGCATTGCTGAGATCCCTGGAACACATGCCGTGAAAAATGTCGGAAACCTCCATTAAGCCAGGTCTCCTCGTGCAGGTTTTACCACGAACGAAACATCCTCCCTCTAAGAGATCGTTTTATAAACAGTTTTTTGCGGAAACGTAACCTATTAAATACCAACCGGAAAGGCATTGTCAAGATGAGGGTGCGATTCCGAGTTGAGAAAGGCTTGATGCAGTGCTGACGCACGAGTTGTAAGTATCCGGCTTGATGCCGGTAGATTGACTTTGTGTGTTTTTTTAATGTATTGTTTTTTGAACGGAATCATGAATCAGGATCTTAATGCTATTATCATGCCCGCCGGCTCTTTACAACTCGAATGGAGCGATACCGAAGAAGCGGCAACGAAAAGTGGAACACTGCTGCAGGAAGAAATATACAAACGTTTTATTTCAGACCGGGATTCCTGGCTTTTATTCCTCGGTTTTTGCGATAAAAAAGTCGGTCTTTCCCCGTCACTTTCCTACTGGCGTGATTTTGCCGGTTTGTTCGCCCGGAAATTGAGCCAAACACCCGATTTGGAGACTCTTCGCCATAGAGCTGAAATCACCATCCCGGAAGATGAGCTTCTTCAGATACTGGGTAACGCTCCAATGATGACAGGCTCTGAATACCTTAGCTCAAGCGTGCTCGACAATAACTGGCTCGCCTTGAACCGGGAGTTTTCAAGGGAAGTCAAGGCATACACGGGGAGTGTTGAAGAGTTTATCAGGAGATACAGCCCGGATGTGCACCTGGTCGGCCGCGTCTTTTTCCATCTGGTTGAAAACCGGAACGGCGACCGGCCGTTTGCATTTCTGGCAACTTATTCGACGCGGTTGAATAAGCAGGGACAGTCCAAACATCTTCCTTTAAAACATGCCTTGCAGGAGTACGGAAACGACAGCAACAGGTTGTTGGAGCTCCTGGCAACGGTTCATGTTTCCGCAGAGCGCAGCGCACTGATATCTGAGCTTCTCGAGAGCGGCGAACTGTTTCATCCCCTTGCCTGGTCTGCGGGGGAAGCGTTCCTGTTTTTAAAAGAAATTCCGATATACGAAGAGTCCGGGATTCTGTGCCGCATCCCCAATTGGTGGAAAGGCAACTCAAGCAGCATCAGGCTGAACTTCAATTTCGGGGATGCGCAGCCCTCGTTTGTCGGTCTGGATGCAATCTTGAGCTTTGATGCGCAGTTGCTGCTCGGAAATACCATGATCTCGGCGGCGGAGGCCAGGCGGCTCTTAGAAGAGTCGGAGGGGCTGGCCTTTATTAAGAACAAATGGGTGGCGGTAGACCCGGAAAAGCTAAGAGCTACCCTCGATGCGTATGAAAGAGTGAAAGAGATGGTCGACCAAAGCGGTGTCAGTATAAGAGACGCCCTGCGCATGGAGATGGAACCCGAACGAGTACTGGGCGAAGAAGTAGGAGAAGTGGAGGCAACTGTTACTAGAGGCAAGTGGCTCGAATCCATTGTTGAAAAACTGTGCAATCCGGAACGAACGCCCGAGGCGAAAGCCGGCGATGGTTTTAGGGCCCGCCTCAGGGGATATCAGCAAAAAGGGCTGAACTGGCTGTACTTCCTGCATTCCCTCCGCTTTGGCGCCTGTTTGGCCGATGATATGGGCCTTGGAAAAACAATCGAGTTGCTCGCTTTTTTGAGTGCCATTAAAACCGGCGAGTCTAAGAATGCCAGCCTGCTGGTGATACCCGCATCCCTCATTTCCAACTGGGTCAATGAAATAGAAAGGTTCTACCCGAATCTCAATTTTTTTGTCGCTCATCCGGCTATGCAGAGCGAAAGAGTTGTTTTAACGAAAAACGAGCTGGATGCTCTGGACCTGGTTATCACTACCTACTCTTTGGCCCAAAGGTACGAATGGCTCCAGTCTTATTCATGGAAGTACGTTATTCTGGACGAAGCCCAGGCCATAAAAAATCCGGGCACAAAGCAAACAAGGGCGATCAAGAAGTTTCAAGCTTTGAACAGGATCGTATTGACCGGAACGCCTATTGAAAACAGGCTCGGCGACCTCTGGTCTCTGTTTGATTTCCTCAACCCCGGACTGCTTGGCAACAAAAATGAGTTTGCTAAATTCTCAAAAAGCCTCAAGAATAATCCCGAAGGATATTCACGCTTGAGAAAGCTGGTTATGCCGTACATATTGAGGCGTTTGAAAACCGACAAATCGGTCATAACGGATCTCCCGGAAAAGGTGGAGATGAAAACGTATGCGGTCTTGAGCAGCAAACAAGTTATTCTCTATCAAAACATTATCGAGGAAGTAAAAAAAACGATCGCCCGATCAGAAGGAATTCAAAGGAAGGGACTGGTTCTGTCCTCACTGATGAAATTCAAGCAACTGTGCAATCATCCGGATCAATACCTCGGCAGCGGTGAATATGAAGAAAAGGACAGCGGCAAGTTTGCCCGGCTTCGTGAAATATGCGAGATAATCTATGAGAAACGGGAAAGAGCGCTGGTATTCACCCAGTTCAGAGAAATTACGGCGCCGCTCTGCAGCTACCTGGAATCCATATTCAACCGGAAGGGATTGATCTTGCACGGGGGCGTGCCGGTGCGCAAAAGAAAAAGTATTATCGAACAATTTCAAAGTGAAGAGTATGTTCCATTCATGGTTCTTTCCCTGAAAGCAGGCGGAGTGGGTCTGAATTTAACCCGGGCGAATCATGTCATCCATTTTGATCGCTGGTGGAATCCTGCCGTTGAAAACCAGGCCACCGATCGTGCCTTTAGAATCGGACAGAAAAAGAATGTTGTGGTGCATAAATTCATCACAAAAGGGACGATTGAAGAAAAAATAGACGGAATGCTTGAAGAAAAATCCAGATTGTTCCGGGATGTTGTTGCCACTACGGGTGAAGCCTGGATAACTGAAATGAATAACGATGAATTGATGGATCTTTTTAGACTGACGCTTTAACCTATGCGAGGTAATGATGAGTTACTGGGGATATGCGCCTTATGTGACTGTAGCGGAAAAGAAGGCGAAAGCTACCAGAAAGTTAAATCAGCTTAAGAAAAAAAATCCGCACATACGGCCGGTTTTTATTCAGGGATATACCATAGCCAGGACCTGGTGGGGCAAGTCCTGGAACCTGAACCTGGAGCGCTACGCAGATTATGCGAACAGGATCGGACGCGGGCGGAGTTATGTTCGGAACGGATGCGTACTGGACCTGCAAGTGAGTCCCGGGGTGGTGAAATCTCTGGTCCAGGGGACGGCTTCAAAACCCTATTCAGTAGCCGTGGATATAAAAAGGATATCCCGGACTCTATGGAAGGAGATAACCCGTACCTGTAAGGGGAAACTGGAATCTTTGCCGGAGTTGTTAAAAGGAAAATTCCCCAAGGCCCTTGGCGAGATATTCACGGCAAAAGGGAAGGGGCTATTCCCGGCTCCTAAGGAGATTACCTTCTCATGCAGTTGCCCGGATTGGGCCTCTATGTGCAAGCATGTGGCTGCTACACTCTACGGCATCGGCGCCAGGTTTGATGAAGACCCGAGCCTGTTTTTCAAGCTCAGGGGAGTTGAAATCAATGACCTGGTATCCCAGGTGGTAACGGATAAGGCCCGGGAATTGCTTACAAAAGCCGGGAAGAAGAGTGGGCGCGTCATGGATGATTCAAACCTGTCGGATGTATTCGGTATTGATCTGGAGGC
>CAZERV010000121.1:0-1384 GCA_964514815.1 uncultured Spirochaetaceae bacterium | reverse complement strand
GCCCAGGGATCGACGAAAAAGACTGCTGCAATCATCGTTGTGGGGAATATTATCAAACGAAGCAGGAAGGGTGTCGATATCGCTGCGCTTAAACAGAAAACAGGTTTTGACGAAAGAAAAATCTACAATACGGTTCAGAGGCTAAAAGATAAGGGAAAGATCAAAAGTTTATCGAGAGGCGTTTATTCAAGTGTGTAACAGGCATCCTTTAAAATCTTGCGTTTTCAGCGCAAAAAGGTTAACCGATAACCAGGGATAACCGGATGAGTAAAAGGAAAGAAGGTAAGATTGAACAGAACCGCATAATGACCGCGGTTGTAGGAAGCTATCCCAAGCCGAAATATTTATTCCAGGGAAGCGGCCGGAGTCTTTTAGACTCTGTGGGCATGAGCTTTTATGATCTGGAAAAGCGAATCGGACCTGAGCGGTTTACCAAGCGCCTGGACCGGGCCTGCCTGACGGCCATCAGAGATCAGAGCAGGGCGGGAATCGACTTCATCTCGGACGGTGAGGAACGGCGGGACCACTATATAATGAATGTACTGAGAGGGCTTGAAGGGATTGACTTTGAAAACCTTAAGGCAAAATCAATGCGGGCAGGAAGATACCTCCGGAAATTACCTGTCGTAGTGGAAAAAATCGGCTACAAGGGTCCGATCCTGGTGGAGGATTTTCTATTTACCCTTAAATATGCCTGGGGAATCCCCAAGATCTCTTTACCAGGTCCAATCACGGTGATAGACACCCTGGTTAGTGAATACTACCGGAATAACCGGGAGAAAATGGCCCGGGACTATGCGGAAGCGATCAGAAACGAGGTGGAGAGCCTGATCACCGCCGGATGCCGGGCCATACAGTTCGACGATCCGGTATTGCTGCGGGAACCTCAGCCGGCCAAAGAATGGGGCCTTGAGGCTCTTCAGGCCTGCTTTCGCGGGTATGAACAGCAGGCAACCTTTTTTGTCCACATCTGCCGGGGGTATCCGGATAAAGCCAGCGAAAAAATGGGCCTGGCTTATAAAGCCAGCCAGGAACGGTATGGAGATATGCTCGAGTGGTTGAGTGAGTCTTCCCTGGATGTAGTCTCTATTGAAGGAGCTCAAGGCCAGCTGGATCTCTCCATCCTGCCGGCTATCGGGAAGAAGAAGATCATGCTGGGGGTTATCAATGTGGGCAGCAACAGGGTGGAACAGGTTTTAGAACTTGTGGAGAGAGGAAAGGAGGCTTTGCAGTACCTGGGCCCCGAACAGTTAATCCTCTCTCCCGATTGCGGGATGCTTCAGCTTTCCCGCAAATCCGCTCAAAAAAAGCTGGCCAACCTGGCAAAGGCGGCCGCCATTCTCAATGAGAGGATTCGCTAAAATCTGCCCTGCTTTTGTTAGCT
>CAZERV010000120.1:0-7549 GCA_964514815.1 uncultured Spirochaetaceae bacterium | reverse complement strand
CTTAATAGGTGAAAAAGAAAAGAAAGAGATCATTGCCTTGGCCACCGACTTTCCTGGATTATGGAACAATCACAAAACATCACACCAGGACAAGAAAAGGATTGTGAGATACCTCATAGAAGATGTCACCGTGACAAAAGCAACGGATAGGAGCATTTTGGTGCAGGTACGGTTTAAAGGAGGAGCAACAAAAACCTTGCAGGTACCCGCACCGAAACCAGCACCGGAATTATTTACCACAAGCAGTGAAATAATTGATAGGATTGATAAATTGTTAAATACCTACCACGATAGTGGTGTTGCGGATGTTCTCAATGCAGAAGGATACCAATCTCCCCGTGGTAAGGTATTCAGAAATACAACCGTTGGAAACATTCGTCGAACATATGGTTTAAAAAGCTTCTATGATCGATTTCATGAACAGAAAAAATACACGATTAATGAGATAGCGAAGAAACTTGGTGTATCCTATAATACGGTATATTTATGGGTTAAGAATAAAATATTAATGGCGCATTTTCAAAAAGGAAGAAAGTGTTATATATGTGAATTAAATCCCGAAAATCTAAAAGAAAAATTAACGAGTGAATATGAAACAGGGAGAACGACAAAACATTTTTATAACCAAATTATGAACCGTTTAAACGAGGTGCAGTATGAATTCTAGTTCCAGTCGTTTGTCGAATTTTTGCGCTGGAACTCACATTTCCATGGACTCTTCTTAGAAGGCGGCCGGCTTTCGCGCATCTCCGACTCGGCTACGCCTCGCTGGACTAAGAAGCATGCGCTCGCCGGTATTTGTGCCTCCATGCACGCCAGCTTTGATCAGAGCGGCAACTTTGTCTACATCCCTTTCAGTAATCTCTCACAAATGACCGAATGCTTCCGCAGGCGTGTCATCAAGCTCTTTATCGAGCAATCGGATTGTACTCCTCACGCAGTCGGGGCAAGCCGAAGGTCGTAGATGCCCGCTAGGGTACCGAAGGTGCCCGAAGGGCGGCTCGCCCATGAAAATACTCACCGTTACTACCGAACCTGAGGAGGTAAAGAAGATTCTTCGACACCTTGTAAAGATTGGCAGACCTCCGCCGGGTCTCGACCCATCAACTTTGAACTGACTGCCTACTTTCTTTTCCTTAATTCTCCTCACAAGGGCTAACTCTACATCTAGATTATCACAAACAACGCCCAAAGCGCTACTTTCAAGATTTCAGGCGAAATAAACATGCAGACGGTGCCATGCCGGTAAGGTTTCATTACTCTTGTGGGGCTTCATCACCGTTCATCACTGTTCGTTTGATATCATCTCTCGATTCTGCGTACGACTCTTGACTATTTGCATCAAGTCGGATTATAAATGATTCTGTTGATTTACTAGCCTGACAGCGTAGATCAAATTACTTTTTACTTTTCCCTTTCCTTTCGCTCTATTAAGTTTCTCAGCGGCATTGGTCTTTAAAGCCTTGAATTCTTCTGAACCCGGTTTTATCCCCATTTCTTTGCAATAAATCCCCAACCTTTATCACGATTAGCATCATACACTATTATGACATCATCCAAAGTTTTGTTTGCTAAGGCGGCAATCTCTAAAGACATATATACATCCGCAGGCTCCATTTCCATGGTTTCAAACAGATAATCTATTTTGACCACAGGTACTTTATAGCTGATGCTGAGATCGGCTTTGAAATTAGCCAGATCGGCTTTGGCTTCTATATTCAGATTCACAAGGGTAAGATCGAATTCAGCGCTGCCGGGACGGCAAGTATAATCTCCTGCCGATTTATAAAACTTGCCATAAGAAGATAAATGACAAAGGCGGCCGTAAAAGTGGCTGTAAAGTTTATTATTTTATACCCATTTAGCTCTCTTTCAGGCGCGTTATCTCATCCCGGATTACCGCAGCCCGCTCGAATTCCAGGTTCTTGGCCAGCTCCAGCATTTCTCTTTCCAGCTCCCTGATCAGCGCTTTCCTCTGCCTGGGGTCCAGAATGTTATAGCGCTTCTCGATAAGATCCAGATCGAACCTTTCCAGGTGCCGTTTTTCCTCTTTCGTTCGGACTAACAGATCCTGGACCGCTTTTGAGATAGACTTAGGCGTTATTCCGTGCTCACGGTTGTATTCGGCCTGAGTCTTTCTGCGCATTTCCGTCTCTCTGATAGCCGTGGCCATGGCCTCGGACACTCTATCCGCATACATGATCACCTTGCCGTTGACGTTTCGGGAAGCCCTCCCTATGGTCTGGATCAACGAGGTAGCCGAGCGAAGAAAGCCGATCTTATCCGCATCTAAAATGGCAATCAGGGAAACCTCTGGAAGGTCCAGGCCTTCCCTCAGCAGATTAATCCCCACCAGCACATCGAACTCCCCGGCCCGCAGGTTTTTGAGAATCTCCACTCTCTCAAAGGTCTCTATCTCGGAGTGAAGATAGCGGACTTTTAAACCCAGTTCGGCAAAATATTCGGCCAGGTCTTCCGCCATTCTCTTGGTCAGGGTAGTGACCAGGGTTCTTTCATTTTGCTTAATCCGCTCCTTGATTTCCCCGAAGAGGTCATCGATCTGCCCATCCGAGGACCTGACCTCAACCTCCGGATCGAGCAGGCCGGTGGGACGAATAATCTGCTCCACAAGCTGTTCCGATTTATCAAGTTCCTCCTCCTTCGGCGTGGCCGAGACAAAGATCGCCCGGTTCAGCAGGCTCTCAAACTCGGCAAAATAGAGGGGCCGGTTATCTAAAGCGGAAGGAAGCCTGAAGCCATAGCGCACCAGGGAGAGCTTCCGGGACCTGTCCCCCTCATACATTCCCCGGATCTGGGGGATGGTGACATGGGATTCATCGATAAAGAGGAGAAATTTTTCCGGGAAAAAGTCCAGCAGGACCGCCGGTCTTTCCCCTTCTTTTCTTCCGCTTATGTGGCGGGAGTAATTCTCAATGCCGGGGCAGTAGCCCATCTCTTCGAGCATTTCCAGATCGTATTCGGTCCTGGTCTTGAGCCTCTCCGCTTCCAGGTGTTTCCCGGCTTTCAAGAACTCTTCGTGCCTTATCGCAAGCTCCTCCCTGATATTCCCAAGCGCGGCCCGAAGCTTCTCCACCGGGGTAACAAAGTGCTTGGCCGGGTAAATCAAGCAAAAATCAAGCTCCTCCAGGGTTTCGCCGGTCAGGGGATTTATTTTCCTGATCCTTTCTATCTCATCACCGAAGAATTCAATCCGCACCCCTTCCGTGGTATAGGAGGGCAAGATTTCCAGCACATCGCCCTTGACCCTGAAATGGGACCTCTCCAGGACCGCATCGTTTCTTTCGTACTGAAGAGAGACCAGCCTCCGCCTGAGCTCATGCTGGTCCACCGCGCTTCCTTTGTTGATCTCCAGGCGCATGTCGCGATAATCGCGGGGATTACCAAGGCCGTAGATGCAGGAAACTGTGGCTACCACGATCACATCGCGTCTTTCAAGTAAAGCCGCAGTGGCCGATAACCTCAGGCGGTCGATCTCCTCGTTAATTGAGGCATCCTTCTCGATGTAGAGGTCTTTGCCGGCCACATAGGCTTCAGGCTGGTAATAATCGTAATAAGAAACAAAATACTCAGCCGCATTATTCGGGAAGAATTCCTTAAACTCCCGGAAAAGCTGGGCGGCGAGGGTCTTATTATGAGAAATCACCAGGGTGGGAAGATTGACCGCCTCAATGATCTTGGCCATGGTATAAGTCTTCCCAGACCCGGTGACTCCTTTCAAGGTTTGAAAGCTCAATCCGTCCAGAACTCCCTTACTGAGCATATCGATCGCCTTACCCTGGTCGCCGGAAGGAGAAAACGTGGAAACGACTTTGAACTGCCTCATCTGCCGGCTTACCCTCCGGGCTTACCATTGAAAGTTCTGCGGCCGCTTTGAAAGCTTGACATATAGAGTCTTTTCCTTCCTGCCCCTTATGATCTGGACCTCCACCATTTCCCCGGGCTTGTTATCCTCCATGGCGCCCAGGAGGTCATAGAGAGAGTCAACCGGCTCATGATCGACTGCGATAATGATGTCCCCGCCAAGATTAATGATAGACCGGCCGTAACGTACGGCCTCACCTCCGGCTTTCAGCCCCGCGCGGGCTGCCGGACTGCCGGGTTTAACCTCGGACACGAGGATGCCCTTTGAGACGGGAAGCCTGCCGTAGCGGACCAGGGCCGGAAACAACTGAACCGGAGTAATGTCGATCCAGCCCCGCAGGACCTTGCCGTAGCGGATCAAATCGGGAACCACCCGCCTGGCTGTTGAGATAGGCACAGTGAAACCGATGCCGATGGAGCCTCCGGAAGGCGAAAAGATCATGGTGTTCACCCCGATCATCTCTCCCCTGGAATTGAGCAGGGGGCCGCCGGAATTGCCCGGATTGATGGAGGCGTCCGTCTGAATCATTTCCCGTATAATCAGGCCCGATTTAGTCTTAACCGGCCTGCCCAGGCCGGATACGATCCCGGTGGTCAGGGTCCTCTCCAGGGCGAAAGGATTGCCGATGGCCAGCACTTTCTGGCCCACCTTTACGTCGTTAGAAGCGGCGAAAGAAATGGTGGTGAGCACTTTCCCTTTTGGATCGAACTTAATGACCGCCAGATCGTTCTCAGCATCAACGCCAATGACACGGCCTTCGTATTCCGATCCGTCAGCCAGAGTAATGCTGAGCTTACTGGCGTCCTTTATAACGTGATAATTCGTCAGCACATGGCCCTTCTGGTCTATAATGGAGCCGGAACCGGTCCCCTCCCTGGGCACCGGCTCTAAAAACCAGTTATATTCAAAGGCTACCGAGGTTATATTGACGACCGCCTCATTGAGTCTTTCGTAGATTTGAATGTTGTTCTGCTCATCACTGGAAGGAAAATTATTATACTGAACCGGCAGCGCGCTGATGACCTGTTCCGGATTAAACTCTTTAATATCAGGCTCATGCATTTTACCGGGAAAGCTAAAAAAACCGGCCAGGTAGACCAAAATTAAGACGCCGGCCGCACTGGCCAGGGAATATAGCAAAACCTGAAACCTGCTGTATAATTTCACTCTTCAAACCTCCAGCTTGAAATATACCTGAAAAGCCGCCGGAAATCCAAGTGGAAATTGTAAATTCGAGTCAATTATGATCGCGACGGAGCGTATGTCCCGGCAGGCTTTAGTTATAATTCCAGAAAATATCTCCATCCCCATACCGGCGATGTTGGAGGGCTTCCATAATATGGTCTTTCCTGATGGTCTCTGACCGAGCCAGGTCCGCGATGGTCCGGGCAATTTTCACGATCGAATGGTAGCCCCGGGAAGAGAGAGAAAGCTTCTCAACCGCCCGGGCCAGCGTTCCGGAGCACCTGGTATCCAGGGGACAAAACTTGCTGAAATAGCCGGGAGGAATACGGGAATTTCTCGAGAATGGGTATCCTCTATATCTTTCCTGCTGAAACTCAACAGCCCGGGTGACCCGCTCGCGAATGATGGCGCTGGGCTCTCCCTCTCTGCCCAGCATCTCAGCCGCGGAAACATTCTTGAGCGGAATCCTTATGTCTATGCGATCCAAAAGCGCACCGCCCAGTTTTTTCCAGTAACGATTAATTTCAGTGGAACTGCAGATACAGACCGCATTCGCTTTGCCGAGGTTCCCGCAAGGGCAGGGATTGACGGCCAATGCCAACTGGAATGAGGCTGGAAACTGGACCGTGAATCCGGCCCTGGCTATGGTCAACCTGCCCTCCTCTACCGGTTCCCTGAGAGCCTGGAGCAGGGAGGCCTTGAACTCAGCGGCTTCATCCAGAAAGAGTATTCCTTCATGAGCCAGGGATACTTCACCCGGCCTGGGTATATTCCCGCCCCCGATAATTCCTTCACTGGAGGCCGAATGATGAGGCATCCGGAAAGGGGGTTGAGAGATCAGGCCGGTATCCGGAGGCAGGATACCGGCGATCGAATGGATGCGAGTAACGGTTAAAGATTCTTTCCAGGTGAGAGGCGGAAGTATGGTGGGCAATCTTCGGGCCGATAAAGTTTTTCCTGACCCGGGCGGCCCGAAAAGGAGTATGTGATGCCTGCCGGCAGCGGCTATTTCGAGGGCTCTTTTTAAACTTCGGTGTCCCTTTATATCGGAAAAATCGCCGAAATCCTGGTAATGACCTGTTGGCAGAGTTCGGACCGGTTTGTTCCAATCTTTCTCCCCTTCAGACAGGAGGAGCTCAGGATCTTTTCCTCCGGCCAGATCGGTTAGAAGTTGAGCGGCCTGCCTCAAAGAGGAGATTCCGAATACAGTGCCCTTTTGCAAGGCCCTGGCTTCCCGGATATTTTCCTCCGGCACCAGAAAGAGCGTGGTCCCATTCTGACACCCGGAGCCCACCGCCGAAAGCACGCCGTGCACTGGCCTGACCCGGCCGGCCAGGTTCAATTCTCCCAGGACCATGGGGCGTGTTTCAGGGCGAATAGGAATCTGGCCGGAGGCAGCCAGAACGCCCAGAGCAATAGGCAGGTCGTAGGAGGCCCCCTCCTTGCGGATCCCAGCCGGGGCCAGATTGACCAGGATCCGGTCCGAGGGAAAGCGAAAGCCGCTGTTCCTGATCGCCACCCTGACCCTTTCCCTGGCTTCCTTGACCGCATTATCCGGAAGACCGACCATATCCACGCCCGGAAGCCCCCTGCGTATATCTATCTCCACCTGTATCACCACCCCGTCGATACCTACCGGAGCATGGCTTGAGATTACCGACAACATATTCCCCCCTATTTCAAACAACGAGGGAATTTATTTTCCTGATTTAATTTTCCTGATTTTTTTTCAGACTCGATTCCCGGCCCGTTTTATCGCTTCTCCGACCAACCGGTCGCACTCTTCGTTAAGCTCATTTCCCGCATGTCCCTGTAGCCAGTTCCAATGGATGGCAAGGGTCCGGGATAGAGCAAAAAGATCTTTCCAAAGGTCCTGATTTTTAACCGGTTTTTTGCCCGCATTGAGCCAGCCGTTCCTCACCCATTTCTTTATCCAAACACTGATTCCCTGTTGAACATACTTGGAATCTGTGTAGGTCTCGATCCGGGCCGCTTTCCACCCGGCGCGCCGGTGAATTTCCTTTAGAGCCGAGATAACCGCGCTCAGTTCCATTCTATTATTCGTGGTGGCCGGAACGGAGCCGGAAGCCTGGAAACGGGTGTTGTCGTAAAGAATGATAAACGCCCATCCGCCGGGACCCGGATTGCCGGAACAGCCGCCGTCGGTAAAAACCCTGATAAATTCCACTTTCAGATACCCTAATCAAAGCGGCTCAAAATGTAAAGCTTAAGTGCAACATCGCAGTGCTGACGTAGGAAACTTCTCTATCTATTGAAGCGTCAAGGCATGGAAAACATATTTTATGTGAAAAGCCCATGGCTTTAACAATTAATGAATGTGAACAGATGATTATTGCCGCCGAAAAAAATGAGGTTATTTTACAGATCGGTTATATGATGCAGTTTCATCCCGTCCATCAGTATATCAAAAGGGAAATTACTGCCGGCACTCTGGGCAGCATTCAATTTGTCCCATAGCGG
>CAZERV010000119.1:0-7647 GCA_964514815.1 uncultured Spirochaetaceae bacterium | reverse complement strand
CTTTCAGAAATACTTCCAATAAAACAAGGATTGAAACTCACAATGGGCCGATATCGGGGAACGCTTCTTCCCGATGGGCGTCAAAGCCGTGGGGCTCTTCCTGGAGCATTTAATATCAAGGGAGATTGCCGGGTCGGATAAGTATGTAATCGGCTTTCAGCACTTTCCGCAGTACCAGCCGGGAATCGGGGACCTGGGGGTCTCTCTCACCAAGGTCTCAGCCCGAATGCCCCCAACTCTTAGAAAGAAAATAGAAACAGGCGGTATCCCCGCTTTCCCGAATTTCATGCAGTTGATCCCGGAAGCTGCGGAAGCGGTGGGCGGAATTGCCGACGGCTGCCACAGGTACGCGGCCGCCGCCCTGATTGAGCGGGGTTACGAGCCGGCTTTTATCGAAGCTTTAGAGAGAGTGTTCTGCTTTAGCTAATACTCCATTCCCAGAAGCCACAGCGGGATTGTATTTCCTTCCGGAAGGTCAAGATTATCCCGAATAACAAAATCCGCACTTTTTAGCTGTTTTTTCCTGCCTCCTACTTCAACTTTCATCTCGTCAATAAGAAAATCATACTCTGTTTCATTCTTTGATGCATAAACCTTACGGCCGGCTTCAATTGCAGAGCCAGCTACAAAAGACTCCCTCATATTGCCAGGATCATTTGAAAAATGAGCATAAATCGACGGTTCATAGAGCAGTATCTTTGCCCCAACGGAATGCAACCGTGTATCGTTTTTCCGGCGGATAATTCGAATGATATGAGCCCGTTCCATGGCATATAAAAGCTGATACAATTTTTCTTTGCTTAGATTCCATTCATCGCAAAGTGTATTAACTGAAACAGTGGGAACGCTTGAGACAGCGATATATCCCACCACGGCATTCATGAGCCGTAGATGATTTTCTGAAATCCGCGGTACCAGGAATGGAATATCCGCTTGCATCGCTTTGACCAAGGTATTCATCACCTTTTCCAGGTAGGTGTCTATCCCCTCCAAAAAAATGGGCCGGAAGCCGTGCGCCAGATAGTCTTTAAAAAATCGCAGAACGTTCACCTTACGTGAAACCAGGAACACATCTTTTTCATTATAATGATAAGGATCAATACAGGGCAGCTCTATATTCTCACTGAGCAAAAGATACTCGCGTAGAGACAGAAGGGGAATCTGTATTACCCGGAACCTGCGAGAAATGTCCGCAAGACCTTCCCGCAGAACAATACTGCTTGAATCACTGGCCCAAAATATCCTGTCAGGAAAAGAATCGTAAGCCGCCTTCAAGTGCTTTGACCACTCTGAAGCGTAATGCACTTCGTCTATGAAAACCGCTTCATAACCCTCCATGAATATAGCCTCAATCAGATCATACAGATGGACCATAGCGGCAAGGGGATTATCTGCAGAAAAATAAAAGTAATGACCTTTATCCAAACAGCTTAGCATAAAGGTAGTTTTTCCCACACCGCGAGCGCCCACCAGTAGTACACCCCGGTCATCCGGATTGAGCGCTCGAAAAAAGGGCCGCAACTTTTCAGGCTGTCGGCTTTTCAATCTGTTTTGAATAATTTTCAGCCTTCCTAAGATTTCTCCGGTATTCATGGTTTCGGTTCTCCCAGAGAACTATTTTATCATAATTTGGTCCTCTTAGAGAACTAATTAATAAAAATTTGTTTTAAATCCCGGCCAGGTTGCGCCTGAGGATTTCTTTGCCGCCCTGATTCGTGGTGACCCGGTGCCCGGGAAGCGGGCAGAGGCGTTCGTGAATCGTATCGAGGATCCATTCCTTCTGGGGGAAGAAGTCCGTTTCCATCTCTGCTGAGGGAGTAATCCAGTTGCGGGAGCCCACCACCGCCACCGGGCCGTCTAAGTAATCGAAGGCAAGCTGGGAAAGGTTGGAAGCGATGGTGTGGAGAAAGGAGCCCCGCTCGCAGGCATCAGAGGAGAGCACGATCTTACCGGTCTTCCTCACCGATTCTATGATCGGCTCGTAGTTGAGGGGATTGATGAAGCGGGCGTCAATCACCTCGGCGGAGAGGCCGTACTTCTCCTCAAGCACCTCCGCCGCCTCAAGAGCCTTGTACAGGACGGCGCCGATCGTAAGGATCGTTATGTCATTCCCCCGGCGCCTGGTAGCCGGCTCTCCCTCAGGTACCTCATAATATCCGACCGGGACGCCGCCGGAAGCGAACAGCTCACCGATATCGTAGATGCGCTGGCTCTCGAAAAAGACGACCGGATCTGTGCCCCGGAGGGCCAGGCTGAGCATGCCCCTGGCATCATAGGGAGTGGCCGGGAACATGACCTTGAGTCCCGGAATATGAGCGGCGATGGAGGTCCAGTCCTGGGAATGCTGGGCCCCGTACTTGTTCCCCACGGAGACCCTCAAAACGAGGGGCATATCGAGCAGGCCGCCGGACATGGCCTGCCACTTGGACATCTGGTTGAAGATCTCATCTCCGGCCCGGCCCATGAAATCGCAGTACATGAGCTCGGCCACGACCCGGCCCCCGCATAAGGCGTACCCGACTGCAGCGCCGACGATCGCCCCTTCCGAAATCGAGGTGTTAAAGAGCCGGTGATAGGGCAGCGATTCGGTGAGGCCGCGGTACACGGCAAAGGCGCCGCCCCAGTCGCGGTTCTCCTCGCCAAAGGCGATCATGGTCGGGTCGATGCTGAAGCGGTGCAGCAGGGCTTCGAAGAGGGCGTCCCGGAGAGAAAAAACTTTTATTTTGGCAAGGGGTTTCCCGTTCCCATCCAGGCCGAAGCGTGCTTTCCGGGCTATGACCTTGACCCGGGGATTCTCTTCATTCGGAATAAGCAGCTCAGGCTCCCGGTCTTCCATTTTCTCTTTCGACCCGTTGGAAAACATCACCTTACCGATGAGCTCCGGGTCCACCCGGGGGGAGACCTCCAAAGAGACCGCCAGCCCGGCCGCCTTTCCGATTTTTTCAATCGCTTTCTCCTTGAGGGCTTCCGTCTCGTCCTCGTCGACGACACCGCCTGCGAGCAGGTAGCTGCGGTAGTCTGCAACACAGTCCGCCTCCTGCCAGAGAGAGATCTCTTCTTTGGTACGGTAAGAGGAAGCATCGGAGGGCGAATGCCCCGTGATGCGGTAGGTAACGGTATCGAGCAGGACCGGCCCTTTCCCTTCCAGTAGAATCTTCTTCTTCCGCTCAATAGCATCGGCCACGGCCAGGGGATTGTAGCCGTCCACCCTCTCGGCATGCATATTCTCCGGATTCACCCCCGCTCCGACCCGGGCCAGGATCCCGAAGCCCATGGTTTCACCGGCAGTCTGGCCGCCCATGCCGTAGAAGTTGTTGAAAAAGTTAAAGAGAATGGGAGGCGCCCCGCCTATCTCCCTGGCCCAGAGCTTGCGGTACTGGTCCATGGAGGCCAGGGTGATCCCTTCCCAGACCGGACCGCAGCCCATGGAGGCATCGCCGATATTGCCGATCACGATTCCCGGCTTCCTGTTAACCCTCTTGAACAGGGCTGCGCCGACGCAGATGTCTCCGGAGCCGCCGACTATGGCATTGTTAGGCATGCTTCCGAAGGGCGCAAAGAAGGCATGCATCGACCCGCCCAGGCCCTTGTTGAACCCGTTCTCCCGGCCGAATATCTCGGCCAGGATTCCGTAGAGAACAAAATCCTCAGCCAGGTCCTTCAAGCCCGCCTGGTGACCCTTTTCGACCGTCTTCAGGCAGTTCCCGCCCATATACCCCTTCATGATCTCCAGAAGCTCCTCCTCGCCTGATTTTTCAACGGCGGAGAGGCACTTGGCAATAATCTCGCCGTGGCTGCGATGGGAGCCGAAAATCAGGTCCTCCGAGCCGAGATGCACGCACTGGCCCACGGAAGATGATTCCTGACCGATCGAAAGATGGGCCGGCCCCTTGTGATCGTACTCGATTCCCCGGTAAGACCCTTGAGTCTTAATGGAGTTGAGCATGGATTCAAATTCCCGGATCAAGAGCATGTCATAGTAGATTCTTATCAACCTGTCTTTTCCGTATCTCTTCAATTCCTTTTTTACATCGGGAATATACAGGTTAAGAGGGATGCTCTTAATCTCAAGCCTTCCGGGTTTCCTTACCTCCCGGGGGTCTATAAGCAGTGACTTGGGCATTTTTTTCCCCTATACAAGCAAGAGATCGAAATTCGCAATTGACCTTGCCAGTTGATTCAAGAACCGGGCTGCCGGAGTTCCGTCCACGGCCTGGTGATCTATGGTGAGAGAGAGCCCCAGGTGGGGAACAAATCTAACTTTCCCGCCCACCGGGCTTAGAACCGGCCTGGGCTGAACTGAACAGACACCGAGAACAGCCACCTGCGGTGGATTAAGCAGCGGGGTAAAGCTCTCTATGTTAAAGACGCCCAGGTTGGTTACGGTAAAGGTTCCGCCGGTGAGCTCATCAGGGCTGATCTTGCCCTTAAGACAGGCTTCGGCGAGCCGCCTTTTCTCCGCGCCTATCTCTCGCAGGGTCAGGGTGTGGGCGTTCCTGATAACCGGGACCATCAGTCCCCTGGGGGTTTCGACGGCAAAGCCGAGATGAATCTGATCGAAGACCAGGATTTTATCGCCCAGGAAATGAGCGTTTAGATGCTTGAACCCGGGCAGGGTCCGGGCCACCGCGTAGAGCACCAGGTCATTAATGGAAAGCTTGTCCACGGAGGAAAGCCTCTCCCGAAAAGCGAGCAGTCTCTCCGCTTCCGCTTGAGCGCTCATCGTGAGCTGGGCCGCATTCTGAAGAGAGGCGCGCATGCGCTCTGCAATCAGCTTCCTGATCCCTTTGACCGGGATTTCCGTGACTCCGACAGAAGACGGCCCCCCGACTGCTGCCGGCCCCCGGCCGCCGTCCAAAGCCAGCCTTACATCCCTTTCAAGAATCCTTCCCCCCGGTCCGGTGCCGCTGAGCCCGGTTATATCGAGCCCCTTTTCTTTAGCCAGGTTCCTGGCCCGGGGAGATATCCTCTGAGGACCCGTTTTATCCGCTTTTGAAGGCCCGGCAGGTCCGGCCGCTTCCGAGACTGCTTCAAGACTATGGTCCGGCGGCGTTGAAGCCTCCGGCGCCTCCGCTATCTTCTCCCCCGGCTCCCCGATAAGGGCAATTGGAGCCAACACGGCAACATCCTCGCCCTCCTGGAAAAAAATATTCAAAACGGTTCCGCTGACCGGGGCTTCCACTTCAAAGGCGGCCTTATCGGTTTCCACCTCACAAAGCACCTCACCCTCGCTTACCTTCTCGCCCACCTTCTTTTTCCATGCCAGGATCAGGCAGGTTTCAACCGATTGACCCTGTCTCGGCATTATCACCTTTTCAGCCATCGTGAAAACTCTCCTATTTAATAGCCCGGACAGGCATCCTTAATCTTATCGTCTACCCGGCCCGCGAACTCTTTTTCAAAATGCTTTCTAAACTGGGCGGCCAGCTTTTGGGCCTGATTCTGAAAGGCTTCCCTATCCTGCCAGGTATCGACCGGATGCAGTATACCGGCGGATACTCCCGGGCAGCTAGCGGGTACAGATACCTTGAATAAGGGATCGGTCTCATACTTCACCATATCGAGCTTGCCCGCCAGGGCGGCACGGACCATCGCCCTGGTTAAATTGATATCCATTCTCTTCCCCACTCCATAGGGACCGCCGCTCCAGCCGGTGTTGACCAGAAAGACATTCGCTTTATGCTCAAGCATCTTCTTCCCGAAGAGGTCCGTATAATCGGAAGGATGCCTGGGCATGAAAGGCGCTCCGAAAAAACGGGAAAAGGTAGCCTTGGGCTCATTGATCCCGGTTTCGGTTCCGGCCAGTTTCGAAGTATAGCCCATCATGAACTGGAACATGGCCTGTTCCGGATTGAGCCTGGAAATGGGCGGCATGACGCCGTAAGCATCCGCAGTCAGCAAGAGGATCGTTTTAGGATGTCCCGAAAGAGCGGATTCCTTAATGTTGGAAAGGTAGCGAAGCGGATAAGAGGCTCGGGAGTTTTCGGTGAACCTGGAATCATTAAGATCGAATGAACCGTCATGGTAGACCATTAGATTCTCTACCAGCGCGCCGTGGTTAAGATAATGGTCCGGGTGGAAGGTCGCCCTGAAGATCTCCGGTTCTTTTTTAGGATTGAGATCGATCAGCTTGGCATAGCAGCCGTACTCGAAATTGGCGATTCCCCGGTTATCCCAGCCGTGCTCGTCATCCCCGATCAGAGCCCGCTCCGGATCGGCCGAGAGAGTGGTCTTTCCGGTGCCGGACAGACCCAAGAGCAGGGCACAATCCCCGCCCGGCCCTTCATTGGCCGAACAATGGAGGGGAAGAATCCCGTATTCAGGAAGATAATAATTCATCACTGTGAAAATGAGCTTCTTCATAGAACCCATATAAGCCGAGCCGAAGACAATTCCGATACGCTTGTCGAAATCCATGACCACGGCCATGGTCGAGGTGCGGCCGTCCGGCAGCTTCCTCAGACGCCCTGCGTACCTGGACGCGGCCAGCTTGTTATAAGGAAGAGCAAGCAGGTTAATGGGTGTATTATAGAAAATGCTTTTTTCGATATCTTTAGGCACTCGTCGGAACATATTATCGATAAATAAAGAGCTCAGGGCATTATCGGTAACTATCTTTACCGGCAGGGCGTAGGCGCACTCTGCGCCTACAACCCGGTCCACATTGTAGATGCGGTTTTTTTTGTAAAACTCGGCCAGGGCATCCTCATAGATCATCTCGAAGGTCTCCGGGTCCATGGAGATGCAGTTTGGGGAAGTCCAGTCTATTTTCGCTTCGCTTTCGGGACGCCTGACTATATAGGTATCCTGGGGGCTTCTCCCGGTCGATTCGACCGGGGTCCAGGCGGCCAGGGTTCCGGTGGACAGCGGCATCGCATCTTTATGCTGCACCGCATCATAAATCATTTTCTCACGGGTTGGGTTGTCGATGACCTTGCTGGAATCTAACAGGACTTGCAGCACCTTTTCCCTGTGTTCAATCATAACGTTACCTCCTCAATTTTGTCTTGCCCCGGCGGCAACTCCATCATGGTCACAGCGACTTCATGCTTCAAGCCGGCGTCCTCGATGCACTGCCCGCTGTAGATCAGGTTATTGACATCATTCAGGGCATCGAAGTTACGGACGGTGGTTATGCCGTGTTTTTTAAAGAGCCTGGCGTGAAGCCTGATAATATCCCGGGGCTGAGAATCCAGGCCGACCACGTTGACACCCCTGGCCAGGGTCTGCAGGTCGGCCTCCGGTCCGGCAGCCTTCCGGAATGAATCCATCATTTCGAAGGCGTCTTCATTGCAGTAAAAGTAGAGAGACTGGAAGCGAGCTCCGCCCCCGGCTTCAAAGTGAGTGATTCCGGCCTCCCGGGCCGCCTCCACGGCCGGCAGAAAATCCCTGGTAAAGACCCGGGCTCCGTATACGGATTGAAAACCGTCCCGAAAGGCGGTTACCATGAACTTGACTAATTTTTTGGGCATATCAGATTCCTTTGTGATAGAGACTCTACACTATATAAATTCAAAAGTTCAATAGATAAGGGTATATTTTTAATGATATAAATGCATCGGTATCCGGCCCGGCTTGACTCACCCGTGCTCCGGGATTATGGTAAACGAAGGAAACGGCGGCCGGATGGAATCGGTGAAATAAATT
>CAZERV010000118.1:0-7678 GCA_964514815.1 uncultured Spirochaetaceae bacterium | reverse complement strand
AAAGTCAAAACGAGAAGAGTCATAATAAGAATCGTAAAAAAGCCAAAATGGAAAATTGTTTTCATATTTATTCTCCTAAAAACAGTTTTTATGGCCAGCTTAAAATTATAGTAATGGTGGTTTTAGCTTGCGGTTTCCCGGGCAGTCCCCCCGTGCCGCCGAGATGTGGATTAATACTTGAGCCGGCCATTCTTGCATCATCACCTGAAAGGGGCAGATCAAAACCGGTGGTTTCGCTCTCCTCGCCTGCCGACACCGTTCTCTTTTGGCCCAGGCGGTTGAAGAAGAGGACATCGCCATCCAGGACTTTCAGGGTATAGCCATTATCCACGAGCCTGGTTCCCCGCACCGCTGCCGTAGAGATCGGACTCCTCAGCTTGAAATTATGCTCAAGCCCCTCTACTGTTTTTACCCGGGCTTCCACTTTACCGACTCTCAGGTTTAGTCCCGTGGTCACAGTTCCCTTCATCATGGTGAGCTCTTCAAGCTCCATGCGAGTTAGCTGCTTAACGTACAGGTCTGAGGGACCGATTTCCAGCCGGGCCGTGGATCTAAAGCCTGTAGAGATGATCGTTCCCTTTGAGATGATCATGTCTACCTGGGCGGGTTCCCAATCTTTCAAGGGGGCCTTGACTTCAACCTTTCCTGATAGTTCTTTAAAGACTGCCTGGAACTGAGAGAATAAGGGAGCAATTAAAATCAAGAAAAGTATCGGAATTAGTATTATTTTTTTCATAATTTACTCCTTCTCTCAAATATAGCTCAAAAGCTTAAAGAAAACTCAAGCCTGGCCAGTGCTTCAAGAGTTTTTGATGGTAGAAAGGCGCCGCCGGGCAGAGTGTTCGGAATAAAAAGACCCACAGAAAGAGCGATCCCAAGATCGGAAAATGGCCTGAAGTTGACGATGCCGTCGATTTCCGTGCCCAGGTAGAGGGCCTTTGAAGCCGAATCGATTTCAGGTTCCGAGATGAGCCCGGTGGTGGGTCTGAAAAAGGTTACCGCCTTCAGCATGGTCTGTAGGTTCTTCAAAGCGGAATAACCGGTCCCGGCCAGCGGCTTTAGGGAATAACTCAACTCCACCAGGAAGATATTTCCCAACTGCGGGGAAAAGACAAGCGACAGCTCGGGCCTCGATACAGGGATAAACATGTTGGCGAGCCCGGAGGTGTTCCCTTCCAGGAAGCTACTGTTATAATCGGCGTCTCCGCTGGAAAAGATGCTTTTCAGCTCAATCCGCGAAAAGAGGGCTTCTTCCAGATAGAGTCGCAGTCCGCCTCCGAAGAAGTAGGAGAGAATCGTCGCGTACTTATAGGAGGATCCAGTGCCCGAGGAAGCATCGGGAAGATAGGAGAGGGTGCTTCCGGTTCCGAGATAGAAAAAGGTGTCATAGTAAAGCGGCAGAACGATCGGTCCCGATAAGCCGAGCCCGAAGTAATGGGTATAGAGCCGTCCGCCTATGGAAGAGGCAGCCGTCTCACCTGCTTTAGTCAGATTGTCCTCAGGTCTTAAATCCACCTGGAACAGGTAGGAGAGATTGATATTCTGCCTCAAGAAAGGTTCCGGGAAATAAATGTCCACAACTCCTGCCAATCTTGGCGGGGCCAGAATAGCATCTGCATTTGCCGCATCGCCCGAGTCGGCCTTTGAAATCAAGACAGTCGAGCTCTGCTTAAAGAGAAGTCCGGTATAGCCTGAGGTTACAGATATATTGGCAAAAGGGAGGTTCAAACCCAGTAGGAGCCCGTCAAGATTATGATCCAGGATATAGCCGGTGAAATCGGAAGCCCTGAACCTGCCCAAACTAAAATTGAAGAAGGAGATACCCCTCCCTTCAAGCTTCAGGAAATCAAGATCGAAAAAATAAGGCCGGTCGATGGCGTAAGTGTAGCTGCCCTGGATCGAGAGACTCAACTGTTCGCTGAAAGGGGCATCCAGCCACAACGAAAGCTTATCTTTTTGGTAGAAGTAGGCCGGGATGGTGCTTGAGAGGGTGGTGGCTTCATCGATGATTCCGCCGAAGTCGATGCCGAAGGATTGAACGGCGCCCAGGCTCAGGCAAAGAAAGATAGGGAGGAATACTATTGGCATTTTCATGGTCTTTCCTCCTTCCATTCAAGAAGGCGGCCGAGGATTCGCACCACCTCCTCACCGGAAGGGGCCCGGTAAGGGCTCGTGTTTCCGGGGATAATCTTTAGATAGGCCAGCTCCCGGCAAGCGTAGCGGGGGCCGGGAATAATGCTGTACATCAGGCCTCCCTGGATATTGAAGGCCTTCATGAGCAGAAAGGAAAACTCTCCCAATGTTATAGGGTCTTCCGGCTCCTTCAGGTCAATTCGCCATTCTTGTTTCTCTAAAACATAGATGGCATCTTCCAGGGTGGCCTCTTCCGGGATGATGCCGGCGGCAGCCAGGGCCAGGTAAGCAGTTTTTCCGAAAGTTGCTTTTTCTTCTCCCAGCAGATCGTCAATTATAAGGTTTGACTGCGCGGAAAGGATCATAACAGCAGAGATAAGAATAAAAAAAAGCAAAAATAAGAGCCGCCATTTCCCCATACTTTTTCTCCTTATATTATATATACTAATATAGTATATTTCTAAATATTGAGTCTATCAGGTTTATCAGTGAAAAAGGAGCAATTATGAAGAAAAAAATCGGATTCTCCTTTCTTATACCTATCGTCGTCGCCGGCATCTTCGCCGCATTCAATCAATTTAATTTTTACCAGGTGGCTGAAAACGGCACCTATGACCTTCTCCTTCATATTAAGCCCGCGGTCCCCGAGGATGAGTCCATCCTTCTTATCGATATTGACGATCTGGCCATCGCCAGGGTGGGCGTTTTCCCCTGGAGCAGGGACATCATGGCCGACGGCCTGATCCTGATGAAGGAGTTTGAGGCGGGGTACGCCGTGTTTGATATCGAATACACCGAGCAGAGCCCCCGCGGGGTCAATAACAGCGTTCTCACCGAAGAGATCCCCGAGCTGTTCGCCGGGGAGTTCTCGGCCATTGACCGGAATGTGAACGACCTATTCCTGGCGCTTAAGACCGGGACGATCTCTATGCGCGATGCGGAAGAATACGTGCAGGATCTTTCCGGGCTGACCGAGGCCTCCAAAAATATTCTGCTTAAGAAGGTGGCCGACATCGCCCGGGACAACGATAAATACCTGGGCCAGGCCGCTCGCCTCTTCGAGAAAGCTTATTTTACGGTCTCCATGCTTTTAGACGAGGAGGAAACCTCTTCCGGGGAGCTTAAAGCGTATGTCAATGAGAAAGTATCCATTAAGAATATCGATGTTCAGGCTGAAATTCCTTTTATCGTGCCCGACATCAGGCCTGCCATCCTGCCTATCATCCGGGGAGGCCGGGGGGCCGGGTTTCCGAATGTCGTTGTCGATGAGGGTGGGGTGAGAAGGAGAATCACCCTGATCATGAAACATGAAGATAAATATTTCCCCCAGCTCGCTTTTTCGCCGCTCCTTGACTGGCTGGGGAACCCGCAGGTCATTGTCGGGAAAGGTAAGATAGTACTTAAAAACGCTCAGCTTCCCGGTAAGCAAGTAAAGGACATCACCATCCCGCTTACCGAGGATGAAAGAATCCTCATCAACTGGCCGAAAAAGACATTCATCGACAGCTTCCGGCACATGACCTACTATGAGCTCGTTCTGCATCAGAGGCTGGAAGCCAACCTGGTTCATAATCTGAAGATCATGGAAGATTCCGGCTACCTCTCCTACTATAAAGGGGATTCCGGGCTGCTCGATCCTTACCGGTATGCCGAGAGCATTAAGAAAGAAGTCCTGGAAGGAGGAGATCCCGCCTCCATGGCCGATTACAGGGAAGCCAGGACTCTTTTCTTTGCCGAGGTGGGGAAATTTATTCAGGGCGAGGCTGAAAAGGATATTCTCGGTGATATAGAAGCGATTCTTTCCTCGGATGAGGTCACCGAGGAGACCAGGGCAGCTTACCGGGAGATCGAGAAGACGGTGCCGGAGGTATTTTCCGCTACCAGGGAGATCTACAGAAGCCTGGCCGAGTCCAGGACTGTGCTTAAAGAAAACCTGCCCGGGTCTTTCTGCATTATCGGCCAGACCGGAACCTCCACTACCGATATCGGGGTCAATCCCTTTGTAAAGGAATACATGAATGTGGGCACCCATGCTTCCCTGGCAAACACCATACTCTCCGGACTCTTCCTGGATGATCTGCCCTGGTGGTACTCTGCCGTCCTGGCTCTGGCCATATCGCTGGTAATTACCGTAATTATCCGGGGATTGAATCCCCTGCCTTCAATTCTGGTCGGGGTAGGTTTTCTTATTCTGCTGGTCTTAGCCGGGGCGGGCTTTTTCCTCTACACCGGGATTTACCTTAACCTTTTGACTCCCTCTTTAAGCGTTTTTTTCACCTTTATCGTTTTAACTATTTTCAAATTCCTGATCCTTGAGAAGGAAAAGAGTTTCCTGAGAAACGCCTTCTCCCATTACCTTTCCACCGATGTCATCAGCGAGCTGATCACCGATCCGGAAAAGCTCAACCTGGGCGGGGAGAAGAAACGGCTGACCGCGATTTTTACCGATGTCAGAGGCTTCTCCACCATCTCGGAAAAACTCGATCCGACCGACCTGGTGAAACTCCTGAATGCCTACCTTACCGGGATGAGCGATATTATCCTCGAACTGAAAGGAACGATAGACAAATACGAGGGGGATGCGATTATCTCATTCTTCGGCGCCCCGGTTGTCTTCGAGGATCATGCCCGCAGGGCCTGTCTTTCCGCCGTGCGGATGAAGAAGATGGAGAGGCAGTTGAATGAACATTTCCTGAAGGAAAACCTGAGCCCCGCTCCCCTCTATACTCGCTTCGGGATCAACACCGGGGAAATGGTGGTCGGCAACATGGGAACCGCCCAGAAGATGGACTATACGATCATGGGCAATTCGGTAAACCTGGCTGCCCGTCTCGAGGGGGTCAATAAGCAGTACGGCACCTGGATTCTAATAAGCGAGGACACCTGCCTTGAAGGAGGAGCCGATTTCACCCTGAGGCAGATGGATAGGGTGCGGGTGGTCGGCATAGAGAAGCCGGTCAGGCTCTATGAGCTGATCGATGAAAAGCAAAGCACCCCGCCCGATATTAAGGAAGCGGTGGAGATATTCCACCGGGGCCAGGAGCTTTTTGAGCAGAAAGAGTGGGCTAAAGCCCGGGGCGTATTCAAGGAGGTCTTAAAGATCATTCCCGATGACGGGCCTTCCGAGGTGTTTTTAAAGAGGTGCAACGAGTATCTGGAAAAGCCGCCGCCCGAATCCTGGGACGGGGTATTCAACCTGGCGGTGAAATAAGTTGTCGGTGAGATAAGTTGTTACTTTGCCGAAGTCCGGGCCGGTCAGAGCAGCTCGAAGCTGGCGGTAAGAGGCTCTTCCTCTCCTATTGTAGGCGCCGGCGGCTCGGAATCAGGTTCAAGGAGCGTGTGGATCAGGGTGTCGTTTACGATCCGGTCAAGCACCACAATAGAGGCGTCGGTCAGATCGGAGAATCTCACCCCAAATCCGGGCGGAAGGTTGCTCGAGGCCTGCCTGGGATCGAGTATATCGCAGCTTACGAGCATCTTGAAATCCTGGAAAACGATGCGCAGCAATCCGGCCATGCCCGGATTCGGAAAAGAGGATGAACATTCCAGGAAAGCCCCGGCGGCGCTCAAGGAGCGTACCCGGTAGTTCTTCCAGGTCTCCTGGTTAAAGGTCAGGTAGCCCTGGAGGGGCCAGTCAAAGCGGTGGTGCTCCCTCTGGTCGGTATCGGTTATGGAGGAAAGGAATTTTTGCACCTCTTTCTTTATCATCTCCACTCCCGAGCCGCTGTCGATCCGGCGGTATCCTTCAGGGAGCTCAATTTCAGCCGGCGGGGTAATAAGGCCTATCCTGAGGATGGGAAAGCTCCTTTTAAGACTGCGCAGGAAACTCCGGAGCTCCTCTTCTCCGGCTTCCCACTCTATCAGGACGCAGAGCAGGTCATTCTCTCCCACTATCGCTTCTACCAGCTCCAGCTTCGTGCCGACCTGTTTTACTTCCAGATCCGAAATTCCGGCGGTAATAATTGCGGGGTCTAAAGTTTTGGTCAATAAGAGGATTTTTTTCATTTTCATTATCTCCTTTAGCGGTCTACTTTTTTATCAATGGCCCTGGCGCTAATGGATTTCTTTTTTTCCAGCTCCTGCCTTATCTCCACATATCTTTCCCTGGTTATAGGATACAGGTAAGCGAGGATCATTGAGAGCAGGAGCAGAATACAGGGCAGCGGGCCCAGCAGCACCCGGATGGTAAGGAGAGTCCGGGGGTTCTGGGCAATGCCTGCTTCGTAGCCTGAGATTCCCAGCATACTGCCTACCAGCAAAATGGCAAATGAGGAAGCGAGCTTCTGGAGAAAAGTCAAGAATCCTGTGTACATGCCCTCTCTCCGCTCCCCCGTGCTCAACTCATCGTAATCGACACATTCCGGAATCAGCGCCCAGGGTATGACATGGGCGGTGGAAACGCCGATGCCGGCGAGCCCGCTCATCAGGATGAGGACCCAATTCCCGGTCCCCGGGGACAGAAAGATGAGCAGCAGCATGACGAGCGCCCAGAACCCTGTTCCGATTATATAAGACCACCTTTTTCCCAACTTTTTAGCCACCAGGTACCAGAACGGAAGAAATAAGGCCGCGACCAGCAACATGGTCAGGAAGAGGACATCGATCAACTCCCGCCGGTTCAGATAATAGGTGACAAAATAAACAAAAACAACGCCGATGACGTCGATGGTAACCCAGGAGAGGAGAAAGACCAGCATGGCAAACCGGAAGGGGCGATTTTTCAAGGTCTCCTGGTAAGCCTTTTTAAGCGAGAGGCCGGAGCTCGCGGCCCGGGCAAAGCGTTCGCTGGTGCCCAGGAAGGTAACCAGCAGGGGAAGGGTCCCCAAAAGACCGAAAAGAATAGCCATGGTCCTGAACCCGGCCACCACGTCTCCCCCGGCGGCTTCGACAAACATCATGGGCAGCGCCGCGCCGGCAATAGATAAGATAATCGAGAACATCATTCTGAAGCTGACCAGGGAGGTCCGGTCATTATAATCGAGGGTCAGCTCCGGGATCATGGCCGCATAGGGTACCGCGGTCAGGGTAAAGCAGGAGAAGAAGAGGACGGCCAGAAATGAATATAGAACCAGGAGCATGGTCTGATTTTGGATCGGGTACGCTTGCCAGAGAATAATATAGGTCAAGGCCAGGGGCGCTGCCCCGAAAAGGAGGTAGGGCCTCCTTCTGCCCCAGCGGCTTTTGGTCCGGTCGGATAGATAACCCATGATCGGGTCGCTGAAGGCATCCCAGATTTTTCCCGCAAAGAACACCCAGCCCGCCAGCGCCGCGCTAATCCCGACTCCATCGGTTAGAAAGTAGAGGAAGTAAAAATTCAGGGTAGTAAACAGAAGAGAAAAGGTTGAGTCTCCGGCGCCGAAGAGAATCTTTTTCCCGACTGGAAGCTTTTCAATCGGCCCGGAATAATTTTTCTGCTGCACCTCAGGTTTCATTCGACCATGCTGTCAGGTAATTCACTTTTTCCAGGTTTTGACAGGTTTTTATACTCAAGAATAATGCCCGGTTGACATCTTCCCGTCAAGAGTAATTTTAATTAGGCCGAAGG
>CAZERV010000117.1:0-8068 GCA_964514815.1 uncultured Spirochaetaceae bacterium | reverse complement strand
GAAGACACCCCCTGCGGGATCGTCATACACGCCTGGTTTACCCGGTTAAGAGGAGTCGAAGCGAACGGAACGCCAGGATAAGAACGCGGCATACCGGTCTTCCCCGTAAGTCCAAACCCTGACCCGCCTTCCCCTGGTCATTCTGGTGATGATCGGACGAATAGTTGCAAGCATTTGCCGGGGAACATCCCGCCTTTCTTCCTGGCCGGCCAGAATGGACCGGGGCAGGAGAGCCGAGATTTCCCGGTCCGGCAAATAGGCTTCCTGTATCTCCCCGGAATCGTAAGCTATCTTCATTACCACCCGGAGACGCCCGTTTTTCAGAATCGGCTGGACCGACTTGATTTCACCACTTGCTGCTTTCATAACATTAAAACCCCTGCTAGATATAACAGGGGTCTTACTTCCGGCGATTCAAAACTATTTTGGATTATTTATCGGGATTCAAGATGATCTGGTAGGAAATATCGGCGGCTTTAGAGAGCATGGCGGTCACGGTGCAGTATTTTTCCTGGGAAAGCCGGACCGCTTTTTCGATCTTGGCTCTGTCAAGGCTGTCTCCGTTTAAGATATATTTGATGACGATATCTTTATACACTTTCGGATGCTCATCGGTCAGGTCCGCCTCAACCTCTAAGGAGAAACTGTCCCATTCCATCTTCATTTTTTTCAGGAGCGAGACCACGTCCATGCCAGTGCAGCCGGCCAGGCCGGAAAGCAGTAGTCCCTTCGGGCGGGGGCCGAGGTTACGGCCGCCGAACTTATCATCCGCATCGATGGAAATTTTATGTCCGTTGAGCTCCACCTCAAAGCTCAGATCCCCGGTCCAGGTCGCAACTGTTTTCGCTGCCACGTTCTCCTCCTCCAATCTTTATTTTCCTAAAGCGCGTTCAATTTCGGTCTGATTAAATCCTATAATAATTTTTCCGTGAATATCAAAAACCGGAACTCCCATCTGTCCGGATTTCCTGACCATCTCCTCGGCTTTACTCCGGTCCTGGGCGACATTGTATTCCGTAAAAGGGATCCTGTTCTGCTGGAAGTAGGCTTTTGCCTTGTGGCAAAAGCCGCAGGTGGGGGTTGAGTACATGGTTACAGACATGATTCACCTCCGTCCAAATCTTTATATGCTATGATAACTTAAAAGCTTGTTATTTTAACGAGAAATATTAAAGTCCAGCGCCCATACCCATTATGCTGAATTTTAACATTAAAACTTAGGTTGCGGATGTAATCTGCGCTGGGGAAAATACTATATATTGTATTTTCAGTCAAGACATTTTTCTAATTCAGCAATCTCTGGAACAGGTGGGTCTCGAACCCACGACCAGGTAGGAGCAAAACCTATCGCCGTCCCTTATTCTCTGTTCCATTTATATTATCTGTTGATTTTCTTTGCTTTATAACGATTTTTCGATGCGGTGAAGGATTAAAAACAGCGAGGCTCGAAGATAAGCCAGGCCGGATTTGATCGGCCTTTTTTTTCCTGGGGTATCAGGGTCAGGCCGAGTTGTCCGCTCCGCGCTTAAAATTTGCCGCGCTTATCTTGAAAAGCATGCTCGAGCCTGGCCTGGATCATGTCAAACTGGTCTTGCGTCTTGATGCCGAAAGCACTCAAGACCGTTGAATTGAGCTGTTCAAAGTCGATCAGTTTCCTTTCAATTTCGGTTATGGCATTGGCCAGGTAAACGGTGAACACGACATCCTTGTAAACGGGCTCGCATTCCGTAGGTTCGTGGTGATACTTGATGGCGGCGCACAGTTGGCCAGGGAAATTCCACTTTTTGGCTATCAGTGCCCCGGTGTCGGCGTGATTCAGGCCCATGGAGAAGTTTTCCAACATTTCTGCTGAAATCCCTTTTTCTCCGCAGAATTTTCTTATCCGGTCCAGGAGGTCCGGGTGCAGTGAAGCGAGAATGATCTTGCCGAGATCGTGCAGAATGCCTCCCACATATATGTCGTCCAGAATATCTTTTTTCTTTCTGAAGCTCTTGGCCAGGTTGTAGGCATAGAAGGCGGTTCGGTAGGAATGCTGCCAGAGGCTGCGCATTTCCCGGTACTTTAAACCTAGTATTTTCTGAGTCCCGTGAGCGTAGAGCAGGTTGCGAATGCCCTTAATCCCCACCAGTTTAACTGCCTCGACGATGTTATCGACTTTTTTGGGCAGCATAAACTGGGCGGAATTAACCAGCTTTAAGAGATCGGCGGTTAAGGAAGGATCGGTGCTGATCTGGCGGGCGATGTCGGTGATCTCCGAATCCGGATCGGAGATCAGTCTTTGCAGATAAATTATGTTATCGGGGAATTGAGGCAGCATTTCCACTTCTCTGGTAACCGCGTTAGTCAAAAGGTCGAGCTTTTCAATATGAATCTCGGAGAAAGGGATGGTTAGAGCAGCGACCGTTTCACCATTCTCCACATCGATTGAAAAAGCATCTTCATCAAGCCCGATTTTCTTAAGCATGAGCATAAGGATAACGATTCCTAATCCGGCCCCTTCGGTGTTGTCCAGGACCGTGGCAAACGCTTCTTCCATACTGGAAAAAGCCCTGGAGCGGGCAATCCGATCGAAGATCCGGATCTGCTCGGTCTTAGTGATTTCCGCATTATTCCTGATGACAAGGAAAAAGGTCTTTCCTTTGGTGTGAAACAGGATTTTCACGTAGAGTCCGATTTCTTTTTGCTTTTGTAAGTAGTGCTGGATGTTTGCCAGAGTATCGTCTTTAAAGGTCATCATCCCTTCCGAATAATCGGCAGAGTTATTAAGGTCCAGTTTTTTTTCCTGGAAGTAGGCTCTCTTGGTGTTGGCTTTCTTGGCATTTACAGCCATCTCCCGCATGCAGTAAGAGAGTTGGTCCTTAATATTTTCATGACCGACCTCGGACAGGAGGATACCTAAAGTCTCCTGTAGATACTCCTCGGTCTCATGGGGCAGGGTAAATGTTTTAAAGCTCAAAGGGACTGAATTGTGAGCCGCTCTCTTTATCTGTTCAATGTCAATGGTTTGTGCCATAGCCGTAACTTCCTAAACAAGTGATACGATTTCAATGAAATTATAACACTCTGAATAAGGTTGTCAAGTGTCAGCTCCCCGCCGGCAATCATCTCCTGTATCTTCTCTTCCGGGAGGTTTAAAAAGGAAGGCTCTCATCCTGTACGGCCTGTTTCACCGAGGCTGCATCGATCCGGTCCAGACGGTGTTTATCAGCCGTTAGTTCCCGATGCGAGTTTCTCCAGGATAAGGAGGTGCTGTCTTTCCTGATCGGCCAGGAATTTGAAAGCCTTTTTCACGGCCGGTATTTTGCTGATTCTCTGTAAATTGCTGTAAAAAAGGTAAGATTCTTTTTCGATGTTTTGCAATTCGGCGATTTTTTGCCCGACCGCTTTCAATATATTCGGGGGAAGCGGCAAGGTCGACGCCGGATCATGAAAGTGCGCCGCGCCAAAAATTTTTTCCAGCTCCTCGTCATCAATCCTCCTGCCGGTAAGGCGCGTCAGGATCTGCTGGTGATGTTTTTCCTCTTCGAGCAGTTTCCGGAAGCGCTCCCCCGCCGGCTTTTTCTGAAGCTCTTTTAAAATAGCCTCATAGGCTTCGAACATATCCCGTTCGAAAACTAACGCACTCTTTAAGACCCTCTTGATCAGCCAGCTTCTAAGTGGATTCTGCATGTTCACTTCTTTACAACATCCACTATGGTTGCAACACCGAAACCGATAAAGAGCAGCCCGGCCGCGATTTTTATGATTTTCTCCGGCACGATTCTGCCGATAATCCCACCCATTATGACTGCAATCAGGGTAGTCAGTACCAGGGCGGAGGAGGCGCCTATAAATACGGACAGGGATGATTTGCTCCTGGTGGCAAAGGCGAAGGTGGCAAGCTGGGTTTTATCCCCGATTTCGGCCAGGAAAATCATCGTGAAGGTTGAAAGCATGATTTGCCAGTTGATAAACATGACCCAGATTATAGTTCAAAACTTTTAATTTGATAAGTCTCCTCACCCCCCGTTGCTCACGTTGTCACGCAAGCCGCGACTTGCTATAATACCGGGCATGCGCGTTGAAGATTTTGACCGGCTCATGCACGAATGGCTGTCCCTGGATGATTTTAAAGGGACCGATAATTCCTTAAACGGTCTCCAGGTCGGAAAGCCGGGGCGTGATATCAGGAGGGCCGCTTTTGCCGTAGATGCCTGCCTGGAAAGTTTCAAGCGCGCCGCAGAATGGAAGGCGGATCTTCTCTTTGTGCATCACGGCCTTTTCTGGGGTAAGGACACGGCGCTTACCGGCGCTCATTACCGGCGGATAAAGGAGCTTCTGGAGAATGACCTGGCCTTGTATGCCGCCCACTTGCCTCTGGATGCTCATCCTGAGTTGGGAAACAACGCCGGGATCGCCGAGCTGATCGGGCTTCGAAATCTCGAGCCCTTCGGACTTTATAAGGGCGTAAAGATCGGTTATAAGGGAGTCTTTGCCGAAGAAAAAAGCCTCGATGAAGTGGCGGAGCTTTTGTGCGGCGGAAAGCGGAATTGCCTGGGGGTGCTTCCGTTTGGGCCGGATACTATAAAATCCGCCGGCATTGTCTCGGGCGGGGCAGCCGAGGAGGTGCTGGATGCGATTGCTGAAAGCCTCGATCTGTACATTACCGGGGACTCTTCTCACAGCTATTATCACCAGAGCCTGGAAAGCAGGATCAACGTTATTTTCGGCGGTCATTATATTACGGAAATCTGGGGCGTAAAGCGTCTGGCGGAAAAACTTAAAAAGTCAACTGAAATAGAAACAATCTTTTTAGATATACCCACCGGGTTATGATTTAATCGGGATATGGGCCTGAGGATTAAAGACGGAGGCACGATTTGAGCGATTATGATTCGGTTAATTTAAAAGAGAAGCTTCTTCCCCTGCTTCTGACCCTGGCCGTTATTCTGGCGGACCAGGTTTCAAAGATGATAGCCGCCGCTACCCTTCCTTTTGCCCGGCCGGTTGAGGTTTTGGGCGATTTCTTGAGATTAACCTATGTAACAAACACCGCCATTGCCTTCAGTATCGGGAGAAGCCTGCCATCTTTGGGAAAGCAGATCCTTTTCCTGGTGCTTCCTCTCTTTGTCCTGGGACTTCTTATTTATTATTATTTCTTTTCCAAAGACATAAGCAGGGGTCAGAGGTGGCTTTTGGCAGCCATTATGGGTGGAGGTCTGGGCAACTATATTGACCGGCTGTTCAGGCGGGAGGGAGTGATTGATTTTATTGACGTTAAATTTTACGGTATCTTCGGGTTCTCCAGATGGCCGACCTTCAATTTAGCGGATTCTACCGTAGTGGTGGCCCTGGTACTGCTCCTGGTTTCTTATTTTCAAATGGAGAGGCAAAAGAAAATTGAATAAAAGGCTGAATACAGTTTTCTTCTTGATCGGCGCTACCTTCTTTAACCTGCTGGTAATGTTTCTGCTGATCCTGGTCCTGTTAAAATTGGCCGCCGTGATTTTTTCCGATTCCCCGCCGGCCGCTCTTTTGCCGGTCCTGCTGCTTTTGGCGATGGGAGGGAGCTTCTTTATCTATCACCGCGTATTGAAAATCCTGGCCCGAAAGGTAGATCTGGATAAATATTTTCTGCCGCTTTTTAAAAAAAAGAGGTAGTTTGGAGGACCGAAAACCGCCGATCAATACCCATCTGATCTGGATATGTTATCATCCTTTTTATAAAGCTCGTTATAAACAAAACCGCGGTTTTTAAGATTATCCTTGATTTTTTGCGGAAAAGGCATCTGGCGCCAGAATATCCCCCGCACCTCACGATCGAGCTTCTGGGTGGCCTGACTTTCCTTGGTAATCCAGAGAATGTAGTCGCGGATGAAAGAGTCCCGGACATCTCCCTTGAGCTTCCTCTCCGAAAACCACTGGTAATACCGACCGGTGATCCCTTCTTCCATCCAGTAATGCTGGGCTTTTTCCTTGGCAATCTGCCAGCGAAGATCGGCCAGGGCGGCAGTGACTGCCTCTTTTACCTCCTTCGGGTAAAGAGGGATTGCGATCCGGCCCCGGCTGGAAGCCCGGTTAAAGCGCTCGAAGGGTTCCCAGCAGATACCGGTCTCTCCGTAATTGGGGAGAAGAAGCACATGGGGGACGATCCGGTTGGTCTGGCCTTTAAAAGTCCGGTAGAAAAGCAGCGGATCAAGCTCTTCCACCCGGGCCATAACATCGATAACATTTTCCCGGGTCGCTATTTCCCGGATATTGGCGTGGATATACTGCTTCAAGAGAATTGGAAAGTGATTTCCCTGTCTTCCTACACAGAGCTTCGACATCTGCCGGATGGAGTTGAACTCGTTGATTACCGTGCTTCTGTCCACAGAAGAAGCGGCTTCCCCTCTGTCTGTTTTCTCCGCCAGCTCGGCCAGTTTGCTATCCATCTCTTCAAGATTGGAGTAGGCGCTCTTGATGTCCCGGTCTAAGTTGGTAAGATTTCTTAAAGATGTGGAAACCTGGGTTATCGCCTCTTTCTGTTCCGGGGTATAGGCATCCTTTAGGCCCCCGAAGTCGGCCCGGCTCTGGTGTTTGAGAATGCACTGGGCCTGGTTTAAGAGGTTGGCTTCAAATTCTTCCAGTTGAACGATTTTGTTCTGAAGAAGCGAAAGTTCAGCCTGGCGCTGTCCCCTCATTTTCTCGATTCTGTCGCGGGTCTTCTGGTCTTCGTTCTTCTTGACCTGTTTCACTTCATCGGTGGCGGAAGGGTTGATTGATCCCCTGGCTATTTGCAGCAGCCACTCATCCTGGTAGTGAACCGGTTCTTTTATATCTTTTTTAAAAACGATCCGGCTGATAACATCCCTCTGCTCCTTCGAGATGAGGGTCGGGGAGAGAATGCCGAATCTGAGCAGGAGAAGCTTCGGAATCGGTAGCTTTTGGCCTATCCTGGCGGCAATGCCGGCGCCCAGGTCCCAGAAGGCGGGCATGAGTCTGCTCCTGTAGATGGATTTGTCTTTTGGATCTTTGGCCGTTATAAACTGGCTGAGAAGCTGGTGGACCTTTTTAGAGATCTCGCCCTCCCCGGAGAGCAGTTTCTTGTAATAGTCCTTATCCGAGAAAAAAGGCTTTCGGGCTT
The DNA here is from genome assembly GCA_964514815.1 of uncultured Spirochaetaceae bacterium. Taxonomy (GTDB): domain Bacteria; phylum Spirochaetota; class Spirochaetia; order SZUA-6; family DRHE01; genus CAZERV01. Next base: position 963 of record CAZERV010000117.1, on the reverse strand, counting down.
CCTCAAATTTCTTGATCGCCTCGAAACTCTTTTTGGAGAGGTCCGCTTCTTCCGACGATGCTTTATTAGCCGCCTTTTCGTCAACGAAAAGCGCGGTAAATGCCGGGGGAACTTCCTTGCTTTCCGGGGCAATGCCCATCAGCGCGGCAATTTCTGGGTCCAATTGTCCGGATTTTTGGCCACTATTCATTTTTATTTATGGAGGCGAAGGGAATTGAACCCACGACCTCGTGAATGCCATTCACGCGCTCTAGCCAACTGAGCTACGCCCCCGATTAGTCTGGATAATATAGGGCGAAGAGGCCTTTGTCAAGGGGCCGCATTGTGTTGAATTTTAGATGAGGCAATAGGGGAGGCGGGGATTTTACTTAATAACTAATAAGTAAAATAATTATGGCCGAAAATAAAAATGAGTGCTATACTTTCTTATAAAGCTTGACAATCCTTTTGGATTGGGTATAATTTGGACTTTATTATGACAGCTTGTTTTCGAGGTGGGACGATAGTCCCGAGCCTTACCAGCAGCGATAAATACGAAGCGATTAGAGAGTTGATCCATAGAGCGCCCATCTTCGCCAAGGTCGCAAATGTTAAGAAAATTGAAGAGGCCGTAATTCTGAGGGAGCATATTCACTCAACCAGCCTCGGCCACGGTGTGGCTATCGCTCACGGTGCAACTTTGGAAGTAAACCGCATCATTATTGCCCTCGGGATTTCAGAAAAAGGCATCGATTTTGGCTCAATCGATAAAATCCCAGTACACCTGCTCTTCGTGATTACGAGTCCACCCGAAAAGAAGGTGGAATACCTGATCGCCCTGGCTGCCGTAACCCGGCTGGTCAGGGATGATTCGTTTCGTAAATCTCTCAATGCTACCGTTCCCTGCCAGGAGATCGAAAAGAAAATCTACCGGGCCTTCTATTCCTGCCTGAAAAAATACAATAAAATCGCCGTCTAAATCCA
>CAZERV010000116.1:5124-8274 GCA_964514815.1 uncultured Spirochaetaceae bacterium | reverse complement strand
ATTATTATTGAATTCACTGATTTTTGTTTAACGGGATTTCATACGGATTTAAAATATACTTCTTTTAGTCTTGCTCAAAAATAAATCAAGAAAAATACAAAAAGCTGCACCAACGAGCACACCGATAGCATTTACAAGGAGATCCATATATTCTCTGTTTCTTCCTACCAACGGCTGAAGGAGTTCAATGACTGCTCCAAAGACAAAACAAGCGACAATAATTATTACGGTCGATTTGAAGTTAATTGACTTGACAAAAGTAAAATACGCCAAAAAACTTAAACTGGCGTATGCAGAAAAATGCCAGAATTTATCTGATAGAGGAACATTTTTAATCTCTTCTTTCGGTAAAAGAGAAAGCACAAGAATAATTACCGCAACCACAATAACCAGTATTCTGCTTATTCTTTGCAGTTTTATTGATAATTCCATTGATCCAGGAAGTATAGAAGTTTTTCTAATATTAAGCAATCTTTACAACCGGATTTCGATCCTGGTGGAACTTACAGCTCAAAATATTTATGTGCTTCATGCAACAACTTTGGGATAATATCAAGATCCAAATTAAAACTGAATGTTCCTACATCCTTTAAAGTTGCTTCCGCAATTTGCAGATCGGTATCGAATTGATTTAAAACGAAGCTAAGGGCTTCTTTTTCTGATCGTGCTTTTAAAGCCGCTTTCCCAATGGTAGCAAAAAATTATGTCGGCTTCGGCCCGATTCAAACCGGGCTGATGCTTCTGGAGGCGATGGAGGCAAAGACATTCTCCAGCTTCACCATAGTCGAAACAGACCAGGCTCTGGTGGATGCGGTCAAAAGTAACGGTAATAGGGTCTGGCTAAACGTGGCCGACAAATCAGGAATTACGCACCGGGAGCTGTCCGGATTCCGGATCGGAAACCCGAACGATCCCGGGGAGAGGCTAATAATAGAGGAGGCGATTTGGGAAGCGGAAGAGTTCAACCGGATCTATGTCTCCAGGATCAGGCTGCCTGCTTTCAGGAAAGGAATCGCGGTCTTTGAAGAAAAGGAAGACCTTCTCCTCTTCGAGGAGGCCAAGCTCTACGGCCACAACGCCGTTCATTCTCTCCTGGTCTGCCGGGTGATGAGCGCGATCGGTTCCGACCGGGAGCTGCTCGATTTGGGCCGGAAGGCTTTTTTGGAAGAATCGGGCGCCGCGCTGATCAGAAAATACGGGTCTACCGGGGAGCCTCTCTTCACCGGGAAAGGTTTTCGCCTCTATGCTGAAGACCTTCTTGAGCAGATGATCAACCCCTATCTCCATGACCGGGTGGAAAGGATCTGCCGGGACCCGCTCAGGAAGCTGGGGTACGGCGACCGCATCTTCGGCACCATCCGCTCCCTGCTCCTGGCAGCCTGGAAGAACGAGGCGATGGACCAGTATAAAGAGCAATGTATCAGCCTGGTGATTCAGGCGAGCCCGGTCTGTCCTTGACGAACCCGGTTTATTCGCCGATTATGGACTATGAGCCAACCGAGCGGCAAAATATTAATAGTTGAAGATGCCAGGACCGCTATAAACGATTTTAAAAGAATTCTCGCTCAGACAGGAATCGAAATTCATGCCGCCGGCAATGCCGAAGACGGCCTTAAAATCCTGGAAAAAGAAGAGATCGATCTTGTTTTTTCAGATTTTCGCATGGGGCCGGCAGACGGGCTTCAGTTTCTGAAAGGTGTTCGAAAGGCCCATCCTTCCGTGCACAGGGTGCTCACCAGCGGATTCCTCGATAAATCGATGGTTTTTAAATTTATTAACAGCGGCCTGGTAACTACATTCATCGCCAAGCCGTGGGATGATGAATCTTTAAGAAAAAAGCTTACTCATATCCTGAAAATTAAAAGCATACTACAAAAGAAGAAACTCCTCGACCTGATAAGCTCCATCGAAACCCTGCCCACCCTGCCCTACCTCTTCCGGGAGTTGCTGCTTGCCATTGAGAGCAACAAATCCATGACGGAATTGGCGGAGATCATCAAGAAAGACACGGCCGTTTCGGCAAAAGTGATGCATGTGGTCAATTCCGCCCTCTTCGGCAGGGATGATATTTCCACCATTAAGGAGGCGGCGATTTTTCTCGGCTTCACGGCCTTAAAAGATATTGTCCTGACCGCCGAGATCATCGATAAAATGAAATGGGACAAAGAGCAGATTGATCATCTCAGGGAAATATTTTTCCATTCCTTTCTGGTCAACAAATATATCCCGATCATCCACCGGATCAGGTTCAGCAAGTCAATCGAAAAACAACTTCCTTCGGCCGGGATCATTCATGATATCGGGAAAATGATCATTCTGAAATTCTTTCCCGAGCGCTATGAATCGATTTTGGCCCGGCAGATTCAGAATCCGGACGCCTCAACCTTCGATAACGAGCTGGCGCTCGGCTTTGAAGAGTGCACCCACACGGAAATCGGCGCGTACTTCCTGGACTGGTGGAACTTTCCCGAAGTCATGATCGAGGTGGCGCTTTTTCATCATAGAAAGGAAAGGGCCCTGGAGGAATATAAAGATGTCCTCTGGGCCACCGATTATGCCGACAGGCTGGTGAACCGGGTCTGTTTAAAAAGGGATAGCAGCCAGGTCGATCTCTCTCCTTTTTACCTGGAAAATATTTCCAAAGATGTAATAGATAAAATTGCCCGGAATATAACCGCCGAGTACCGGGAACATAAAACATTCATCGAGGGCCTGGTCTGACAACCCGGTGAATCGGATTACTGCTTAAAATTTTACAAGTCCCTAACTCTTCCCAGTTCCGTAACGGCCGTTCCGTATACTCAAATACTCAACCTCTAAATCCAATACCAGTTGCTCTTTGTCAGATTTGATCTGACGCCTCTTAAACGATAGCTTTTCAGGATTCATAGCATTCCTGACCCCTAAGCTGCTCAAAATTTTTTCACATTGTTATCTATCTTTGCTGAATACATTATTGTAGAATGCTACTCTTCAAAGTTGATGAGTAAGGATGTCCATTCCAGTGGGCTACTATAAGTTTTACCTGGAAAACAGCTTGAGCATTGCAAATATTATTCCTGAAAGAACTCCGATTTGACCAATCCAGAATATGAACATCCATTTGATCGTATCTGCTCTACTTACTGCTACTTCAGTTCTGATATTCTC
>CAZERV010000116.1:1943-5024 GCA_964514815.1 uncultured Spirochaetaceae bacterium | reverse complement strand
AACTGGACGCGGGCGTTTATCGAGGCGCCCAAAGAGCCGGTGCCTATGTTGTACATCCCACCTAAATCGATCCACAGAAACCAGAGGTTGACCGAAAGCCCGCCGAAGGCCCTGAAGGCGAAACCGGTGACTCCATAATCGACCAGAATACCGGTAGCCGAAATTTCAGGAAGTGTGTACCCCAAAGTATCAAGTCCATTTCTGATGGCATCTATGTCAGCTTGATTTATCGGCTGCTCACTAGCTCCATCAGGAGAGTAGATTACCGAAGTCTCCACACCGCCTCCCGCCTGGGATATTCCGTAAGCAACACCAACACCAAGATAAGGAGTTAAGATCAGGATCCTCTTGCTCAGTTGGGCCTTCAGCTCGAAGGTATGGGTCTGCCAGTGAAAATTAACTGAAGGAGAAGTAACATCAAACCAATGGCCGCCTCCAATAATAGGTAAAGTTGGCAAAGTGTATGTTTGAGCTCCACCCATCAGATCCGGAATGCCCACCCCGCCCCTCAGGTAGGTATATCCGAGGCCCACCGAGATAGAGGGCACGATGAACCTTTCCTTGATCAACTGGTAGCGTACATCCCCGCCTATCATCAGGTAATCCAGGGTGAAGCCTGAGAACTCAGCTTTCAAAGCCTCCGGGATGAAGCCGAACTTGAAGCCTATATCGAAGGGAAGGACAAAACCACCCAGGCGTGCATCAAGGGCGACGCCGGGGAAGGGAATACCCAGGGTCTTCAGAAAATCCATATCCGGAGGAATGGTGACACCCAGGGTATTAATGACCGGCTCCATGGCCGAATAGGGAATGGTGCTGAAGCCAACGGTAGCGCCAACCCCGAAATGGGGAAATTTCCCGATATAAGCCGGCGACCAGTTGAGCCCTACCTGGGCGTTCATGGGCAATGAGCCGGCCACCCCGGTTGCGAAATCCGAAAAAGCCGTGTCAAATTCGTCCCAGGTATAAGCCTGCAGGCTGAACGTAAAAACGAGTAATACGGCCACAATAAGTAATATCTTTCTCATAGTTGCCTCCTGTTATATATATAAGTGTATGACTATTCTCGAATATATCAACTATTTAGGCAAAAAACCAGAAGATTTTTTATTACAGCGGATAAATTCATCAAAAAGTGAAACAGGACCCGGCTCAAAGGACAGGCATACATCGTCCTACTGGGTGTCCCTTTCCTGGCCGCGGCCTCTAAGGTTAACAGCATCTCTTCGACACTGACCTGGCCATCGCCTTTCATTTTTTTAGCTTGCCGCATATATTCATTCTTAGCCATGATTATAGATGCTCACAATCATCCGGGCTGGCTCGGCTTTGAAGCCGAAAAAATTGTCGAGGATATGAGCCGGCACCGGATCGATCTCACCTGGCTTCTAACCTGGGAGGTCCCGGCGGATGAGGTCGATCCTGAGATGTACATGAAGACTTTCAGGCCGGGTGAGACCGGCATGCCCTTCAGGGATGTTCTTCAGGCCGCCTCAAAGTACCCGGACCGCTTCATTCCCGGTTACTGCCCGGACCCCCGCCGGCCCGATGCCCTGGACCGCCTGGAGGCGGCGGTGGAAAATTACGGCGTCAAAATCTGCGGAGAGCTGAAGCTCAGGATGATGCTGGACAACCCGGATGCCCTGCGCACATACGATCTCTGCGCCCGCCTCAAACTGCCCGTGGTCGTTCACCTGGATTACCCCATCCCACTTGGAAAAGGTCGCTATCCAAGGAGCGATTACTGGTACGGCGGCTGTATAGAATCCTTTGAGAGGGCTTTAAAGTCCTGCCCCAATACACTTTTTGTGGCCCATGGGCCCGGTTTCTGGGCCCATATCAGCGGGGATTCGAAGCACCTGGAGTCCTACTATCCGGAAGGTCCCGTGCGGCCGGGTGGGCAGGCTCCGAGACTTCTGAGAGAATGTCCAAACCTTTGCGCAGACCTTTCCGCCCGGTCGGCGCGAAACGCCTTGAGCCGGGACCGGGAGTTCGGGAAGGATTTTCTCTTAGAGTTCCAGGACAAGCTGCTCTTTGCCAGGGACGAGTCAGGCGACAGGCTCATAAAGCTCCTGGAAGAGTTTCCGCTTCCGGAAGAGGCGCAGGCGAAAATATTTTACCGGAATGCCTTAAGGCTCGTGCCTCTGCCCGTCTCCTAGACCATCTTGAACATCTGGGACATTCGGCGGCCCAGAAGGCGGTTGGCCAGGACAATAGCGGTGAGGACCAGCAGGATGAGTATCGTTCCCAGGGCATAGGCCGGTCCGATGTTGGCAGAGAAAAGGTAATCGATGATGGCCACGGTGATGGTCTTCCATTTTGCCGAGTAGAGGATGATCGTGGTGGAAAGCTCTCCCATGAGGGTCGAAAAGGAGATCACCGCGCCGGCCAGGATGCCCGGGGCCATCAGGGGCAGGGTAATCCTCCTGAAGGTAGTGAGCCAGGGAGCGCCGGCTATGGCGGATGCTTCTTCCACGGCCACGTCGATCTGGCTCAAAGAGGCCGAAGTGGACCTGAAGATATAGGGCATCCTCCGGATGAAAAACCCGATCACCATGATCATCCAGGTGCCGCTCAGGATAACAAGCCCTGAGGAGAAGCCGGTCAGGATGGCCACACCCACCACGATGCCGGGCATGATAAACGGAAGCATCACGGTCAGGTCCAGCACCCACCTGCCCCGGAACCGCTTTCTGACGCTTAAATAGGAGAGGAGCGTGCCCACCAGGGCGGCCACCAGGGTAGCCGTGGTGGCCAGAAAAAGGCTGTTCCTGATCGGTATTCTGGCAATTTCAAAGATCCTCTTGTAATTCTCAAGGGAAAATTTGGTCGGATACCTGGTCCCGGCCCAGCCTTCGGTGAAGGAAGTGATTATCACGGTCAGGTGCGGAAGCAGGGAGAAAAAGATAACGCCGGCGCAATAAAATATCCCCAGCCACTTCAAGGCCCTGCCGGCTGAAATCCGGGCCGCCTGGGTCGTACCGGTTATGGTGACGTACGATCTCCTGGCCGTGACATACTGGGAGAGTATAATACCGACAGTTACTATGGCCACGTTGATCATGGCAATCGCCCCGGCCG
>CAZERV010000116.1:0-1843 GCA_964514815.1 uncultured Spirochaetaceae bacterium | reverse complement strand
GCCCCGGCCGCAAGCGAAGGGATCACCAGGGGCAAGGTCACGGTCCGGATCACTCTCCACCTGTTCGCCCCCATGATCTCGGCGCTTTCCTCGATGTAGGGGTCTGCCGAGAGGAGAGATCCGTAAGTCAGGAGAAAGACGAACGGATAATAGCTCATGGTCATGGCGATAATGACCCCCGGGGGCCCGTAGATGTCGGGGAGGGTAAAGCCGAAGAGCCTTTCCAGGAAGTAATTGACCACCCCCTGCCGCCCGAAGAGAAGTATCCAGGAATAGGCGCCGACAAAGGGGGGCAGTATCAGTGGGAGGGTCCCCAGGGTGAGGAACATGGTCTTAAAAGGCATCTCGGTCCTGGCCATGAAATAGGCCATGGGAATCCCTAAAAGGCAGGAAAAAAGAACACAGAGTAATCCCACGGTCAGCGTATTGAAGAGCGCACTCCTGTAAAGTGAGGAATTGATAAACTGGGAGAAGTTGGCCAGGGTGAGGTTTTTGAGAGAAAGATCATTCCCCGCCTCGATGAAACTGTTCAAGATGACCTTTGAAAGGGGATAGATTATGAAGATGATCAGGATCAATAAAGACAGTCCGAGAACCAGGTAAGGAGTGAGCTCGACATTTCGAGTTTTTACTCCGTCTTTCATGCCTGTTCCTTAGACGGAAAGAGCTTGATATCGTCTCCCTGGAACGCCACGGAGACCTCATCACCTTCATGAACTCCCCTGAGGCGGCGGTGCTCATCGACCAGAACCTCCTGGGGAGCTGCAGGCTGGAAAATCTCGATGAAATAGCGGACCACGGAGCCGAGATAGAGGATAACCTTTACCCTTCCCTTCAGGGTATTAGGTTTGCCCGGCCCGGGTACGACCTTCATATGCTCGGGTCTGACGAAGAGAACTCCCTCCGGATACGGAAAATCCGCTATCCTGTCTGAGCCGATGTTCAGAGCCATCCGCTCTGCCGAAGGAAAGGTAAAATCTAAAGACCCTTTTTCTCGTCTCTTGATTGAGCAGGCGAAGAAATTGGCCTGGCCTATAAAATCAGCCACCCGGACCGAGCGCGGATCTTCATAGATCTCATCCGGAGTCCCCACCTGGCTGAGTCGGCCGTCGTGCATGACCGCGATCCGGTCGGAGATGGAGAGGGCTTCCTCCTGGTCGTGGGTCACATAGACGGTGGTCACCTTCGCCTGCTGCTGGATCCTCCTGATCTCCTCCCTCATATAGACCCTCAGCTTGGCATCGAGGTTGCTTAAAGGCTCATCCAACAGGAGAAGCCGGGGCTCATAGACCAGGGCCCGGGCCAGGGCAATGCGCTGCTGCTGGCCTCCCGAAAGCGCGCCCGGCTTCCTCTTCCCGGCACCTTCAAGCCCGACCATCCGGATGATGCTCTCGACCTTCTCTTCTATCTCAGGCCGGGGCAGCTTACGCATCTTCAGCCCATAGGCGACGTTCTCAAAGATCGACAGGTGAGGGAAAAGCGCATAGCTCTGGAAGACCATCCCGATGTTCCTTCTGAAAGGAGGAACTGCGGTAAAATCCTGGTCGAGAAAATAGATCTGCCCGCCCGTCGGCTTCTCGAACCCGGCGATGCAGCGCAAGGTAGTAGTCTTCCCGCATCCGCTCGGCCCCAAAAGGGTAAAAAGCTCCCCCTTCCGGACATCGAGAGACACATTGCGCAGAGCTTCCACGGTTTCATTTTTCACTCTAAAGGTCTTGGCCAGGTTTCGGATGGAAAGAGTGACAGAGCCGGGGCTCTGCCTGTCATCAGCCATGAGACATACCTCAATATTTTATGATGGGCGCAGGCGCCTTCGTAAAAAGCGGCCTGCGCCAGGGAACTG
>CAZERV010000115.1:0-8292 GCA_964514815.1 uncultured Spirochaetaceae bacterium | reverse complement strand
ATTATTGCGGTAATAATGGACCCTGGAGAAATCCGCAAAATATTGCAGCATCTTGTGAAAATAGGGAGATCCCCTCCTGGGATAAATACCGCAAGTTTAAACTAAACTTTCTTTCCCTCATTGTGCCGGATCAAGGTTGAGGTATGTTTTTTTGCTTTCCTTAAGACCCTGTTTTATCAGTTTGGATGAAAATTTCCCTTGTAAATCAGGCCCTTTATAGTTTTTTCCTATTGCAGGATGATTGCTCATGTTTTTTTGCATTCCTGACTGCAATTTCCTGAGTTTTCTCTCATTTTCTTGATTTTCCGTCCATCCTGTGATATAAGTCTTACTATCAATTATTTATTGCTGCAGGCCTCGCTCATAGCCCCCAGGATATCCCGCCGCGGCCACCGGAAAAGACCCTGCCTCGACAATATTATTCAGCGGGTATGTTTACCTCAAGTATCTCCGCCAGGTCACCGGGCGGCGGCCTGAAGGGCGAGCCCCGGCCCTCATAAAATCCGTGGGCCAGGATCATATGAATGTTCAGGTCCGTATAGGTTATCTCCCGGCCGATTTTCAGGTTCCTGACCGTAGTATTGGTTTTGGGGAATATCCCGGGGTCCCCGAAGGGACAGGGAAGCTTGCCCCTGACCGAATCGACCCGGATCTCGAAATAAGGCTCTACGTTTACAAACTCGCCCAGGCCGCGCAGACCCGCATCCCGCAATTCGATCATCCGGCCGGCAATGTCCTGGTGAGTGAGGTTGAGTCGTTTGACGGCCGCATCGTCTTCAATCAAGATATCGATCAGCTTTCTCTTCTCTCTTCCCAGAAAACCGTCCCGCGTGATTACCCCGGGCTGCATTTTCTCCTGGATCCTGTCCATCTGCACGGTCTGTTTCATCGCTTGCTCCTTTTCCATCCCCCGGGCCCGTAAGGGTCAGGCAAACTTATCGTAAAAGATAAGCTCCTCGGGCAGCCCCCTGGCGGTCAGGACATTGACACAGGCATTGATCATTCCCGGGCTGCCGCAGAGATAGGCTTCCAGGTTCTCAGTGTTCGCCAGGTGTTTGTCCAGCACTTCGGTGATGAGCCCGGTTTCCCCCTGCCAGTTATCCTCAGGCCTGGGACCGGAGAGGGCCGGAATGAAGCGGAAATCGGCCAGCCTCCTCTCGAGTTCCCTCATCTCCTCCAGCAGAAAGAGGTCCCTCACGGTCTGGGCACCGAAGAAATACCTGGCCTTACGGGTAGAGTTCTTCTCGGCCATATCGAGGAGGATGGCCTTAACCGGGGCCATTCCCGACCCTCCGGCTATGAAAACGATGTCCCGGTTTGAGTCCCGCAAGAAAAACTCCCCGTAGGGACCGTTTATGTTCACCATATCCCCTGCCTTCAGGTGCTTATGAACGTAGGTGGTGCAGATACCGTTGGGAACCAGGCGGATCTCAAGCTCGATTTGATTCTTGCTCGAAGGGGGAGAGGCCACCGAATAGGCCCTGTATATCGATTCCGAGGTCAGCTCATACTCCGGTACCTGAAATTGAATATACTGGCCCGGCTTCAGCTTTATCTCAGCGGGCTCAAGCAAGCGAAGCACGACCTCCTTGATGTCGTGGGTCAAATCTTTAAGTGAGACCACCCCGGTCCTGTACTCCTTGACATTGAAAAGCTCCTCCGGGATGGTGATGGCGATATCTTTCTTGACCTTGACCTGGCAGGAAAGCCTGATATTTTCCTTCTGCTCGGCCGTTTCGATCCAGGGCAGCTCGGTGGCCAGGTAATCGCCGATGTCCGTCTCGACCTTCACCTTGCAGAACCCGCAGGAGCCCCGGCCCCCGCAAGCGGAGGGGATGAAAAGCTTCTCTTCCATCAGGGTGGCCAGCAGGGGCCTGCCCCCGGACACCACCATTTCCTCTGTCTCATTGATGGTAATCTTAGCTTCCCCGTAATTCCCGATGGTCGCTTCGGCGATAACCATCAGAACGGCTAAAAAAACGGAAAGACCGCAAATAGCTCCGACACCGATCAAAAAGCTTGTCGCCATGATACCCTCTCTCCCGATCGAGCCTCAACTGATTGAAATCATCCCGGCAAAACCCATGAAGGCCAGGGCCATGATCCCGGCTATGACCAGGGTGATTCCAGCGCCGGCCAGCCCCTTCGGCACCTTAGCCCGGGCCATCTTCCGGCGAATCCCGGCCATGGCAATGATGGCCAGGGCCCAGCCGATCCCGCTGCCGGCTCCATAGGCAAAGGAGGACAAAAAGCTGTAATCCCGGATCACCATGAAGAGGCTGACCCCCAGGATGGCGCAGTTCACGGTGATCAGGGGTAGGAATATTCCCAGGGCCGAATAGAGGGAATCGGAAATCCTTTCGATTATCATTTCGATGAGCTGGACAAACGCGGCGATCACGATAATGAACGCGATATAGCGCAGGTAGACGATATCCAGGGGAACCAGGAGGTAATGATAGACGAGCCAGTTCAAGACACTGGTGCAGGCCATGACGAAGATGACGGCCATGCCCAGCCCGATAGAGGTCTTTACCTCCCTGGAAACGGCCAGGAAGGAGCACATGCCCAGGTAATTGGTCAGAAGGATATTATTGGTGAAAACCGCGGCGAAAAAGATACCGAAGGTGAGCACGGTCTCATTCATGGTTTAGTCCTCTGCAAGGGGCCTTTTACAATCCAGATAAAGGCCGCCAGCATGAAAAACGCTCCCGGGGCCATAACCATGATGGACCAGTTTGTCCACCAGTCCCCCAGCACCCTGATCCCCCAGATACTGCCGGAGCCCAGGAGTTCCCTGAAGAAAGCGATAATCAAAAGAACGTAGGAATAACCCAGGCCCGAGGCCAGCCCGTCCACCAGGGAAAGTCCGGACGTATTGGACAGGGCAAAGGCTTCCGCCCGGCCCATGATAATGCAGTTGGTAATGATCAAGCCCACGTAGGGGCCCAACTGCCTGGAAATGTCGGGAAGCAGCGCCTGGAGCACTATATCCACGATGATCACGTAGGAGGCGATAACCAGGGTCTCCACCATCATCCGGATCCGGGAAGGAATCCATTTTCTTAAAGCTGAAACGGTAAAGCTCGAGAGAGAGGTGGTGAAGATGAGGCCGGCGCACATGACGACCGTGTTGGCCAGCACATTCGTCACCGCCAGGGTAGAACAGATGCCCAGGACCTGGACGAATACCGGATTGTTCGCTCCCAGGTCATCGGACAAGACCTGCTTAACCTTGTACAGCTTCATATCCTCTCCTAACCGCCTTCCCGGAGCTCCCGCTTCGCTTTATCTACACTCACATTCATGATCTTCATTACCGCCGCGCTGGTGGTGGAAGCTCCGGTAATGGCCTGGAACTCGGTCTCGTCCGCAGGTTCCCCTTCCGGCACGGTAGAGAAAGGAGTCCGTTTGCCCCTGAACTGTTCTTTAAACCATTTTTCCGCTATCCGCGCTCCCAGTCCTGGGGTTTCGTTCTGTTTGGTAAACTCGATTCCCGTAATCGTGCCGAGATCCCGCTCTGTCCCGATCATGGCTACTATCTCTCCCCACAGCCCCGGTCCTCTGCCGATAAGCACATAACCGGCCCGTTCAGAGGATTCCGGGTCCAGAATCTCAAAATAGCTGATATTCCCCTTCTCATCCTTTATTTCCCTGACCCGATCCGAGTATAGAGACTCAACTTCTCCAGGCGCTTCAGGCACGGCAAGATCCGCCGCAGAAAGTACCGCCCTTTTCAAGACCAGGGACTCGTTCAGCTTGATTCTCTCCCTGGTCAGGACATGGAGAAGGGATAAAATCGAAATAAAAACAAAGGTAACCAGAAACATGAAAAATACTGTAAAGAGGCCCTTCTTTATCCTCCCCTTTTCGCTCATGCTTCGGCCCTCTTACTCTTTCTCTGTCGAATAGCGTAATCCAGAATAGGGGCGAATATGTTGCCCAGGAGAATGGCGAACATCATTCCCTCGGCCCAGACCGAGAACAGTCGTATCAGCACCGTCAAGAGGCCGATGAAAGTGCCGAAAATCCAGCGCCCTCCGTTCGTCTGCGCGGCGGACACCGGGTCCGTGGCCATGAAAAAGCTTCCCAGGAGAAATCCTCCGCTCAATAAGGCGCTCAAAGGGTCCCCGGCGCCGCGGAGGCCGGCCAGCCAGAAAACGGCCTGGGCCAGAAGCATGGCGGCCAAACAGGAGAGGACGATCCGGTAATTGGCCGCTTTTTTCCAGACTATATACAGCCCGCCCAGGACGATGAGGACGGCACAGGTCTCTCCCAGGCTTCCCGATACATTGCCCAGGAGTAAACTCAGCCTGGGAACCGTCTCGCCCGCTGCAAGCTGCCTGAGCGGTGTGGCTCCGCTCAACGCATCGGAAGCGAAAGAGGCGAATCCACCGGGAAGAAGCTTGAATGGCTCCACCCAGTGGGTGGTCATCGGCACACCGAAACTGACGTAGATAAAGGCCCTGCCCACCAGGGCCGGATTGAATACGTTTCTCCCGAAACCTCCGAACACCATCTTTCCGAAGATGACGGCAAAGACTATGCCCACGGCTGCGATCCAGACCGGCAGGGTCGGCGGCAGGGTCAGAGTAAAGAGAAAATTGGTCACGAAAACCGCCGAAGATACGGGCTCTTTATTGTAGCGGCTGAAAATAAACTCGGTTAAAAAACCGGCCGCATTGACGACAGCCAGCAGGACCAGGCTTCTTAAACCGAAGAAATAGATAGAAGCGAGAACGAGAGGGGTCAGGGCATAGAGCACCCGCTGCATGGGTAACTGCCATTTGATCAGGCCCTGTTTTTTTGCCTGAACAGCCATCCGGACCGACCACCCCCTTTTATATCATTATTATCCAGCGTCTGGAGGTTGGCAAGGAAAAATTAATGTCCATTGTATTCTTCATTGGCTATGAGCATCAGGTATGAATAAATACACGACAGACGATACAATTACGAGGCCGGATCCAATATGCCAGGCCAGTGAGATTGATGTTGTTTTCGAAATATAGCCCATGATTATAGAGCCAAAAACAGCACCAATCTGCAGAACTAATGATTCGAAGGATAACAAAATAGTATCTGCGTGGCCTCCAGTCGGCAGTTCTAATGCGATAACCGTTCCACTATCAATACTCGTTACTATATAATACCCGTAAAATATTAATTCATTTGTATTTATCAGTCAAGCTAATAAAAGTTCGGGGGAGCGCTTTCAAAAAGTAGGTAGAACGAGGCAGGAAGATGCCGGAAATCAAAGCGTGCGGCAGGGAAACCGACCCAAATGCATACAGATATACACCTTAACGGTTCCATGGCCATAACCGATGCACCGGCGTCTTCCTTCAGCCAAGGAGTTACCTACAAAAGGAATTCCCACCCAAGGTTCGGGGCTTTAAATTCTTGCTTGTGTAAAAGTCATTTTATTGACGCAGGGCCTTGAAATCAGGTAGCTTCTTGTTGGATTATGAAAAAACGCCCCCTTCCCATCCGTTCGATTCCAGCCTCCTTCTGCCGGAACCTGGAAGTCCTCTTCACCGATATAGACGATACGATTACCACGGGCGGGCTTCTGACCACCGCCTCCTACGCCTCCCTCTGGGACCTTCACGAGCAGGGAATCCGCATAGTAGTGGTCACCGGCCGCCCGGCAGGCTGGTGCGACCATATTGCCAGGATGTGGCCCGTTTCGGGGGTTATCGGGGAAAACGGCGCCTTCTACTATGCCTATGACAGAAGGAATAAAAAAATGCAACGCCGTTTCCTGATCTCGGAAAAAGATAGGCTTGAGGGAAGGAAAAGGCTCAAGAGGATCGAAGAGCGGATCTTGATGGAGGTCCCTTCCTGCAGGATATCTGCCGACCAGGCCTTTAGGAGCACGGACCTGGCCATCGACTACTGCGAGGATGTTGAGCCCTTAAAGCCGCAGGAGTTGGAACGGATATATAAGATCATAGAGGAAGAAGGGGCGGTCTATAAGGTCTCAAGCGTTCATATCAACTGCTGGTACGGAGAGTTTGATAAAGTCGCGGGGGTCAGGCAGTACTTGAAAGACACCATGAACATGCGACTAGAGCAGCTTCAGGATCGGATCGTCTTTATCGGGGATTCCCCGAACGACGAGCCGATGTTCGCCGAACTGGAAAGCTCCATCGCCGTGGCCAATATTGCTCCCTACTTGGGCCGGCTCAAATACCTTCCCCTGTATATCACGAAGAACGAATCCGCTTCCGGTTTCGTGGAAGCGACAGCCACTATCTTAAGGAAAAGGAAGCGGGCTCCATTAAACCATACCTTCACGCTCCCATGAAGTCAGATCGAGCTCTAAAGTCTGGTTCCTGGTCTTGAAGCCCAAAGAGCTAAAAAACTTAAAGAGGGATAGGGAGACCCCGGCCAGCTCGACTTCCAATGCCTCATACCCGCGCTCATGAGCAGCTTCAAGAAATCGCTTCACGAGCATCCCGGCCAGCCCCAGGCCTCTGTAATGCCTGACCACGGCCAGTTGAATCAATCGCAAGATGGAGCCGCCCGAAAACGGGTCATACGTCCTTACTCCCCAGGCAAAACCGGTAAAAATTTCACCCGGCGTCTCTGCTATCAGCAGGAGACTCTCCGAATCCAGGGGAGAAGGCGCCTGTTTTCTTTTCAGCCCATAGAGATGCTCGATCAGGTCTCGATCCCGGTCCGGAAAGGACTCCAGAAAAGACATCTTGTCCAGCCTGAGCAAAGGCTCGAGGTCCTCTCTTTTCCCTTCCCGGATAATAAAATCGCTCAATAAAAGGTCTTCGGTCTCTTCCGGCTCAGGGCCCAACTGCTCCAGTCCCCGGAGCTCCCGCTGTTCATTGTACCAGTCGAAGACGACCTTCCTCATTTCTCTCTCTTTAAATGAAAACCAGAGCTTTTCGACTTCTTCATTTTTTTTAAGAGTATTCTTGAAATTTCTGAAAACATTCTTTCCCGAATCTAGGGCTTCTCGCAAAAGACCCTTAAACACCGGGTTATTCAGGCGGGAAACGAACTTCTCCATCAAGGCATAGCCGTCGAGCGGCTTCCACTCCGGGACGGGCAGAAACTCCCCGCCTGCCGCGGTCGGATCGAAAATTTTGCATTCTACAATCTCTCCGGTCTTGACGGAAATAAGAAAGTTTTCCTGCTGATCTTCCATGGCAAAGATAATTTGCTTGATTGTCTCACCGGTAAGGGGGGAATCCATCTTTCACTCCGGCAGGCGCATTTTTTTCTTTTGCGATGACTTTCTCCATGGGCAGGAGGGTTATTTTTTCCTCTTTGGTCAAAGCAATATCTACCACATCGGCGCTTTCGAAATCCCGGCTTTGTTTTGGGCTATTTTAAAAACTTGGAAAGCTTGCCCATAGTGGCACAGTAGGGAGTGGATACCTTTTCCATGGGAAGGAGTTCCCCGGAAAGATAATCTTTTCCGCCCACGGCGATGTCACTGTTTACCTGGTAGCGGCAGCCTTCGCAGACAATGATCACATGGTCGCCTGTTCCTGAATTATAGCAAAACTTATTATCTGTGGCAATCGCTCGCTTTTGTTGGTCCTGCTTCCGAGCCGGAGATGCCTGAAGCCGGCTGATATACTGTTCCAGGGACTCCCCTGCTTTATGGTCACCTCCAAAGAGTTTCACTCTGTTGTCGATTGAAAAACCTGAGAGCTTCCGGGCCTTAGTACCCTTCAGGCTAATAATAGATTCTAAGGCTTTCCTCTCATTTATTATCTTTTCGTCCAGGAAAAACTTAATGACAAGCCTTCTGAGAAACTCGGTCATCTTCTGAGTGTAGTATATCGGCAGAGACACAAAATTGCCCTCTTCATCAAACCTGCCTTCTAAGATGATCCCGTGGTAGCCAGAAGGTCCCGACTATGGGGTGGGAATTGGCTCTGATCAGGTCACCGAATGATTGATATGAGAATTGCTATGAGGCAATTCAAGATGTTGGCAACCGGATTTGGGGTAGAACTGAAGAGGATCTTTGAAAAGTACCGAGGTGTGAGTTTGGATCGCGGAAGAGAGTTTGTTCTGAAATCATGAGATGGGAGATCCACAATGAAAGTCCACTGGACATATACAGCGCAGGGACACCTTGACGCCATCTATCGCTATATTGCCCAAGATTCTCCTGAATACGCCAAGCGAATGTTTGACCGCTGGACGAGACGGGCACAGCAAATTACTGAATTCCCCCTTTCTGGACGTATTGTCCCGAATACGAAATGGACCAGATCCGAGAGGTGATTGAGGGTCCTTATCAGATTATCTAATACATCA
>CAZERV010000114.1:0-8350 GCA_964514815.1 uncultured Spirochaetaceae bacterium | reverse complement strand
GGGCATCTACGACCTGGCGGGCACAGGCATGCGTATTTTTGTTCTTTTTCTTCTAGGCTGCATTCACATTTTTTTTCAGTAATCACTTCTTAATTGTTCGGCGAAGGTCTTCCATCTTTCTTCGTTCACATGATTTCTGAATTCCCAATTGACAAGCCGCTCATTAGCTACTTTGATCTTCCAGATTCCCTTTAAGGGGCTGAAGGCGTTATACCTGACCTTCATACTGTAGGCGGTAATACCGGAATCACTCCACTTTTTATAAGCCTCGTCATATTCCATAGAGCCGCTCTGTTCTATTGAGTTTTTAGCTTTAGCCTCTCCCTCAGGTTTCCTGGAATCCTTATTAGCCGTATTGCAGCCGGCCAAGAAGATAAAAAGATATAATTCTTTTAAACATCATATCTTATTAAACAATAAAATCATCAATATATCAATTCTGTTAGCGTATTTCAGCCTGTTTACCAAGTAAAAAAATTCGATCACCCCGAATTTGCAGGTTTAAAATATCTCCTTCCATGGTTTGTGCAGATTTTTGAATTTGAAAGATGTCCTCGATACCTTTATCGCCCACAAGATCGATTATTTGCATGTCGACATAATGGACGGCCACTATGTCCGCAACTTTTCCCTGGGGCTTGATTTTTGCAAGGTCCTGGCCGCCTATACCGATATCCCCTTAGACATCCACTTCATGATTGAGAATCCGGATGATTTCATTACGGATTTTGCCCAATTTAAGAATTGCTGACTTACCTTTCACCCCGAGGTCTGCTTGCATCCCATGAGAACGATTCAGTCGATCAAGAGTTACGGCGCCAGGGCCGGGATCTCGCTCGGTCCGGACAGGATCTGCATCATGACCGTGCATCCGGGCTATGCACCGGAAATAGAGGTCGACGGCAACGTGAGCTGGCAAAACCTGCCGCAGATGCGCGATGCCCAGGTGTTCGTGACTGGAACTTCCTCGATTTTCGAGCAAGAGGGAGACCTAAGCAAGAATATCTTGAGATTCAGATCGATCCTGGAAGAAGCAGAAAAGAGTCCTGCCGATTCTAATAGCTGAAAGATTGGTTATAAAGCCTCAGTCGAGCAGGCGCTTTATCTCGTCCCGGTGAGGAAAAGAGACCTGGGTCCCCATCTTGGCGACCGATACGGCCGCTATGGAATTGGCCTTCTGAGCCGCCTCATCGATTTTTTTGCCCCGGGCCAGGAAGTAAGCCAGGCTACCAATGAAGGCATCGCCTGCGCCGGTGGTGTCCACCGCCTCGGCCTGCTCTGCCGGCACCAGGGCCAGTCCCGCTTCATCCAGGAGCAGAACGCCCTTCTCTCCTAAAGTGATGATCGTTTGCCCGGCTCCCATCTCCCGAAGTCTGTGGGCCGCCGCTTCGATTTGTTCCAGTGTTTCCACAGGCAGGCCGGTGATGATCTCGGCCTCAGTCTCATTGGGAGCGATGATGTCGCTTAAGCCCAGCAATTCCTCCGGCAGGGAGCGGGCCGGGGCCGGGTTGAGGATGGTGAGGACCTCTCCCTTTTTGGCAATGCGCAGGGCTTCCATGGAGGTCTCAAGGGGCACCTCAAGCTGGCAAACCAGCACATCGGCCGCCTGGATTGTTTCTTTAGCCCGGCGGGCATCTTCGGGTGAAAGCTTACTGTTCGCCCCGGGTATGTAGACGAGCAGGTTGCGACCCTGGTCATCCACCAGGATGGACGCCACGCCGGAAGAGCTTTCTTCATCGAAGAATATATAGCGGGTATCTACTCCCATCTCCCGATAGTTCTTAAGGATTATCTCCCCCGGATAGTCCCGGCCCAGCCTGGTAACCATCGTTACCCGGGCGCCTAGTTTAGCGGCCATGACCGCTTGATTGGCGCCCTTGCCGCCGCAGCTCATGTGAAAGTACCGTCCCAACAGGGTCTCTCCCATCCTGGGCAGGCGTGGGACTTTGGCAATGAGGTCCAAATTCGAGCTGCCGACAACGCAGATTTTGGGAATTCTCATTTCATCCTTCAGCCAGCATGGTAAAAACGCCGGTCAATTTTTCATAGCTTTCTTGAAATATCTGGTAGTATTTTCGATAAATCCGAAAATTTTCTTTATTGGGAGGCAGTTCTTCCTCGAACTTCACCAGCTTCTCGGCCTCGTTCAGCGAGGAAAATATTCCCACCCCGACCCCTCCCGCTATGGCGGCTCCGATCGAGGTTGCCTCTTCAATATAGTTGAGCTTGACAATCGTCTTTTCCATGATATCGGCGAATATGCTCCTCCAAAGTCTGCTCTTTGCCCCTCCGCCGATCATTCTTATCGTCCTGCTGTCCACGCCCTGTTCTTTAAACGCCTCCCCGATGAGCTTCATATTATAAGCCACCCCTTCCAGCACGGACCGGATCACATGCTTCTTGTTATGAACCACCGAGAGTCCAATAAAACAGCCCCGAGCTTCAGGATTCCAGAGAGGGCTCCTTTCGCCCATCAAATAGGGGAGAAAAATTATCCCCCCCGAGCCGGGCGGGGCTTCCCCTGCTTTTAAGTTAAGTAGATCATACACATCGACCTTAGCCTGCTCGGCCGCGGCAAGCTCGGAATCGCAGAAAGTATTCTTGAGCCATTGAAACGAGCCGCCCCCGCTCTGCATGGTGCCGGCAGGGAAATAGAGGCCCCGGGTGAAGTGGCAGAAGGTAAACGTCCTCCTTTTCGGGTCGATCAAGGGCTTAGTCGAGGCCACGGCCATCCAGGTGGATGTTCCCAGGTAGATATATGCCTTCCCCTCGCTAACCACTCCGGCCCCGCAGGTGGCGCAGGCCCCATCACCGCCTCCTATTACTACAGGAGTTCCTTCAAGCAGTCCGCACTGCCCGGCCGCCTCCCTGGTTACTTTACCTACCACTTCCGTTGATTCCACGATATCCGGCAGCTTGCTTCTGTCGATGTTTGCGGCAGCGAGGATCTCCTCCGACCATTCCAGGGCCCTGATATCCAGCAAGTTCATTCCCGAGGCATCCGAATAGTCGGTAAAGATCTTGCGGGTAAGACGGGTCACGAGATAGTCTTTGGCGTGGATGAATTTATGGGTCTTTTTATAGACCTCAGGCTCATTGTCCTTGATCCACATTATCTTTGCCGCCGAATAGGAGGGGCTCAGCCGGTGTCCCGTCAGCTCATAAACTCTCTCCGCTCCAATCCGTTTGGAAAACTCTCCCGCCTGTTTGGTCGCGCGCAGGTCCGCCCAGATTATGGAATTCCTCAGCGCGTTTCCCCGGTTGTCGATGGGCAGAGCGGCCATCATCTGGCCGGAAAAGACAACGCCGGCAATATCGGCCGGTTTTACCTTTGTTTTTTCCAAGAGCGACCGGTTGGAATCACAAAAAGCCTCCCAGTATTGTCCCGGCTCCTGTTCGGACCAGCCCAGCCTGGGGTAGTAGGTTGGGTAGGAAGAAAAGTGACTGGAGACGAGCTTGCCTTCGGAGCTGAACAAGGCCGCCTTGTCACCAGTTGTGCCTAAATCGTGGGAGAGTATGTACGCCGCCATTTTTTACCTCAGAATATTTTTATTTACCGCCCTGTCATCGAGTGCTGGTTGGGGCATTTTAGCGGAGAAGCACCGGGCTCATATCGGGGTCCTCGATAACAAACCATTTCTTCCCCAAAGTGCGGGGCGGGTGGATGTCGTCGAAATCGGGAGCGTCGTAAATCTCATCGTAACGGGCAGGCTCTTCCAGGTAAAGAACATGATGATGGATTTTTTCATCCAATACGTACCATTCTTCCCAGGGATGCTCACCGATTTTTTCATCCGGCGGCACGGCGTTTATGATCGTGTTGAATTTGGGCACTGTCTTGACCAGCCATTCATGATTCCCGTACTTCCAGGTCGCTTTCTCCCGGTCTTGCCAGGGGAAAAGCTCATTAAAATTAAGGCATAAACCCAGGAAGGCTTCTTCGATTTTCCTATCCTTCAAAAAGGAAATGAAATCTTTCATGCTATTTCCTGCCAACAGATTATTCTTTTATGGCGCCCAGGGCAAGACCGCGAACCGGATATCTGGAGATTAAGCTCGCCAGGGTCACTACCGGTATGACGCCTATCAGGGACATGGAGGCTACCTTCCAAAACTCGAGGTCCTGATACAAGCCATAATAGAGTTTATAGAAACCTGGGATAAATATTTTGCCCACCCTTTCACGTTGAGGGAACTTTAGAAGAATTGACTCAAATATTGCCCAAAATTCTTGATTTATGAGACAGGGTACTATTTTTTATAAATCTGAAACAGATAGGCAACAATTTATTCCTTTATTGCCCCCATTGTAAGTCCCCTAACCAGATATCTGGAAAAAATCACAGCCAGAATAACTGGAGGGATGATTGCCAGGATTGAGAGGGATGCCACCTTCCAGAAATCGAGTCCTCGTACCGAGAGGGAACCGGCTATCATGACTGGCAGGGTCATTGCCTTTCGGTATCCGAATACAATAACGAAGATGAACTCATTCCACGATAATATGAAAGACAGAACATATACCGCCACCAGGCCGGGGGCTGCGATAGGCAATGCTATATAGAGAAATGCCTTGAAATGACCGCATCCGTCAATAAGGGCGGCATCTGCTATATCCTGCGAAATATCGGAGAAAAAGTCGAGCATGAGCCATACCGCTAAAGGAAGATTCATTGCTGTATGGACAATAATAATGGCCAAAAGGTTATCGATAAGGCGCAGGTTCTGCATAATAAGGAAGTAGGGTATTAGAACGGCAACAGGGGGAAGCATGCGCTGGGAAAGAATAAAGAAGGCTATATCCTTGTTCTTCCACTTCTTAAACTCATACCGAGCCAAAGAGTACCCGGCAAGAGCCCCGAGGAGGAGCGCCAGCGCACTTGAAATTGTTGCAATAATAATGCTGTTGAGAAGCGATCTAAGTGTTCTGTCCCGCGTGGTAACAAAAGCATCTTTCCAGGCATGAAGCGTGGGCTGGAACTGCTTATAGGGTATGAAAGTAGCTTTAAAGGAATCTCCAGGTTCTTTAAAGGAGGTGACAACAGCCCATAGAATCGGAAATAGAGTCCATATCGAGAAAATAATAAGGATCAACCAGACGATGGCGACACCTGCAGGTTTCCTCTTTCCGATTCCATGTTCTTTTATCATCTCAACACTCCTCTGAAATACGGCTATCTATATGGAACCTATTCCGGGCAAAGAATATTGCCATTACTAACGTACTCTCTCTTTTTTAAATCTCGAAATCAGCAATAATGCAAGAACGATGAGCACAATAAGGAAGAGCCAGGAAATGGAAGAACCCCTGCCGAGTTTGAACCATTTCATTCCGATAAGATAGACATAGAATGACAGGGATTCCGTAGCCCCCCCCGGGCCCGCCCCCGTGATACCGAATACGAGCTCAAACAGCTTGAAGGCATCTATGGCCCTGATCAGAGAGATAGTTACTATTATGGGGGTAATAAGGGGAAGGGTGATGCTTTTAAACATCTGCCAGGAGTTGGCCCCATCTACTGCGGCAGACTGGTAAAGCTCGAGAGGAAGAGCCTGCAGGGCGGCGAGCATTGCTAAAAACATGAAGGGAGTCCACTCCCATATATCCACCATGATTAGTGTAAAGGGTGCGATTATGGCACTGGTTGTCCACTTTACAGGGTTTAAGCCTATAAAGCTTAGAGCCGAGTTTATGACCCCTATGTCCGGGTGAAGCATCATCCTCCACAAGAAGGCCACGGCTATGGGAGGGCAGGCCATGGGAATAAGAAAGATTATCCTGAAAAAGGTCTTGCCCTTAAAGCTCTGGCTCAACAGGGTAGCCATGCTCAAACCCAGTATGAGCTCCACTGTAACGCTGATCCCGACATACATGCAGGTAAATCGAAGATCATGCCAGAACCGCGGATCTTCAAAGAGGAAATATTTGAAATTATTGAGCCCGACCCACTGCGGTTTGGGCATGATATTGGCATGCCATTTGGTAAACGACAGGGTTAGGCTCCAGACGAGGGGGAAGATTGCCATGAGGATCAGATAGAGAAGTGCCGGCAGTAGAAAGCCCCATTTGATGTTATTTTTTGAAAAAAGCGTTCCCGCCATTTCAGCTTCCTCTGCCACAATAATAAAGCAGGGTGTCCTGTGGACACCCTGCTTTTCGAACACCAACTCTCATACTATCAGCTATTCCAATCCAAGTGAACCTCTGTAGTATTTTTTCTGATCCTCTAATCCCCTCTCGTTGGTGATCCTTTTCCAGTCATCGTAAATCGCCTCACACCCCTCTTCCGGAGAAACGAGGCCACTTAGCACCTTGTTGAGATGGGTATCCAGGACGTTGTAGTACTCAGATCCTCCGGGGATCATCAGGTCTGTCACTGCATTGGTATCGTTTAAGATTTCGGAGACACCCTTCAAGAATCCTTCGGCGGATTCCTTTTTCCAGCCGCCTCTGACCCAGGCATCGAGAGCCTTGAAATGGGACCATCTCCAGGGATTTGCTCCTGTATATCCGTGGATGCCGCTTACATCGAGAAGCGAATGCTCGGGATTGGTTATGAATGTGCCGAACTTATAGGCTCCCTCTTTATTGGTGGCGCTCTTCGGGATTATGAGGACCCAGCCGCCGAAGTCGAGGAAGTTGACATTGTGCTGTTTTTCAATCCACTTACCGGTCTTCCTGTCATAATATTTTTTTGCTCCGGGAAGCGGGCCGTAACCGAGCTTGCCCTTTACCTTGCTTCCGTATTCTTTCGGATACTGCTCCTGGATAGCTATATCGGCCCAGTCAATCGCCATGGCAGAGATACCGGAAACAAAGGCCTGCCTCAACTCCGAGTAGCCGTATCCCAGCAACCCTGGAGGAGCATAATTGGCGAGCTCCTTGATCATCTTCATTGCTTCAACCCAGCCCGGGCTCTTGGAGAGAGGATCCATTGTGTCTGCATCGAAAAAGATGTTGCTCGTGTAATTCGAGGGCTTTCCGGAAATAGTCGTATACTGGGCTACGATATCGAGATACGACCACATCGCCTGGGTATTCTGCTGGGCTATGTAGGCGATTCCGTACTCCGTCTCACCGTCTTTATCCCAGTCCCAACCGTTGAAGAACTCGGCAATGTCCCTCACTTCACTCCAGTTGGCAGGAGGAAGGCTGTACATATACCCGTATTCGCTCTTAAACTTTTCCTGGTATTCCGGAACTTCCAGGGCGTCAGTTCTGTAGTAGAACAGGTGGTTATCTCCATCGTAGGGCAGGGCCATGATCTTCTCACCCCACTTTACAATGGACTTTGTGGCCGGCATCACATCATCCCAGTTTGGATAGCCGTATTTTTCCATATATGGCCCGAGATCTTCTACATGACCGCCTCCAAAAACATCTCCCTTCCAGGTTACAGGAATAACGGCAAGGTCGAAGGAGCCGGCTTTGGTTCTGAACTCAATCCACATTTTCTCCTCAAGGGTAGCATAGGGAACCAGCACTACATTGATTTTGCCGCCGGTCTGAGCCTCCCATATAGGTTTCCAGGTATCGATAACCTGAACATGGGGATCGGTGACCAGTACTGTAATGGGTACGGTCAGATCAATCTCTTCTGCGGCCGCTTCTGCCGGTTTCTCCACTTCCTCTGCTTTTCCTCCTGCAAACACAGCTGAGAGGGCAAAAAACAGTAAGAAAGCTATCGCGCCAACCATAAGTAATGACTTTTTCATAGTTTTAATTCTCCTTTTTTAATAATTTTTTTTATTTTTGTTACTCTTACAACTTTTTTGGTATAACCACCTCCCTCCTACTAAAGATCTATTTATATTAATTTCACCGCCCTCTTTGTCACTATTTCTCATCATAAAAAGGGCAGTAATATTTGTAGTTCAATGTTTCGATGACCTTCAATATTTTCTCTTCGGTTTCTCGCTCTACAAATCTTTTTCAATTGATCACATGGGGAACCGTGGAGGCTTAAAAACCTGTCCTTTTTGCAACATCTTTTATAATAGCTTTTTTCCTCTTCATCCACTATACAGGTGCAAAACGTTTGCACAAACTTTTTCTTCTTAATCTAAATACAGTTCTGCTTTTTTGTCAAGCTTTTTAACTGAAGAATTTTAATTTTGCCCATAAATTCAACAAACATTTAGTAGAGCTCCGGGGACCCTTTTTGAACAAAGTACAGACAAATCGAAGGCAGGATTTCGCTGGTCTGATTTGAAAAGGGGATCAATGCCTGGAATATTATCAAAAAAGTAGTTTGCGATGAGATCCTTGATGCCATTTTCAATTATCCGCCGATAACCATATTCCTCAAGGATTCTTTTCGTTTTACGACACACTTAAGTATTTGGTTAG
>CAZERV010000113.1:0-8390 GCA_964514815.1 uncultured Spirochaetaceae bacterium | reverse complement strand
CGAGTACCAGGTGCCTCGAGAAAATGCACTGAGGGGCCACCACGAGCCATGCTATCATAGTGATAAATAGGGAATTTGACTGAAATCCCCACAAAGCCTGGATTGCACGACAAAGAGAGAATCCCCTTGAGGTGTTCGTGTTTTGACCTGGTGCTCAAAATAGAATCTCCTTCTCGTTGATCATGTCCGCGTACTCCTTGGTCAGGGACTTCGAAAGTCCCGTGGTGTAGGCGATGCGCTCGATGATCCAGCCTTCCTTCAGGCACTCCCTGACCCGCTTGAAGTCATTGGCATAACGGACTACCGCCTGAGGTGAGTGGTAGGTCTCTCGCGCTGCTGTTCGATACTCTTTCCTTCCAGAAAGTGCTTCTCGCAGATGATCCTTTTGTGGGTCAACACGCCCTTCTGTTCATAGCTTTGCCTGAACAGCCGGACAGTCACCTTCTTTTGGCGTTCTCTTTTTCTCACCCCCTGCAGGACATCCTCGATGTCGGTTTCATTAAGGATATCCAGAATGACAGGACGAAGCTTGCTGTGCTGAAGGCTCTTGCCGTAGCCGTCTTTCTCCGCCTCATCCACCGCATACCAGATCATCTGTCCCATTTTCAGCCTCTCGGTGGAGAGGAAATAGGCTTCCACCATCTCGTAGATCCTCTCCACCACCAGGGCTGTCTTCAACGTGTTGCGAAGCTGGGCCTGGCAATATACAACCCGGCAGAAGGACTGCACGTGTCGTTCGATGGCTTTCAGGGAATGGTTCAGATTCCGAGCGAGCGCCACGGCATTCGCTGCGGACTACCGCGCCCAGGGGCCTACACTCCCGGTCGACAAGTTGGAGAAGTTCTTTATCTTCCTCGATCATCCGTCTAAATATCTTCCCAGGTGATGCCTGTCCCGGCCGGTATCGTCTGCCGGGCAGCCCGCCCCAGGACCACTTTGAGGTATTCCGGGCTGAGACCCGGTTTGAGGTTCTTCTCACTCCGTAAAATGCCTACTTTATCAAGAGAAAGGACCTCGCCCTCTGCGATCCCGGAAAGCGCAATCAAAGATCGGTTGGTGGTTATGTAATTTATCCTCTCAGAAGGAGCCAATCGTTTAACGCCATCGCCCAGAATCCGGGCGACCGCCTTTTTGCCGTACATTTTTTCAAGCCTCTTCCACGCTTTTTTCTCTCCACCCTTCTCTGCCTGCCTGATTTCCCTTACCATCAGGGAAAATCCTGCCGGGTCAAGGGCAATCGGGTCATCCAGCCCGGATCCGTTGGTGGAGAGGGTGAAATGCTTTTCCACCAGGCAGGCCTCCATCAAAACAGAGAGCACCGGGATCATGACCGGGTCCCGGGAGTGGTCCGAGACTCCTACCGGCCTGCCGAATATGGCGCCGAGATTTGGAATTAATTTGAGATTATACTCTTCTTCCGGGGCCGGATACGCGGTGATGCAGTGCAAAAGAATGCTTTTATCTCCGGAAAAGCTCACCGCCTTCTCTATTTCCCTCAGTTTTGAGACCCCGGTGGAGAGAATGAGCGGCACGTTATAACGGGATACCTCTTCCAGCAGAGGGTAGTGGTTGAGCTCCGGAGAGGCGATCTTTATGGCCCGGACATCCAGTGAATAAAGCATCCTGGCGCTTTCGATTCCAAAGGGCGAACAGAGAAAGACCAATCCCTGCTCCTCGGTATGTTCCTTAATCCGGCGGTAGAACTCCCGGTCCCTTTCCAACTCCTTGAAGCGTCGGTAGATGTGGACCTTGCCTCCGGGAAGCTCCACCTCCCCGGTTAAGGGATGCACTATCTCGTCCGCAATGATCACTTGAAACTTGACACAATCTGCACCTGCCCCGGCGGCGGAGTCTATCAAGAGAAAAGCCTTTCCCAAATCGCCGCCGTGGGAGCTGCCGCATTCGGCCACAATAAAGCAGGGCTCGCCTCTGCCGATCTTCCTGTCTCCGATAAGCATTTTCATTTCTGTCGCTTATCCTTAGCTTTGAGGAAACCAGCTCTACGCAGTCAATCCCTGTCTTGAAAAATCCTGCTCCCCACCGCATTGCGCTGGTATTGGTATTTACCGGCATAGGGAGAGCCGGCCGGCCTATCCATCCTGGCAAAGACAAGCTGGCAAATCCTCCTTCCACTCTGCAGCCGGATAGGAAGCCGGTTGGCGTTATACAGCTCCAGGGTGATCGTTCCTTCGAAGCCCGGGTCCACCCAGCCCGCATTCTGGATAAAGAGACCGATCCTGCCTATAGAGCTCCTGCCTTCCACAAAGGCGGTAATATAGTCCGGGAGCCTGATGTATTCTTTGGTCACGGCGAGCAGGAAGCTGTTGGGAGGAATGACGATCTCGCTCTTCTTGATTTCAATATATTTCAACTCTTTGTCCAGGGTAATTGAATCGACGGTATTCTCATCTACTTTAAGATAGTGATCTCCCAGCCTCAAATCGATGGAAGCAGGCTGTATTTGACGTTCCTCCAGGGGATCAATAACAATCTCGCCCCGCTTAAGCAGATCTTTCAGGCTCTCATCCGAAACGATCACGCCTTCTCCCTCGCTTTTCCATATTCCTCAATCATCTTGATTTTTAAATTCCTCAACTTTTCCGAAAGAGATACCTTGTAAAGGTGAGGGTTTATGATCCTCTTGTAAGTATCATCCAGGCGCTTTAAATTAGATTTCGCTTTGTCCTGGATCGATTTCAGGTCCGGAAGATTGTAGACGATTTTACCCTCCTTCATTTTCAAAGACAAAAGCGGCTCTATGCTCTCATATTCATCCACATCCAGAAAGCGGTAAAGGTACATGGGATGGTAAAAACGAAACGGCCGGCCCGGTTTCACCTGTTCTTCCTCTAAAGCCAGCAGATCGGCGATAGGCGATCCCTGGCCATTTATAAAGCGGTAGACCTGCTTTATACCGGGATTAGTGGTTTTTTCCGGGTTATTGGAAACCTTAATGGTGGGGATGAATTCTCCCTTCAGCTTTTTAGCCATCAGCTTATAGACCCCGGCCAGGGAAGAGTCGTCCTTGGCGGTAACGAGGTTGGTCCCCACGCCCCAGACATCAATGGGCGCTCCTTGAGTCACAAGCTGGTGAATGATGCCCTCATCCAGCTCGTTAGAGGCGGCGATCTTGGCCTCCTTCAAACCCGCCTCATCTAAACGCTTCCGCACCACCTTGCTTAAATATTCCAGGTCTCCGCTGTCCAGCCTTACTCCGAAATTTTGGTGGCCCTTACTTTTAAGTCTCTTTCCAATAGTGATCGCATTTTCCAGTCCGCTGTGCAGGGTATCGTAGGTATCTATGAGAAGAATACATCCGTTCGGGTAAATATCGGCATAATGCTGAAATGCCTCCAGCTCACCGTCAAAAGCCATTACCCAGGAATGGGCCATGGTCCCGCTGACCGGAATATTAAAGAGCTTGCCCGCCAGCGTGTTGGAAGTGGCGGCGACGCCCCCGATAAAGGCCGCCCGGGAGGCGGAAATGGCGCCATCGATTCCATGGGCCCGGCGCAGCCCGAACTCGAGCACGATCCCTTCCTCCGCGGCCAGGTAGACCCGGGCAGCCTTGGTGGCGATGAGGGTTTGAAAATTGATCACATTGAGCAGAAAACTCTCTATCAATTGGGCCTCGATGAGCGGAGCATGAACCCTGACCAGGGGCTCGTTCGGGAAGGCGAGTGTCCCCTCATCCATGGCGTAGATATCGCCTGTAAAATGAAGTGAAGAAAGATAATCAAGAAAGCTTTTTTCGAACGTGTTCTGGGCGACCAGGAACTCAATATCCTGGGTCGTAAACCGCAGGGTGGCAAGCTCTTTCAGGCAGTCCTCCAGTCCGGCAAAGAGCGAAAAGCCACCCTCGAAGGGAGCCTTGCGAAAGAACATCTCAAAAACAACCTCAGGATTAAACCGGTTGAGGAAATACCCCTGCATCATGGTCAGCTCATAAAAGTCGGTGAGAAGTGCGGAGTATGTTTTCACGATTATAGCTCTCCGGAGTTGATTATACGAACGCCGGCCCCAGCCATTTCATTCAACCTTTCCTGCAGGCTTCCCGCCGGTGTATCTATGCCCCGGGTGGCATCTTCCACCAGGGCAACCTCAAAGCCAAGATTGACGGCATCCAGGGCTGAATAAAAAACACAGAAATCCGTGGCCAAACCGGTAAGAAACAGATGTTTAATGTTCAGTCCCTTGAGATAATACTCTAAGCCGGTGGATGTTTTCCTATCATTTTCAAAAAAAGCCGAGTAAGAATCCAGACCGGGGTTTTTGCCCTTTCGGATGATCAGGTCAAAACACGTTGTATCAAGGGTGGGGTGAAAATCGGCCCCGGGCGTGCCGGGAACACAGTGGTCGGGCCAGAGCACCTGGGTTCCTACCCCGGCCAATTCTATCGAGTCAAAGGGCTTTTTTCCGGCATGGTTGGAGGCAAACGAGACATGACCTCCGGGATGCCAGTCCTGGGTGGCTACTACCCTGGTAAATTTTTTCACGATACTGTTGATAACCGGTATAATCTCGTCCCCCTCTTCAACTTCCAGGCTGCCGCCCGGGCAGAAATCGTTCTGCACATCGACAATGATAAACGCTCTGTTCTCCGTTCCCTGGAAATCTTCCTCACCCATGCAATCATCTCCTGGTTTTCGACCGGACTGGCATAATCTGTTTCAGCTCCTACAGTTTAAGCTTATACCATTTCAGTCCTGGAGTAACCCATATTTGATCTTTAATCTTAATACCCTTTTGACTCCCTCTTCAATCTCCTCGAGGGCAATTTCTCCGGCCTGATACAAATCGAGCACTGTTCCTTTAAGTTCTATTATATCATGGCCGCTCTTGACCAGGATGAGATCCACACCAGCCTTGAAACAGTATTTCAGAATATCGGGCACCGAAAAGTTCTGGGTCAAAGCGCCCATTTCAATGTCATCGGAAATCACCACCCCTTCGAAACCCATTTTCTTCCGGAGCAGGTCTTTCAGGATTCGCTCGGACAGGGTAGCCGGAAATTCGGGATCGAGCTGCGGGTAGAGGATATGGGCAGTCATGATCGCATCGACTCCGTTCTCAACGGCAGATTGAAAAGGGAAAATGTCCTTAGAAATAAGGGCGTTTCTGTCTTCATCTACCACCGGGAGACTGAAATGGGAATCGACATTCGTTCTGCCGTGGCCCGGAAAATGCTTGACAACCGAAGCTATACCTGCCCGCCGCGCCCCGAGTATATAAGCGTTTCCCAGCTCCCCGACCAGCCAGGCATCACCGCCCAGGGAACGGTCTCCGATGATGGAGGCATCCGGTTTATCGTAGAGATCAAGAACAGGAGCGAAATTCATATTAAAGCCCAGGGCCTGAACTTCCCTGGCCGTGATATAGGCAACCGCCTCTATATAGTTGGGATTTTGGTACTTTCCCAGGTAAAACAGTGGCGGGAAGCGGGTCATCTGTTTGAACTTCAGCCGATTTACCCGGCCTCCCTCCTGATCGATTCCGATCAAAAGGCCCAACTGCGGCGAATTGTTGTGAACGAATTGTTGCAGATCGGAAGTCAACCTTCTTACCTGTTCGCTTCCTACGATATTTTGCCGGGAAAGAATAATGCCGGCCACATATCCTTCCCGAATCAGTACTTGAGCCCGTTCCGTCAAGACTGTTCCGGGAATCCAACTGATAAATCTCTGTCCTATTTTCTGGCCGATAGAAAGTTGAGCCAGAATGCGCTCCACAAGCTCTTCGGAGACAGGAAAGAAACGGTTGCCGGCAGGCTGTTCCATGATAACCGTTCTGGGCAGGTGAATCCGGAAAGGGACCGAGGTTGTTCCGCTAATTCCGGCAGGAAGCCCTTTGATCCTGCCTCCCAGGGCGGCCCTCCCTGGTCCGGTCTGGCAGGAGGAAAATAGAAATAAAGTAAGGAGAGCCTTGAAAATTATTATCCGCCGCATTAGTCAGCCTGAATGGATTTGGAGGATAGGGGACTCGAACCCCTGGCCTATAGATTGCGAACCTATCGCTCTACCACCTGAGCTAATCCCCCGATTGCGCTTTATAATAGCAGTATTCACATGCCTGTGCAACCAGCAGGCTCAGATCTCGACCTCCATCCCCTCCCGGGCTATGTAGACTTCCAGGTCGCTCCTCCCGGCAATTAACTCTCTCAGTTTCTTCTCAATAAGTTCAAGCTCTCTGTCACTCCGTAGAGGATCATGATGAAACAGAAAAAGCTTCTTTACTCCTGCCCGATGAGCGACCTTTACCGCGTGCTCGAATGTCGAATGACCCCAGCCGATTTTCGAATCGAGGTACTCCTGCTGCGTATACTGCGAATCATGAATCAATATATCCGCACCCTGGATATATCTGGCGACTTTTTCATTTTCCTCCCGGGCGGCCAGCTCTCCTTCCCGCACCGCCTCCTCATCATAGCCGGGTGAATCGGGGCTCACGTCGAATACATTTCTGAATGGCTCCGTGTCATAGGCAGTGCACAAGACCTTGCCCTGGTATTCGAATCGGTATCCTAAAACCAGAATCGGGTGATTTAGGTATTTTGTGGTCAGCCAGATCCCGCCGCCCAGGTCGCGGGTGCCCTCTTTCAAATTAAAATATTCAATTTTTGCGGCCAACTCACTCATTCTGACCGGCCAGTAACGGTAGGTAAGCATTCCACCCACAATCTTATCCAGGGTGTCTTCTTCATAGGTCACCGGACCGAACACTTTAAGCTCGGTATTGGGGATAAACATGGGGATAAAAAAAGGAAAGCCCATAATATGATCCCAGTGGGTATGGGTAAAAAAAAGATCTGTCTTAATCGGACCTTTGGGCAGGTCTTTCTTGACTACATGATCCGCCAGCTCCCGGATCCCGGTGCCGGCATCGATAATGATCAACCTTTCCTGTTCGCCGAACCTGAGCTCGAGGCAGGCGGTATTACCACCGTATTTAACCGTTTTTGGCCCCGGGCAGGGAACTGACCCCCTGACACCCCAAAATCTTAATCGTATTGCCAATCAAGTTCCTCTCAGTCCGGTTTCCGTCAATGCGAGACTTGCAAAAACACCTTTGCCTTTTCAATCTCTGCGCTGACACTGTCTTCTATTTCTTCCAGATACTCCCAATTAATCCCAAGCTCTTTGAAGACCTCATCCGGCAAACTCTCAGGATACCGATCTCCTGAAAAGCCCAGCTCGTAGGTGTTACTGAATAAATTGGCTGCCGCCACCGTTAAAAGCAGGTCCCGGTGCTCTCCTGAATAATCGCTTATGTTGTGGTGGAAGCTCACAACATCCGTCAGGCCGGCGCCCAATGCCCAGTTCTCAATGATCAGCTTGCCTACTTCCGTATGATTCACCTGTAAGGTCTTATCTTCTGAGATATATAAGGGAGTGTGTTCCCGGTCTGTAAAAGAAATGGCCGATACATACTCTTTGGGAAGCCTGTTATTTAACGGGATTTTACCTATATCATGCAGGAGCCCGGCCACAAAATATTCTTCCCGCAGTTTCTGTTCTATCTTCCGCCTGGTCGCTATCATCTTGGCGGCAACCCCGACACTGATGGAATGCCTCCAGAAACCTTCCATGTTTAAAGCCTGAAAATCTTTGGCTGTTCCCAAAGTTCCTAAAACAGCAGTGCTCAAGGCCAGGTTTTTTACCGTGTTTATCCCCAGCATAATGACGGCCCTCACCAGGGATGTAATCTGGTTGGGCAGAGAATAATAAGCGGAATTGATCAGTCGCATGACTTTCCCCATGAGAACCGGATCGAGGCTGATGACCTGGTTCAGATCCACAGGTGAGGTTTTGGGATCGTTACTGATCTGAAGAATTTTAGACACCGCCACCGGCAGGGCCGGCATTTTACTGATATAGGTTTTAATAACCTTCATCATCTGCTCTTTTTCCATATGCCAATAATCCTCTATAAATCTTGTATTTTTGCCCGCAGGCGTCTTCGTCCCCGGAGGGGGTGTCTTCATCCCCGAAGGGGGGTAGGGGGGTACCGCAAGGGGAAAACCTACCTCCTGATCTTTTGAATTATCTTCTCAATTTTTTGCCGTATCCTATCCCCCAGGCTAATATCAGGATGAAAAGAAGTCAGGTCCCTGATATTTGAAAAAACGGATCTGATTTTTTGAGCGCTCAGAACAGGCCGAGCTGCTTCGGGGTAAAACTTTTTCTCAATCTTATTCCTGATTCCTTCCCTGCCCTGTAACCTTGCTTTTAAATATTGAATCTTGAGCCGGGCATCACTTTGGAGATAATTTGTTTTTTGCTGTTCCGGTAAAAATTGGGTGAGCCTTTCCAGATACTCGAATAGCTCAGCCGGATTTTCAAGCCCGGCTTCCGGAGGGGAGGACACGGTTTCTGGCTCCCCCTCCCCGCCCT
>CAZERV010000112.1:0-8571 GCA_964514815.1 uncultured Spirochaetaceae bacterium | reverse complement strand
TCGGGCTGGGGAGACTCGAACTCCCGGCCTCTCGGACCCGAACCGAGCGCGCTAGCCACTGCGCTACAGCCCGATAAAAAAACCCCCGAAGGGGTTTATCGGGAGCGACGGGGATTGAACCCGCGATCTCCGGCTTGACAGGCCGGCGCGATAACCTGCTTCGCCACGCCCCCTATATGGACTTACTATACGGATGCGGCCTTCGAATGTCAAGGGTCTTGCGGCTGAATTGACATTCTTCCCCTTCGATGCTATGCTATATAGCCCTGATAAGAATGATTTTATCCATAGGATGCAGCTAAATTACAATTTTAAGGATTGGCTATGCCCTCTAGAGAAAAGAGAAGAATAACCCAGCAAAAAAGCAAAACACGGGAAAAGGAAAGCGATAAGAAAACCGTCGCCCATCCGTTCTTATACATCTTCAGTGTCATTATTCTGGTCGTTATTGTGGTGACTTTTATCGGCGCCCCGGCAATCTCCAGACAGGCAGGTGGAGGTAAAATCAGTTTCGGCCGTTACCAGGGTAAATCTATTGATTATTTCTCCGGCAACTACTTCTCCGGGCAGAAAGATATCTTTGCCGATCAGCTTCGCCAGGGGGGCGAAAACGAAAACTTCGAGACTCAAGCCTACAGGGTGTGGCGCAGCGCTTTCGATCAAACTGTTTTTCACATTGCTTTGCTGTTGGAAGCGGAAAAAAACGGATTGTGGGTTTCTGAAGACCGGGTGGATAAAACCCTTATAAAATCAGGACCGTACCAGGAGGACGGAAAGTTCAGTGAAGAAAGATACCGAAATACTCCCAGCTCAGAGCGCTTCGCCACCAGAAAGCTGT
Organism: uncultured Spirochaetaceae bacterium; assembly: GCA_964514815.1. Classification (GTDB taxonomy): domain Bacteria; phylum Spirochaetota; class Spirochaetia; order SZUA-6; family DRHE01; genus CAZERV01. The sequence continues at coordinate 7,733 of CAZERV010000112.1, read as the reverse complement.
TTAGAGAACAGATAAACCACGAGCAGATTCTTCAGGATATTTTAACTCTCCAGCGTTGGAGCAGCAAAGAATCACTTTTTTTCAGAGAAATGCTCGACAAGCAGAGAAGATTCTCCTTTGTTTATTATAATTTTTCCGATTTTCCCGAGAAAGAAATTTTTGTCTATGGAATCAAGAATAAAGACCGCTTTAAAAAAATTAAGCTCAGCCGGATCCTGATCAAAAGCAGTCAAAATGAGGCTGAGGAAATTCAAAAAAAGCTGGCCGGAAGAGTAAGCAGTTTTGAAGAGTTGGCTCGCTCCCATTCTAAAGATCTCTATGCGGAAAATGGCGGGAATATGGGCTGGCGCTACTTTTATGATCTGGAAGGTGATTTTGACACGGTCGATTCGGTGGAAAAGATTTTTAAGATTAAAGAGGGTGAATTATCTCCGGTAATGGAGAGCCGTTTCGGCTGGGTTATCTATCGCTGCGATTCGCCGGTGGTGGAATTGAATTTTGAAGGAGAAGCCTCCTCACCTGGAGCGCCGGAAGAATCTCTGCAGATTGTTCGGGATTATATCATGAGGTATGAGAAGGGAATGGTCGAAGACTATTTTCTCAATAAGGCGGAAGAGTTCAGCATGCGAGCCAGGGAGGCAGGTTTTTCAGCCGCCAGCGGTGAAAAAGGCCTGCTTCCTTCTTCGACCGAATATTTTCCGTTGAATTACCAGGGCATCTTCTTTATGTCACCGGTAAGAGCAAAAGTTGAGGAGATCAATCTCTCCACTGCCACTTTCAACAGAGACTTTTTTATCGAAACGTTCTCTATCAAAGAGAACGAGATCTCCGATCCTGTCTTGCTGGACGATCGGGTAATCGTTCTGAAGCTGGATGATGAGCGAAAAATGCCTGAAGAGGAAGCCATTTTTGCTGATGATTACTATAAATACATCGCCGGACAGGCCTTAGAGGCAGACTTGCAAGCTGTTCTGCTTGACTCGGACCTCCTTGAGGATAATTTCAATTCCGTTTTTTATCAATATATTGTGCCCAGGCAATGACGCAGGCAAAACCCCTGCTGATCGATACCGGCAAGGGATTCAACCTCAAGTATAAAGGTAAGCTCCTCTACTCCTCAGTAGACCCCTTGAACGCAGTGCGGAACAGGGTGGATCGAATCTTCCTGGAGGATAAGACTCTCATCTTCATACCTTCTTTAGGCTTGGGCTATGGCCTGAAAGAGCTTCTCCAAAAGCTGCCTCTCCGCTGCCATATTCTCTGCATTGAGGCGGACCAGCAACTAATGGCTTTCGCCTTGCAGGAAAACCCGGTGAATCTGCCCAAAGATCCCAGGCTTACGATCATCAGGACGGCCAGCCGGAAAGGCGCGGCTAAAGCGCTTTATGACATCGGCGCCTGGAAGTTCAGACGGGTCCTGCCCCTCTACCTGTGCGGCGGTTACTATTTGGAGAGAAAAACTTACGCCGGTATGCTTGCGGTCCTGGAAGAGGAGGTCCGCATCTTCTGGCAAAATAGAATGACCCTGATCAATATGTCAAAGCTCTGGTTGAAGAACCTTTTTGAAAACCTCGATCTTCTGACCCGGGCAAAGGACTTAAGATGTCTTAAGACCCAAAAACCTGTTGTCGTGGTCGGGGCCGGTCCCTCTCTGGAAGAGAGCCTGGTTACGATTGAAAAGCTCAGAGACGATATCCTGCTGATCGCCGTTGACACGTCCCTGCCGGTCTTAATGGACAGGAATATAAAACCGGACTTTGTTTTCATGCTGGAATCTCAGATCAGCAATCTTCAGGACTTTCTTCCTTACCACGGCCCCGGCATGGCCTTATTATGCGACCTGACCGCAAATCCTCTGGTTATAAGGCTCTTTAAAGAGGAAGTCTATTTCTTTTCTTCCCGTTTTTATCCTCTGCGGATTCTAGATCGCCTTGAAAGCTGCGGTCTGCTCCCCACTCCCTTTCCTCCTCTTGGTTCGGTCGGTGTCGCTGCCGTGCATGCCGCCCTGGAAATGACCTCGGGACCGGTGCTGCTGACCGGTCTGGATTTCAGCTATGCTCCGGGTAAGACCCATGCCCGGGGTGCTCCCGTTAACAGGAGCATGCATTTCGATTCCAACTACCTCGATCCCCTGGGCATGTCGAGTTTTAAAGCGATCATGGGCCGTCCCTTACTGAAACTCAAGGGGAAGGACGGAAAAGAAGTCTTAAGCGATCTGGTACTGCGGTCCTATTCCCTGCAGCTTGAAAAAGAAATCAAGGACACGGGCAGGGTCTACGACCTGGCTAAGACCGGACTGCCCTCAGGCGCCCGAATAGTTCACAACCGGAAAGAGCTGACCGAGATTTTAAGCTCTACTCCCCTTTCAGCGCGCCGGTCGACTGAGGCGCACCCCTCGGCAGACGAAACAAAGCCGTTTTCCAGGGAAGCGGCGAAGGCCTTTTGCGAGAACGAAATGCATCTCCTCCTTCAGGCGGAAGAGCTGGTGGGATCGTACCTCAGGCAAAAGGACCGGGAAGACCCGGAAGATAAAGAAAACATGATACAAATATTGAAAGAGGTCGAATACGCTTTCCTGCATTTGCCCGATGCAATTCCTGAACCGAGCCTGTCGAGAAATTTCCTGTCCCGGGTGGTAATCTGCTTCCGCTATTTTACCTCCAGGCTCAGGCAGAGTCTGGCCGTGCTTTCAATCCTCCTGTGATTTTAACACGGAAAGAAAAGCACTCTGGGGGAGCTGAACATCTCCGACCATTTTCATCCTTTTCTTTCCTTCCTTCTGCCTTTCCAAAAGCTTCCTTTTCCTGGTAATGTCCCCGCCATAACATTTCGCAGTTACATCCTTTCTCAAGGCCGAGACGGTCTCTCGGGCGATAATCTGACTGCCGACGGCGCCCTGGATCGCTATCTTGAACTGGTGCCTCGGTATCTCATCTTTCAACCTTTTGCATACCAGCCGCGCTCTTTGAGAAACATTTTCCCGGTACACTATCTGGGCCAGGGCATCTACCGGCTTTCCGTTGAGGAGGATATCCAGCCTGGCAATGTCGGTTTCCCGGTAATCGGCCATCTCATAATCGAACGAGGCATAGCCGCGGCTTAAAGATTTCAAGCGGTCATAAAAATCGAACACAATTTCCGTGAGAGGTATTTCATAGATCATCTCCACCCGTTTTTCATCGAGATAGGTAAGATTGGTCTGTACTCCCCGCTTTTCAAGGCAGAGATTGATTATACTACCCAGGTAGATCGCCGGGGTGATAATCGAGGCCCGGATATAGGGCTCTTCCGTCTTCCGGATCTTCCCGGGATCCGGATAATTCACCGGGTTGTCAACAAAAAGCGTCTCTCCGTTCTGGAGGGTGAAACGGAACTTTACCGAGGGTGCTGTGAATACAATCGAAAGAAGAAACTCTCTTTCCAACCTCTCCTGGACGATCTCCAGGTGCAGAAGACCGAGAAAGCCGCAGCGAAATCCAAAACCCAGGGCCGCCGAGGAGTCTTTCTCAAAAGTGAGCGAGGCATCGTTCAATTTCAGCTTTTCCATACCGGCGGCCAACTCGTTGTAATAATTGGAATCAACCGGATAGATCGAAGAAAAGACAACCGGTTTTGCTTCTCGAAACCCCAAAAGCGGAGTTGCGCTGGGGTTCCTGTTATCCGTGACCGTGTCTCCGACCCGGGTATCCGAGATCGTCTTTACGCCGGCAATAAAATACCCGACCTCCCCTGCCCCGAGCCCGGGCGCTTTTTGTAGTCCGAGTCGGAAAATCCCTACCTCATCTACCTGGTAGACCGAGTTATTGGCCCAGAAACGAACCTCCTGGCCGGTACGAATCGAACCTGAGAATACCCGGATATGGACAATGACTCCCCGGTAAGGATCGTAATGAGAATCAAAGATGAGCGCCTGGAGAGGCTCGCGGTTACTACCTTTCGGCGGCGGGATCCTCTTTACAATAGCTTCCAGGAGCTCATCGATTCCGGTCCCCAATTTAGCCGAGACTAAAAGCGTCTTTTCGGCGTCGAGCCCTAAGTCATGGTCTATCTGCTCCTTTATTCCCTCAATATCGGCGGCTGGAAGATCGATCTTGTTAATCACCGGAATAATCTCCAGGTCATACTCCAAAGCCATATACATATTGGCCAGGGTCTGAGCCTCCACTCCCTGGGTGGCATCGATCAAGAGAATCGCTCCTTCGCAGGAAGAAATTGCCCGGGATACCTCGTAATAAAAATCCACATGCCCGGGAGTATCAACCAGGTTCAGAGAATACTCCTTTCCGTCGGAGGCCCGGTAGGGAAGTGAAACGGCCTGGGACTTTATGGTGATACCCCTTTCCCGTTCGATATCCATATTGTCGAGAATCTGGTTCCTGAATTCACGATCCGGTATGATGTGGGCCTTCTGAATGAACCGGTCCGCCAGGGTGGACTTTCCATGATCGATATGAGCAATAATGCAAAAATTACGGATTTGATCTTTGTTCATGATTTTCTGATGGGCTACTATACTCGAAGTCATTTTTTCCTACAAGAGCTCTGTCCTGTCGGGGACTCGTTTTATTTTCCAAATATGTGCTACATTATGGAGCAGACTTTGCTTCAGACACAAGAGCCTTTTTACTCTGATATATAGGAGGGTCTATTGTTCAACCTGGACTTAAGAGAGATTGCTTTGATGTTGCCTGCTGTATTGGTAGGATTCACGGTCCATGAGTTTTCCCACGCTTACTTTGCCACCAAGCTCGGTGATAATACACCTAAGATACAAGGTCGGCTTACCCTTAATCCATTGGCTCATCTGGAGCTAATAGGCTTCTTGATGATAATTCTGGCTGGATTTGGATGGGCAAAACCGGTAGAATTTAACCCCGGAAATTTTAAAAACCCGAAAAACGATGAAATTCTTGTCTCTGTTGCCGGTCCACTCTCGAATTTTTTAACAGCAATTGTCATTGCAGTTTTGCTGAAAATATTGGTTACCTTTGCCATCGGAATATTTTATCTTGAGACGGTCGGAGAAATCTTATATAAAATATTTACCTACCTTATATGGATAAATCTCTTGCTGGCTATATTTAACTTGTTCCCCATACCGCCGTTGGACGGCTCACATATTCTATTATGTCTTATTCCGGATAAATTTGAATATCATAAGAACTTGTACCGAAGGTACGGGAGCTTTATCCTCATCGCTTTAATTTTGTTTGGTAATTATTCCAAATACAACATTTTGCCGATAGGCTATCTTACCCAAAGAGTGTACAGCGGCCTTTTAAATGCGCTGGGGATGTAATTATTAAAAAAGAGAATCGTTTTTAATTTGATGCTTTAAACAATCTTTGTTAAGATATGGCCAAAATAAGATCAAATTAGAGGATAAATCGTGTTTGTAAGAAGAACTTTTGCAGTCGCATTAATTGTATCACTCCTGTTTGTATTATTGAGTTGTGAACAAAAAGGGACCGAGCAGACTACATAGTCCGGGGAAGCCGCCGAGAAAGTTGAACCGGAAAAACAGATACCTTCTGTCTGTCTCTCTGACGGGAAATGGATCGTAGATAAGCCGACCTACAAAGACAATGAGTTTGAATATGTAACGGAATTGGCTTTAGGAGAAGTTGTCACCTGGACCGGGGAAGAAGCAGAAGGTGATGATTCCAAGGGAACCACCAAATTCACTTTCGTCAAGATAAAAACGATAGATGAAAAAGTCGGCTGGATCTGGTCTAAATATATAGCCAGAGTTGCCAGGCCGGCCGTTATTATAGAAAAAACTTCAAAATATATAAAACCGATGGACGTCATAGCTGTGGTCAAAGAAAGTGAAAATTGGCTAAAAGTCTATACAGAAAGAGAGGGTTCAAGCAGAGGGTGGTGGATTGAGAACGATATTAATACGGCAGTACTCGGGAAAAGGGCTTTAGCCGAAAAGGATAATAAAAAGAAGAGGTCCTTATTGATAATATGAGCTCATACTATTATCGGATCACCCTCGAATCCGGTGTTGAAGGATGGGTATACGGGTTTTTTATCAATCTCGACTAGGATCGGATGGTGGTTCGAAAAAAGGCTGCTCAGGTTTTCCTGGTCAAATATGAAACGGGCTATCTTTCAAAGCCCGGGGAATCGGCAAAATATTTGAGAATTAAGGACATTAGGAATAAAAGGCGAACGAGGATCTTATAACCGCAGTAAGAGAGACCAGGGTGATGGTAACGGAGATGGTAGAATTAATAGGAGGCGTGAACTACAACATCCAAAGTCAAAGAGAGGTAATTAAAGAGACCCTTAAATCGGTGGAAGAGATGAGAATGTCTCTGGGAAATATCACTAAAAATATAGAGAGCCAGTCGAGCGCGGTGGCCGAAAGCTCAGCGAGTGTGCAAGAAATGGTGAGCTCGATTAATTCGGTAAGCAAAAGCACTGAGAATGCGGAAAAACTCGGAAAAAAGCTGACCCAAATTGCCCGGGAAGGCGGAGATAAGATAAGGGTGACCGTCCAGGCCATCCAGGAAATCCAGGACGCTTCCACAAAAATTGCCGATGCCATTGGAGGAATAACCAGGATCGCCGCCACTACCAACCTGCTTTCCATGAATGCAGCCATAGAGGCCGCTCATGCCGGAGCGGCAGGAAAAGGCTTCGCCGTGGTGGCGGAGGAAATCCGGAATCTTTCTGCAAACTCGGCAAAAGAAGCGAAGAAAGTTAAGGAGAACGTCCGGGAAACACTAACCAGGATCGAGCACGGCAATCAACTTTCCGAAGAAGCCGGCAAAGCTTTCGAGTCCATTATGGCGGATATAACCGAGACGGTTGCCATAATTACCGAGATTGCCGGCGCCACGGAAGAGCAGAGCGCCGGCACTAAAGAAATCATTACCTCCATGGAGCACCTGGTGACCCTTTCCGAAGAGATAAAAAACGCCATCGGCGGAGAAGCAAGATGCGTTGAGAAGGTGCTTGAAGGAGCGCGGGAGCTCGACCAGGTGGCTCAGGAAATCAGTGCGGCCGCGGAAGCTCAAAAAGCCGACGGAGAAAGCGTTTTGCAGACCCTTGAAATCCTCACCGAGCTGGCCGAATTGACCATGAATATTGTAAATAGATTAAACGAAAGGATCTCGGAATTTAAAGTGACTGGAAGCTCCGCCTGACGATCAGATTTGTATCTGGCAGTGCTTAACTCCCGGCTCGTCTTCCCTCATCCACAGGAGAATTTTTTTCATTCGCTGGCACCAGATTTTTACATCATTTTCAAAAGTGGGACAGTCAGCCACAACCTCAAGAACGTCCCCCGGTTTCAGCGTGTTATGGACCACGGTTGTCATTTTCAGGGTGGGCATGGGGCATTTCAGTCCCTTTAGATCCATTACTTTCGTTGCATCCATTATTATCTCCCTTTACCTTGAGATCCCGGGATGGGACCAAGCGCTTTAACCTTGCCCACTATCCCGGTCATCACCTTTACATATTTTTCGCTTTCCCCCGCCGATATATAATCAAAGCCGCATCTCTCCTTCTCGATTCCATATTGCTCCAAAAGCCTTAAAAGAAGGCGGTATCGCTGAACGGCCCGGAAATTGCCCTCTTTGTAATGACAGTCCCCCGGGTGGCAGGCCAGAATTATCACCCCATCTGCCCCGTCATCGAAGGCCTGCAAAACAAACTGGGGGTCTACCCTGCCGCTGCACATCACTTTGATCACGTACACATTCGGCGGATACTGCTTC
>CAZERV010000111.1:0-8718 GCA_964514815.1 uncultured Spirochaetaceae bacterium | reverse complement strand
TTTTTTTGAAACTCATTCTTGATATCCTTATTTATTCAGCGCTTCATCCAACCGTCTTCGCAGGTCCTCTTCCGGAAGCAGGCTCCCGGCAAAAAACACAGTTCCGCGACGATTGATAATGATATTTGCCGGCACGTATTTTACTCCGTACAGCCGGCTGATTCTACCGGCCTCATCGATCAAAACCGGGAAAGGAATTTTATGCTTGCTTTTAAAGGCCGCGACCTTCTCCTCCGGCTCCATCACATTGATCCTGAGAAAGACGACCCCTTTCCGGCTGTATTCGGGAAAAGCCATTACCAGTCCTTCCGTCTCCCAAATGCACCTTCCGCACCAGGTAGTAAAAAAGCTCAATAGAATAACATTTTTGCCCAGGTAATCATCAAGATTAATATTTTTGCCCTCCGTATCCACCCCGGTGAAGGACCTGGCCTTCTCGCCCGCGGCGATTATCACCCCGTAGCTCTTGTCCGCCTCCCGGTTGTAGACTTTCGTGAGGGCGGATACTTCTACATTAGAAAAAGGCACTCCGTCGACTTCCACATAAGGGAAATGCAGGAGCCGGGTTAGGGGAGGGCCCTGCTGGAGCGGGGCAAGATCGATATTCCTTCCCTGCCCGATTCTGAGGCGCAGGTTATCCAGGGAGCCAAAATAGAACTCCTTCGATCTCTTTCCTTTCCTGGCATGGGAGATATCCAGGGGAATCCAGCCGTAGTTGGGTAGATACACCTCCACATTGCAGTGGTAGTTCGCCTCGCAGTAATTCGGGATCCCCTCTTCCAGGGGGACTTCGATATTGGCAACCTCCCTGGCGGGGACACCGGCCACGGAAGCCAGGGCCACGAATAGGGAATGAAAGTCGATGCAGTTTCCGCTCTTGACCGTGCAGGCCCGGCCCACATCTCCCTTGCCGTAACCGGCGATCTCCTTGCTGTAATCCATATTATCGTAAACGTAATCGTAAAGGGCCTTTACTTTATCGATATACCTTCTCTTCCCCTTCAGTACCCCATCGACGATCCTTTTTAATTCGGCTAAGTCGGCCGTTTCGTCGATATTGCTCTTAAGATAGCGGTCCGCCTCGGGCAGCATGCCCTCTTCCATCTCCCCTACCCGGTTGAAATCAATTTTGTTGATCACCTCATAACGGGCCGCCAGGATGTCCATCTCGATCTCGATCTCTTTCTCCACCGGATTGTCTATCGTTAAATAGAGAAACTCATTTCCGTACACTTCTTCCTGATGGATATAAGTGGGATAGGAAGCGGCTACCCTGATGCTGTAAATACGCTGAAAGTCGTCGGAACGGGGATAGGGGATCCAGATCCTGATGTTCTTTGCTCCCTCGGGTATATCTTTCACCACTGCCGAGTATTTGAGCTCGAAATCGATCTTATTCCCTATTAAGGCGCTAGATTCGGGAACACCTGAGGCAGGAGGAACACCGACGGTGAGGCAAAAGGCCAGAAAAAAAAGGGGGAGGGAACCCCTGAACCCAGGGGCTCCTTCCGAACCGTGTTGATAATTCAACATCCGATCCTCGCTCAAGCCGCCGGCGGCTTCCACTCCATGCCGGAGTTCCACTGGCTTTCGGGAATTACGATCATCCTGCCGCGCATCTCCAAATGAAGCTCGCTGCAGAACCAGAGGCAGTAGTACCAGTAGACGCCTTCCCTCCTGGCCGTGAACTCAATTTCTTTGACATCGCCCGGCTCGATCGATTCGGCCACGTCGTGATAGGTCAGGGCGAACCCGTGGCTTATGTCTATCGCCTCCTCGATGTTGGTCAATCTCAACTTGACCTTCCAACCCTCAGGAACGGTAAACCAGTCGGGATTGAAAAAGGAGCGCACTGAGGTCATCTTTACCCGGACCTCTTTCGCGCCGTAGTCATACTCAACGGAAGGCCGATCGATTTTTTCCGGCAGGGTATACTTCGTCAAAACTTTTTTAGCCAGAAGCTCTACCGGAATCGCCTGGGAGTCGTGGGTTTCCGGGGGCAGCGGCATCTGGTCGATTAATCTGACCGGATTCGACTCGATATTGAAGAGCTCGTGGTTTTCGGTAAAAAGCGGCCCGTGCGGCACAAAGGTGTCTTTGGTAAGCTTGTTCATGGAGATCAGGTACTTTCCGTAGGGCTCCGCCATGTCGCCGCCCGGCACCAGGAGATGGCCTACCGAATAGTGGACCGGAATTACGTCCACTACCTGCCAGGGTTCCAGCCCATGCTTTTCCGTGTACGGTTCTCCCAGGGAGATTTTCTTGATGTCCGAATCGACAAAGAAACCCACGTAGAAAAAACCCTCGTTGTCGAACTCGATATGGGTGGGCCCGAGCCCGGCGTCAATATCGTGGGAAACATAATCCCTATCGATTATCTTGATGCCGAACTCTTCGCCTGAAAATCTCTTTTCCGCAATGGCCTGCTTCACTTTTTAAAAATCAAACGTCCGCACAATGGTGGTGGCTTTGCCGCCGACCACGGCGTATCTTCCGGTGGGCGATACATCCACCCCGTGGGGGTTAAGCGGGCAGGGAACGGCATAGACTTCTACATCCCTCCAGGCGATGACCGGAACATCCGGCGCCTGCTCGGTGGTTATATATTTCTTATCTTCTATGGCCTTTTTGATGCTTTCGATATTCCAGAAGAATATATAATCCTCGGGGCGCTGGAACATGCCTACCACATTGACCGATCTTTCCGTATTGTAGGCGGTGTTGACGAACCAACCGTCCATGGCGCCCCAGCCGATTCTCACCATGTCGTACTGCCATGGACCCCAGATCTGCCAGGCGTTTTTCATGTTCCCATCTTTGTCGACATCGATTCCGGACACAGTGGAGACATAGGGACCCTTGATTAGATCCACATCCACGCCCAGGTAATCGATAATTTTTTTGTCCGGATACTGTTCCAGCTCGATGTTCGCCACTATCAGGTCCGAATTGGGACTGATGTGGGCCCCATGCATACCTCCCTTTACATTCGGTATCCAGATAATTTGTTTGGTCCTGAAAGTAGTCAGATCGATCCGGGCCACTCTGGCGTACATCTTATCGTTTATGAAGATCCACCTGCCGTCGTAGACTCCGTTGGTCCTGCTTATGGAGGGATGGTGAGTATCGCCCCTGGTCACCACTTCCCCGGTCCAGGGATTCGTCAGGAGCTTTCTGACTACAGGGTTGGTCGTATCCCAGCCCCACCTGGCGCCGGGTTCGAAAACCGGAATCTCGGCCAAAAGTTTCATGGTCGGGATGGTGTACACGTAGAGCCCGCCCTGCTGCCCACCTGAGGCAAACACGTAGAACTCATCGTTTTTCTGCCAGTACTGATGGGGCATGGGATAGGCCCGCTGGTAGGGGTTAACCGATGCGGCCTGTCCTTTCGATGGGCCGCATCCGATGAGCACCAGAAAAACCGCTGCGATTAACACCGCCGCAGAGCACAGTACTGCCGATCTGATTATTTTATTCCTTCTCATCTTTTTTCTCCTTTCACGCAAAGCTATTCCACTAAGGTCAATGAATATGGGTCTTTAGCTGGGTTCCACAATGAGCTTTCCCCGCATCTTATAGTGATTCACCCCGCAGAACACCACGCACTCGAAGTCGAACTCTCCGGCCTCCGTTGCTTTAAAGACGATCTCCCTGGTCACATTCGACCTGAGTCCGGTAATCCAGATATCATAGGGACCCATCACCATGAAACCGTGCCCGCTGAACTCTCTTAAGGCCGAAATCTTGGGCATATCGCCGTCATCCGTGCCCTTGAGGATCAACTTTACGACCTGGTTTTGCTTGATCCGGATAAGGTTGGGTTTGAACTCAGAGGTGAAGGCCTCGACAGTAATAGTCACATCTGCACTGCCGAGGTCTTTAACCGGCTGTGTCGACGGCATAGAGATCCGCTGGTAGGGACCTGACCAACGTTTGGTTCCCGGCACATACTCTTCCACCGGGCCGACTTCCGCCGCCTTGGAAGCGCAAGAAACCAGGATCACCAGTAAGATCGCCGTTAAGCACAGGTATTTAATCTTTCTGGCCATTAGATTAACCTCCTTAAGATATAAGATTTTCCCTGCGGAATCCTTCCGCGTTAGATTAAAATATTCCACTATCCTTTCCTTAACAGATAATTGATATCCTTAATAATCGTGTCTTCCGGATCAACGAGACCCACATACCTGTACCTGATCATTCCCTCCCGATCGATCAGGGCAACCATGTAGGTATGATAAACCAGGCCCGTTCCAGCTCTTCCCTCTTTTACAAAAACATGATATTTGTCCCAGACTTCCTGAAGCTCGGATTCGGTGCCGGTCAAAAAGTGCCATTTCCCATCGAATCCTTCGGTATAAGCCCGCACTCTGTCCGGGGTATCACGCTCGGGGTCCGTGGTAATGAATATCAGCTCCAGGTTCTTTCCGATCTCCTCATCGAGTGTCCGCTGGATATAGCGAAAATGCTGGGTAAGGATTCCGCAAACGTCAGGGCAGCTCGTGTAGATGAAACCGACCAGGACCAGCTTGCCCCTGAAATCTGTGAGGCCGGTGGGGCTGTAGTCCAGGTCTATCAGGTTAAAATTAAAGGCTTCTTTCGGTTCCAGGAGCTCTATCCTTTCTACCACCCGCTTCCCGGCCACTTCCGGGTGCTCGACGGCAGGATTTTCAAAGAAAAAAGATATATCGGCAAGACTCTCATACTTCCTGGCCCGGATATAGAGAGTTATTCCTATCACGCCCCCGACCGCAATAACGGAAAAGACCAGGATCAAGACGATCCGGTAGATTTTTATTTTTCCCCCGTTACCTGGCAATTATTTTTCCCCTCATCTGCATGTGATATTCACTGCACCAGATCGTGCAAAGAAAAAGATACTCTCCCGCTTCTTTAACGGTAAAATTGATCCTCTCAACCTCTCCTGCCTTGATTTCCCCTACCAGAAGGTCCAGGGCCGGTATATAGAAGCCGTGAGACACTAAATCCGTATTTCTAATGGTCAGGCTTACCTCTTTGCCCCTCTCAACGTTTATCGTCTGCGGAGACCAGTTGCCCTTTTCCGGGGCCCGGGCAATTAAAGTAATCGTGTTCGCCTCTTTAGCGTTTTTATAAGCAAAGACCGAAAAAATGGTGCCCGCCACACTGAGGAGGACCAGGAAGATAACCACAATTTCACGTTTCCACATATCAGACCTACCCTACAAAGAGCCACATAAAAAAAATATTAATACCAAGCAAGAAAACTGCAATTGGTATCCAGCCGCGCTTCGCTTCTCCTTTTTTCGAGAAGACTTGCCCCGCGATCTTGTATCCGTACTCCAGGGAAAAGACGAGGCCGACGAGCAAAAATAGAATTTGGATATAGGGCATGATTCCCGTTTGAAAGGGAGTCCAGGGAATATTTGCCGTGCCGAAAAGGTCCCAACCCCAGGCAAAGGGGTCGGAGATTACATGCAGCAGGTAGCTTCCATTGGGCAGGATGATGCCCACACTGAACGCTGCCCAGATGCCCAGCCCCAGGGGTATGAAGATATTTGAAAAAGCGGAAAACACTCTTTTAAATGAAGCATTTTTATCTCCACTCATTATTTTAGAGAGAAAGATAAAGAGAGAATATATTCCGGGAAGGGCCAGAAAAGTTAATAAAAGGTGCCCGAGAAGGAAGGTGAAATACCCGCCAAGGGTCGTGGCCCTGACCATGTCTTTGAATATCCCGAACGGTCCCTGCATGGTGAGGAAGAAGACAATCATGATGCCCACCATGGAGAGACCCTTGAAAGCCTCGTCAAAACCCTGCCGGCCGTAAGTGCCGGCAATCTTCTTGGGCTCCTGAAGCAGGTCGGTCCCCGGGGGCCTGATGTTGAAAGCCATATTATCATAGGGGCAGGTCTTGAAACATTCCAGGCACATTCCGCAGTAGGTGTTGCGGTTCATATCGTGGGGCTGTTCCATCCAGGGGCAGCCGTAGCCGTTCTCATTGCCGACCACGCAGGTCTTGGGAGTGTGTTTCTTGCATATCGCCGGGTCCTTGACCCTTACCTCGCTGGCCGCAAAATTGGCATAGAGCCCCTGGAACCCGCTGACCGGACAGAAATAAAGGCAGAAGGTCCTTTTTTCATAGATGACGGAGATGAAGGTCGCAAAGCCGATGATGATTGCCAGCAGGATAAAGCTGGCCAGGGGTCTAACCGTGAAGAAAGCGGAGAAAAAGGTGGTGACAAAGAAGAGAATGGTCAGAGGCCAGAGATTGCGCAGCTCCTTGGGCCACTTTTTAGCCAGTCCGAAAGATTTCTTCCTGCCCACATTGATGAGCCTCCCCCGCTGCAGCCAGTCGCCGAACATGGGAAAGGGACAGACCATGCACCAGAATCGTCCTAACACCGGGACCAGGAAGAGCATCAAGATGACCCACCAGAGTATCCAGACGATCATGATGCCGAAATTGTAATTCCCGGAGGAGGAGAAACCTCCCACAATGCCGGATGTGAGGATCACGGTGAAGATAAATAGATTGATGATTAGCGGCACCAGGGGAAACCAGCGGCTTTTGAATAAGGCCCGAATCGGCTTGAATTTGGTCAACTCCATCCGCCAGTCCATAGGAATAAAGCCGAAAAGCCGGTTGCTCGGATTCTTCTTTCTGATCAAGACCAGCAGAAGCGAGCCAAGGCTTAAGAGAAACACCAGGGAGACACCCGCATAAAGATTGATGTTGGGACGAACCTTCAAATAGCCTATCATGTAGGGGTGAAACTCCCCGCAGGTGACGGAGCAGCGGAAGGTGAATCTTCCCACTTTATCGGCCTTGATGATGATCTCCCTGGTCTCCCCAGGGTGAACAAAGCCTGAGATGTCGTATCCGTCCAGAAAGAAACCGTGGGTGACATCTTCACTGACGAGCTTGATGGCCAGGAGGTCCCCCTTATTCACGGTTATCACACCGGGGGAGTAGGAATACCTGCCGGCTTTTAATTCTATCCTTACTTCTTTGCCGGCCGCGGCCTGCGAAAACAGGATGGTCAGGATAAATACCGGGATAAGTCTTTTCATTTTTCCTCTAAAGTCAAATTGCGCAAGATTGAGATCGATTTCCTGGAAAAACTTTCCATTTTTATGCCGTTCCAGACGGCGAAAGCGATATTCATATCGACCCCGGGCTTTAATTCCAGCTCATTCTCCTGGGAGCTCTTCAGCTTACGCTTGAATACTACCTTCCACCTGCCCTGTCCGTATTCGCCGCGGCCTTCCACATTCTGGCCTGGCAATTCTTTCTGGGTACCCGGTCCCCTGGCGAACAGCTCACGGACTACGTTTACGGAAGCGTCACCTGCCTGGTATTTCCTGGCATCCCGGTCCGCCAGCCACTGCCAGACGTTCGCTATGCTTCCGAATCCCATCATCTGGGCCGTGGCCGGGGCGTCTCCGGGGGCAAATAAAACGGCGCAGGCATCGGGATTGGCCGGACCCGTCCTGTCTTCTGACTCATCGCTGAATTCGATCAAAACGGCTATCTCCTCATTATTGTGAGCCATGCGAACCAGGATGTCTCTTTCGGTAGTACCGTGAGGCGTCCGGGCCGATTGGGGCAAAAGATGGATCCTCACCGGGGCGATGTCTTTCCAGAGGTCGTTATTCGCATCCAGATCGAATGCCTTATTAATATAGCTGACCGCCAGGGTCTCCTTTTCCTCCAGTTTTCCCGACACTGCATGGCTCAGCCGGTAGAGCACCGTAAAATAGACTACCAAAATAACAGCAACCGATAGGGCTACGATAAGTATGGTCTTATGATGTCTCTTCATGCCTTTTATCCTTGGGATAGACTCTCTATAAAGTTCAGTTTGATATCGATACTCCTGCTGAGCTCCTCGATAGTTCTATTGCTCAGCATGTCGATGATAATCTTCTTAGCCTTTATCCATTCAATGTGCACCGGGCAGGGACTGGTATCGCTGCAGCCGGGAAAGCCGAGCACACATCGATCCAAAAAATTCGGACCGTCAATAACCTTGATGATGTCGTAGAGGTAAATGGCCTCTGACGGTTTGGCGAGCAAGAATCCGCCTTTCTTGCCCTTTCTGGAAGTTACTATCTGGTGATGGGTGAGCACTTGTAATATTTTGCCCAGAAAATGGGGGGGAATGTTCAGAGCCCTGGAAATATTCTGCTGAAAGATGGGAGTGTCTTTTGTTTTCGCAGCCAGGTAAATCACCGCCTGCAGGGCGTATTCACAACTTCTACTCAAAAGCATAACTTTCTATTTCGTATAAAAAGACCTTATTATCCTAATTATAAATAAAGAAACACGCCTGTCAAGATTTTTTTCATAATTTTTACTCCTGGCGGACCTCTGCTTCCACCTCCAGCAGGCCGCTTTTTTCAAACTCTAAAACCATCTTAAACTTATCGCCTTCATTAAGGTGGCGCTTGAGGCGGATGAGCATGATGTGGTAGCGGCCGGTCTCGAATGCGAACTTACCTTTTGCCGGAATCTCGATGCCGCCTTCTACCGGTTTCATCGTCATTTTGCCTTTTTCCATTGAGCCCGTATGTATTTCTACCTTCTCGGCTACATCCGTACGGGCGCCCAGCAGGCGGTCAGGCTTCCCACCGTCATTGAAAATAGTAAGATATACCGCGCCCATGCCGCCCAGATCGTCTTCTATTGCCCTGGCGGGTCTTGAGCGAACATTTTCGATCCTGATTTTCGGGCCC